>DASTKG010000087.1:0-10540 GCA_035716005.1 Candidatus Eiseniibacteriota bacterium
CCACGGCGAGGTCTCGCGGAAGATGTGGGCGCATCTCTGGCCCGGCGCCACGGAAAGCGAGGTGCCGATCCGCTCCATCACGAACGGCGTCCACGTCCCGACCTGGCTCGCGGGCGACATGGACCGCCTCTTCCGGAAGCACCTCGGCGCGGAGTGGACGGCGCGGCACGACGACCCCGAGTACTGGAAGGCGCTCGACCAGATCCCCGACGCGGCCCTCTGGGAAACGCGCCAGCGGATGAAGCGGGAGCTGCTCGGCTACATCCAGCATCGCGCGCGCCACCGCTGGGCCGACGACCACGTCGATCCGGGCCAGGCGATCGCCTTCGGCGCGCTTCTCGAGCCCGAGGCCTTCACGATCGGATTCGCGCGCCGCTTCGCCACGTACAAGCGGGCCGACCTCATCTTCCGCGACCCGGCCCGGCTGCGCCGCATCCTCTACAACCGCCGGCGCCCCGTGCAGCTCGTCTTCGCCGGAAAGGCGCACCCCGCCGACGAGGCGGGAAAGGCGATGCTCCAGGCCGTCTATCGCGCCGCGCGCGACCCCGAGTTCGCGGGCCGCATCGCCATCCTCGAGGACTACGACATGCACGCGGCCCGATGGCTCGTGCAGGGCGTCGACCTCTGGCTCAACAATCCGCGCGCGCCGCTCGAGGCGTGCGGGACGAGCGGCATGAAGGCGGGACTGAACGGCGTCCCCAACCTGAGCATCCTCGACGGCTGGTGGGTGGAGGGGCACGGGCACGGGAACGGCTGGGCGTTCGGCGACGAAGACTCGCTCGACGCCGATCCGGCCGTGCAGGACGCGCGCGACGCCGAAGCGCTCTACTCGCTCCTGGAGGGAACGATCGTTCCCCTCTACTACGCCCGCGACACGCAGGGACTCCCCACCACGTGGCTGCGGGTCGTGCGCCGCGCGATCCAGACCGTCACGCCGGGCTTCTCGGCCCGCCGCATGATGAAGGAGTACGTTTCGACGCTCTATCGCGCCGCGCTCGAGACGCCCGGCGCTACGCCTTCCGAGGCATCCGCCGGAACTCCCCGCCCCTCGCCCATTTAGGGTAAAGTCGGGGCCTCATGCCCTTCTCGATCGAGGCCTCCGATTTTCTGACCATCGGTCTCCTGGTTCTCCTGGAGGCCGTCCTCAGCGCCGACAACGCGCTGGTGCTGGCCGTGCTCGTCCTCCCGCTTCCCCAGGAGCAGCAGAAGCAGGCGCTCCGGTACGGCATCTTTGGAGCCGTGGCGTTCCGCGTCATCGCCACCCTCTTCGCGGCGCACCTCATCGGGTGGACCTGGGTGAAGCTGGCGGGCGGCGCCTACCTCCTCTACCTCCCCTTCAAGCACTTCGCCACGCATCCCGACGAGCCCAAGGGGGCGGCGGCCGTCATCAAGCCGCTCCTCGGCCTTTCCATCTTCTGGAGCACCGTGGTGCGCGTCGAGGTCACCGACATCGTCTTCGCCGTCGATTCCATCCTGGTCGCGGTCGCCATGTCGCGGAAGCTCTGGGTCGTCATCACGGGCGGCGTGCTCGGCATCATCACGATGCGGATCCTCATCGGCACGCTCCTCGGCATCGTGCGCCGCTTCCCGAGGATCGTCGACGGGGCCTACGTGATCGTGGCGTGGGTGGGGATCAAGCTCCTCCTCGAATATGCGCACGCAATGCACTGGATTCAGTGGGAGATCCCAAAATGGCTGGCCATTACGATCATGCTGACGCTCTTCGGAGCGAGCGCGCTCTACGCGGTGAGACACGAGGCGAAGGCGAAGGCGGGCGGGCCGGGCAAGGGCGGCGCACCGGGCCGGGAGCCCGACCTCACCGATCCCGCGGATATTCTGAAATGAACGCCGGCGGGGCGGGGCCCGGAAGGGGCGCGAACGCGCGGCCCTTCGCCCTCGCGTTCGCCTCGCTCTCCACGATCGCCGCCCTCCTCCTCGCGCCGGCCGCGTCGCGCGCCGGCCTCGAACCCTACCGCGAGTCGAACGATCCGATGACGGCGACGCCCTCCACGGACGACGGCGCCTTCGGCGCCTGGCACAACCCGGCGGCGTGGGCGGTGCCGGAGCGGGGCGTCTTCGATCTCGGGCTCTTCTACGACAACAGCGGGAACGCCGACCAACTCCAAGGGTGGCAGCTCGGCATGGGGCAGGGCCTCGGCTTCGCCGTGCGGCACCGCGACGGGGTTCCCGCCGCGTATTCCGCGCTTCGCGATCCGATGGCCTACTACGATCCGTACGGCGGCCTTCACCCCGCGCTTCCCTCCCTCACCGAGTACCAGATCGCGCTCTCCGGCGGGATGGGGAAACACTTCGGCGGCTTCGCGTGGCACCTGAACGACGACGGCGGCCACGAGTGGAAGAAGTCGAACTATCTCTCCTTCGGCAGCATCAACCGTCCGATGCGATATCTCTCCATCGGGTGGAATTACGACTGGGCGCCCGCCACCGGTGACGACGCCGTGCTCGTCGACGTCGGCATCCGGCCCGACGGCACCTCGCGCTTCACGCTCTTCGCGGACTACTCGGCTCAGAATTTCTGGGACTGGGACAACGAGGCGATCGGAGTCGGCGCCTCGATCCGCCCGATCGACGGGCTGGAGCTTTCCGGGCGCTGGCGCGACAACGACCGATTCCAGTTCACGGCCGGCCTCACGCTCGCGAGGTTCGGCGCGCGCGCCACCCCGACCTATCGGCATCTCGAATCGGGAGACCCCGGCTACAGCGGGTCGACCACCGACGACCGTGCCGGCACGTGGGTCGCGCTCCGAGGCTCGCCGCCCGTTCGAGGGATCGATCTCGAGAAGCATCTCGCGCCGAAGCGGAACTACGTCTCCATGGACCTCCACGGCCGCGGCGTCTACCAGTCGTACCGCTGGTTCGACCGGGACTCGAAGCCGCTTCGCGACCTGACCGAGCAGATCCGCTTCGCCAAGGAGGATCCGACCGTCGGCGGCGTGGCCATCCGGCTCTCGGGCTTCGAGGCGAACGTCTCCATGATGTGGGAGCTTCGCGAGTCGCTCCTCGCGCTGAAGCGCTCGGGGAAGAAAGTCCTCATCGCGGCCGACAACATGGATCAGCGAACCTACTACCTCGCCTGCGTCGCCGACCGGCTGATCCTCGATCCGCTGGGCGTGCTCGTCATGCCCGGCGTCCAGGCCTCGCGCACGTACATGAAGAACCTCCTCGCGAAGATGGGGCTCGGGTTCGAGGAGTGGCGTTTCTACAAGTACAAGTCCGCCCTCGAGACGTTCTCGCGGACCTCCTTCTCCGACGCCGATCGCGAGCAGTTCGAGGCGCTGGTGCGGGCGTCGTACGAGGAGCTCGCGGACGGGATCGTGGCGAGCGGGCGAATCACGCGGGAGCGCCTCGACCGGCTGGTGAACGAGGAGCCGATCCTCGCGGCGACCCGGCTCCAAGAATTGGGCCTCGTCGACTCGCTCGGGCGCTGGGAGGACATGGAGAAGGCCGTTGTCGCGGCGGGGGGCCGCGGCAAGCCGCAAGACTACGCGAAGCTCGCGGCGCGCCGTTGGCAGCCCGACGAGACATGGGGACCGC
Organism: Candidatus Eiseniibacteriota bacterium; assembly: GCA_035716005.1. Classification (GTDB taxonomy): domain Bacteria; phylum Eisenbacteria; class RBG-16-71-46; order SZUA-252; family SZUA-252; genus SZUA-252. The sequence continues at coordinate 3,556 of DASTKG010000087.1, forward strand.
GCCCGACGATCGCGCTCGTCTATCTCGTCGGCGAGTGCGCCATGGACACCGGAATCCGCGCGCGCACGACCGCGCCCGCGATGAAGAAACTCCGCGAGAACAAGGACGTGGGAGCGGTGGTGCTCCGCGTCGATTCTCCGGGAGGCGATGCGCTCGCGTCGGATCTGGTCGCGGGCGAGACGCGGAAGCTGCGAGCCGCGAAGAAGCCCGTCGCCGTGTCGCAGGGGCGCGTCGCGGGAAGCGGCGGCTATTGGATCAGCATGGACGGCGATTCGATCTACACCGGCCCCTTCACGATCACCGGCTCCATCGGCGTCATCGGGGGCTGGGTCTGGAACGACGGTTTCGGCAAGAAGACCGGCCTCACGTCGGATCACGTCCAGATCGGCAAGAGCGCCGATCTCATGGGGGGCCTCAGGGTCCCCATCCTCGGCGCGACGCTCCCGGAGCGGAATTTGACCGAGTCGGAACGGGACCGAATCAAGGGCGTCTTCGACGACGTCTACACCCGATTCGTCCGCCTCGTGGCCTCGGCGCGCGGGCTCGACGAGAAGCGCGTGCGGGAGCTGGGCGAGGGGCACATCTACGACGGAAAGACGGCGGTGGAGAACAAGCTGGTCGACAGGATCGCCACGCTGGACGAGACGATCGAGGCGATGAAGCGCCGCCTGCCGGCCGCTCGGAACCAGAAATACAGAATCATCGAGCTGCCGGAGCGGCCGCTCATGCGGCTCCCGGCGTTCCTGCCGGGCGTTCGCGGGCTCCTGGGCGCGTCGGGACCGCTCGCCACGACGAGCGACGCCGCGGGAATGGGAGCGGGGCGGCTCCTCGAGACGAGCGTCGTCCAGCAGGTGATCGACCAGCCGGGCCGCCCGCTGCTCCTGATGCCGGGATCGCTTCTTCCGCTGGAAGAGGAACCGATTCGCTAGATGACGAACGCCACCGTCGGCACCGTCTACCTACTCGTCGCCGGGCTCGTCTTCATGCTCGGCTTCGTGATTCTCCGAGAGGCGCCGCGCGAGCGCGCCAACCGGGCCACCTCGCTCATGCTCTTCTTCGCGGGGTTCGGCTCGATGCTCGGCGCGTCGGGCTTCATTCTGGAATCGATCCACGCGGCGAAGCCCGGCACCAACGATCTCCTCCGTTCGTTCAACTACCTCTGGGAGCTCTTCTTCCCGTCCCTGCTCTACTTCGCGTGCGTCTTCCCCCAGGAGAACCGCTTCTACCGCCGGGTCCGGTTCGCCTCGGTCGTCATCTTCGGGCCCCACGTCTTCCACCTCGTGTTCATGCTCCTCCTCTCGCAGGGGGCCCTCTGGGGCAAGCTCATCGCCATGGTGGCTCAGGCGCCCGTGGGGCGCGGACTCATCGCCGCGCTCCGCCTTCCGGTCGAGCTGACGATCCGGTTCCACCAGATCCTCTTCTCGCTGGTGAACCTCTTCTACATCGTCGCCGCCCTGACGATCCTCTTCCTCTCGTACCGGAGCGCGACGAACAGCCGGATCCGAAGCCAGGTCCGCACCATCTTCATCGGGCTCGCCTCGTGCGCCGGCCTCTACGCCGTCGCCGTGCCGCTGCCGACGCTGTTCAACCACCCCTGGTCGCCCATCGAGCGCTCCTCGCTCATCATCGGCGCGCTCATCCTCGGCTCGGGGGCCATCGCCTACTCCATGGTCCGTTACCGCTTCCTCGACACGAATCTCATCGCGCGGAAGTCGATCCTCTACGCGGTGACCTCGGGGTTCCTCCTCGCGGTCTATTTCTTCATCGTGCGCCAGATCGATTCGCTCCTCGAGACGGTGCGCGGCTACGACACGACGATCTTCCAGACGGCGATGCTCTTCCTGGCCCTGATCCTCTTCCAGCCGGTCTTCTCCTGGCTGGAGGAGACGCTCGACCGCTTCTTCCTCCGCGAGAAGGGGGACTACCGGACGCTCCTTCGACGGATGACGAGCGACGTCCTCACGGTGCTCGATCTGGAGAAGCTGACCGACAGCGTCGTCACCGCGCTTCGCGACGCGCTCCCCGCGCGGACGACCGTGCTCCTCGTCGCGCCGGAAGGGCGGCCTCCGGCGGTGCGCGGCTTCGGAGGCGGCGTCGACGTGGCGGGCCTCGCCTCGATTCCGAGGCTCACGCTCGCGCGCCTCTTCGAGGGCACCGAGCTGCTCCGGAAGGACGAGCTCCCTTCCCTGGCCGAGGAGCGCGGCCTCACCGCGGAGGTGAAGCCGCTCCTCGACACGCTCCCCTTCGTCCTGATCCCGCTCCGCCACGGCGGCGATTTCCTGGGCCTCATGGCGCTCGGCCGCAAGATCACCGAAACGCGCTACAAGGCGGAGGAGGTCAACCTCCTCCAGCTGCTCGCCAATCAGACGAGCATCGCCGTGAAGAACGCCCTCCTCTACCGCGAGAGCCTGGAGAAGACGATCCTCGAGGAGGAGCTGGCCGTGGCGCGCCGCATCCAGCGGCAATTCCTCCCGAAGTCGCTTCCCTCGATCCGGAGCTTCGGCCTGGCGGCGCTGAACGTGCAGACGAAGCAGGTGGGCGGGGACTACTACGACCTGGTCGAGCTGGCCGACGGCGCGTTCCTCGTGGTCATCGCCGACGTGGCCGGGAAGGGCGTGCCGGCCGCCCTCCTCGCCTCGATGGTCCAGGCCTCCATTCGCACCCAGGCCGACGGCTCGAAGACGGTCTGCGAGATCATGACGCGCCTGAACCGGCTCGTGCACGAATCGACCCCGGACGATCGCTTCGCGACCTGCTTCCTGGCGCGGGTCGGCGGGGACCACCTGAGCATTCAATTCGCGAACGCGGGGCACAACTACCCCATCGTGCTCTCGGCGACGGGAGGATGGCGCTACCTCGAAGAGGGGGGAATTCCCCTCGGCATCGCGCCCGGCTTCGTCTACGGCGAAACCGCGATGTCGCTTCTTCCGGGCGACTCGCTCCTCATGTACACGGACGGAATCACCGACGCGCGGAACCTCGAGGGCGAGGATTACGGCGAGGAGCGCCTGATCCAGCTCGCCGAACGGCTCCCCCGGGGACTCACCGCCGACGAGATCGTGAGCGCCGTGGCCGACGAAGTCTCGCGTTTCACCGCGGGAGCCGACCAGGCGGACGACATTACCCTGGTGGCTCTGAAGGCACGGTAGGTGCTACAGTAAACCCATGGGCGGCGCCCCCATTACTCCGTCCCCGAACGGAACCGACACCATCCGCCTGACCATCGGGAGCCGGCTCGAGCTCCTCTCGATGGTCCACGCGGTCATCTCGCAGATCTCCCGCCAATACGAGCTCTCCGAGGAGACCGAGAACGCCCTCCTCATCGCCGTCATCGAGGCCGGGACGAACGCCATCCAGCATGGGAACTGCTTCGCCTCGGAGAAGAAGGTCGAGTTCGAGTTCCGCGTCCGGCCCGAGGAGATCGTCATCGAGGTGGACGACTTCGGGACGGGGTTCGACCCGGGAAAGGTGGACGACCCCACGGACGAGTCGACGCTCCTGAACCCGCATGGGCGGGGGCTCTACCTCATGCGCGAACTGATGGACGAGGTGGCGTTCGACGTGCGCGAGGACAACGGAACCCGCGTGAGGCTCCGGAAGCTGCGGGTCAGCGAGACGGGCTGACCGCTTCGTCTCTCGGACGCAGGTGCTCCAGCGTCCGCTTCACCGCCGGGAAGATCTGCTCGAAGGCCGCGATGACCCTGGGGTCGAAATGGGTCCCCGCGTTCCGCTTCAATTCCGCCAGCGCCGCCTGCTCCTCCAGCGCCTTCCGGTAAGGACGGTCCGACGTCATCGCGTCGAAGGCGTCCGCCACCGCCATGATCCTCGCCTCGATCGGAATCGCCTCCCCCTTCAAGCCGTCGGGGTATCCCGTGCCGTCGAAGTGCTCGTGGTGGGAACGGACGCCCGGGAGGAGCGGGTGGAGGAGCGCGATGGGACGCAGGATGCTCTCGCCGATCTGGGGATGGAGGTCCATCTTCTCCTTCTCCCCCTGGCTCAGCCGCTCCCGCTTGTGGAGGATGCCCTCGTCCACCGCGATCTTCCCGATGTCGTGGACCAGGCAGGAGCGATGGATCACGTCGAGCGTCTCGGCCGGCAGCCCGAGCTGCTTTCCGATCGCCTCGCTGTAGGCCGCCACGCGCACCGAGTGGCCCTCGGTGTAGGGATCCTTCGCTTCGATCGCCATCGTGAGGGAGACGATGACGCTCATGAAGAGATCCTCGAGCTTCGAGCGCTGCTCGTCCTCGAGGATCGCCACGCCGGCGAGCGTCGCCAGCGAACGGAGTCCCGCCGCGTGCTCGGCGCCGAAACGGAACGCGGTCGAGTGGTTGAGGAGGAGCGCCCCGATCGACTCGCCGTGGGCGCGGATCGGCGCCAGAGCCCCGCCGTTCATCCCCGCCGCGAAGAGGAACTCGCGCGCCCAGGGCGTCCGCTGCCGGCGGTGGAAGAGAATCGCGTCGTCGCGGCGAAGCACCTCGTCGAGGAGCGCGCAGGTGGGGCCGCTCAGCGCGAAGCCGTTCCACTCGTGGAGCACGCCCGTGACGTGCCGGAAGACGTACTCGCCGGGGCGGACGCGCACGAGGATGGCGACGCCCTCCGGGCCGAGGAGACGCTCCACCCCCTCCGCGACGTGGCGGAGGGAGGAACTCCCCTCGTGGAACGGCTCGAGCGATCGCGCCACGTCGTTCAGACCGCGGAGGAGGTCGAGCGCGCTCGGGAGCGACCGCAGCGGCTGCGCGGCCGTGACGGCTGAAGGGGCGAGGGCCTGCCTGGTGCGCTTCGTCTCGGTTGCCATGGCCTCTCGAAGGGGCGGGGTAACTCCGCCCGCGCCGGGGGTTTCGTCGAATGCGTAGGGAACGCGGCGGGGGTTCCCCTCCATGTCCCCCCTGCTGTTCGATTCTTCGGCAGAGGGGCCCGGCATGTTTAGCCGGTGGGCGCGACGCCTCGCGGGCGGGCGCCGGACCGTCGGGGGCCGCGCCCGGGAGGGATCAGCCGAGCGCGGGGAGGAAGCGCGAGAGGAAGGAGACGAAGTAGCGGAAGAGGTTCGTGACGAGCGCGATTCCGAAGACGATGAGGATCACGCCGCTCACGACCTCGATCGTCCGGAGCGAGCCGCGCAGCTTCTTCGACGCCGCGAGAAACGAGTTCATCCCGAGCGACGCGAGGAAGAACGGCACGCCGAGCCCGAGCGAGTAGACGCTGAGGAGAAGAATGCCGGTCCCCGCGTTCTCGGCGGTGCTGGCGTAGAGCAGGATGGAGGCGAGGATCGGGCCGATGCAGGGCGTCCATCCCGCGGCGAACGTGATTCCCACGAGCACCGATCCGAAGAGCCCCAGGGGCTTCGAGGTCATCCGGAACTTCGCCTCGCGCGAGAGCGCCGCGATTTTCAAGACCCCCGTGAGATAGAGCCCGAAGAGGATGATGAGGACGCCGCCGACCTGGCGGAGGAGGTCCTGGTACTCGCGGAGGAACTTCCCCGCCGCGGTCGCCGTGGCTCCGAGCGCGATGAAGACCAGCGAGAAGCCGAGGATGAAGGCGAGCGAGTGGAGGATGGTGAGCCGGCGGATGCGGCCGGTCTTGTCCTCGGCCGTCAGCTCGTCGAACGACACCCCCGTGATGAAGGTGACGTAGGAGGGCACGAGCGGGAGGACGCAGGGCGACGCGAACGACACGAGGCCCGCGGCGAACGCCGCGAAGAGGGAAACCTGACTCGCCTGGGTTTCGAACATCTCAGGAGGTCGCCGCGAGGAGGGGCGCGATCGTCTGCTCGAAGACCTCGGGCGGCGTGAAGCCGACGAAGCGCTTCACGATCTTCCCCGTGCGGTCGATGACGAACGTCGTGGGGATCGAGTTGACGCCGCCGTACGCCTTCGCCACGTCGTCGTTTCCGATCAGCATCGGGTAGTTGACGTTGTGCTCCTCGGCGAAGGGTGCCACGTCCTTCGCGCCGCCGGCGTCGAGCGAGAGCCCGACGATGACGAGGCCCTGGTCGCGGTACTTCGACTGAAGCTGCACGAAGTGGGGAATCTCCTCACGGCACGGCGGGCACCACGTCGCCCAGAAATCGAGGATGACGACCTTGCCGGCGAACTCCTGGTTCGAGACCATCTTGCCGGTGAGGTCCGCCAGTTCATACCCCGGAGCCTGCGTTCCGGGTTCACCGTTTCCGCCGGCCGCCGGGGCGCCGCCCGACGTCTCCCCGGCGTCCTTCTGGGCGCCCCCGCCGCAGCCGACCAGGGAAAGGGCGAGGAACAGGACGAGCGCGAAGGTCGCGTTCGAGCGGGAACGGAGGCTTGTATGGCGCATGGGCTTGGAGGCTCCTGAGGTCCGGGTTCCGGGGTTCGAGCGCGGGCGCGAAATCGGGCGCGGCCGACGGTGACCCGAAAACAGTACCGACCGCCGGGAGGGGGCGTCAAGGGATCCTCCCGGAGCACCGGCGCCCGCGGGGAGCGGAACGAATCGGGCCCGGCTCCACGCGATACGCTGGAACCGGGCCCATCGTGACCGGCGAAGACGAAGGAAGCGCCGGCGCGCCGGCGCCTTGGAACTAGAGAATGGGGTAGTACGCGTCCAGCTCGTAGTCGGTGACCTGCGTGCGGTAGTTGTCCCACTCGATCCGCTTGTTCTCGACGAACTTCTCGAAGACGTGCTCGCCGAACGTGTCGCGGACGAGCTTCGACTTCTCGAGCGCGTCGACGGCTTCGCTGAGGCTGCCGGGGAGCGACTCGATGCCGTGCTTCTTACGCTCCTGGGCGTTCATCTCGTAGATGTCCTCCTCGACGGCCGGACGGAGCGCGTAGCCCTCCTCGATGCCGCGGAGTCCCGCCGCGAGCATCACCGCGAACGCGAGGTAGGGATTGCAGGCGGGGTCGGGGCAGCGAAGCTCGATGCGCGTCGCCTTCTCCTTCCCGGGCTTGTAGATCGGAATCCGGATGAGGGCCGAACGGTTCCGCTGCGCCCACGCGACGTAAACCGGCGCCTCGAA
>DASTKG010000088.1:0-39937 GCA_035716005.1 Candidatus Eiseniibacteriota bacterium
GCGGCGCGCGCCCGCGCGGCCGCTACGAGACTCCGACGAGCCCCTTCGCGTACTCCGCCGCGTCGAACGGAATGAGGTCGTCCATTCCCTCGCCGACGCCGACCCAGCGAATCGGAAGGTGCAGCGTCTCCGCGATGGCGAGGACGACGCCCCCCTTGGCCGTGCCGTCGAGCTTCGTGAGGGCGAGCGCGGAGAGCTTCAGGGCCCTGTCGAACTCCTTCGCCTGCGAAAGTCCGTTCTGCCCCGTCGTGGCGTCGAGGACGAGAAGCGTCTCGTGGGGCGCGCCGGGGAGCGCCTTGTCGACGACGCGGCGGATCTTCTCCAGCTCCGCCATGAGATTCGCCTTCACGTGGAGGCGCCCCGCCGTGTCGACGAAGACGCGATCGAACCCGCGCGATCGGGCGTGCGCGATTCCGTCGAAGGCGACCGCCGCCGGGTCGGCTCCCTCCGCCTGGCGGTGGATTTCCACGCCCGCGCGCTTCGCCCAGACCTCCAGCTGATCGGCCGCCGCGGCGCGAAAGGTGTCGCACGCGACGAGGAGAACGCTCTCCCCCCGCAGGCGGTGGTGATGGGCGAGCTTCGCGATGGTGGTCGTCTTCCCCGTTCCGTTCACTCCGACGACGAGCGTGACGTGGGGTTTCGCGGGGGACGCGGCGGCGGCCGGGGCCGCGGCCTCGGCGTCGGTCAGGAGCCGCTCCACCGCGGCGCGGAGCGCGTCGGCGGCGCCCCCTTCGTAGGAGGCGTCCTTCAGCGTGGCGCGGACCGAGGCGAGGAGCCGGTCGGCGGCGACGGGGCCGACGTCGGCCCGCAGCAGCGCGGCCTCCAGCGTCTCGTAATCCTCGTCGGTGAGCGCCCGCCCGGGCTGGAAGACCGCCGCGACCTGACCGGCGATGGCGTCGCGGGTCTTCTTGAGACCCTGGACGATCTTGTCGAAGAGCCCCACGGCGGGAGGGCGCTAGACGCCGGGAGTGCCGCTCGGAAGCGCTTCGGGCGCCGACTCGGAAACGGCCTCGGGCTCCGGCTCCTGCGAGATGGAGAGCGAGTCGATCTCGGTCGGGCGCTCCCGGTTCCACTTCACCGAGACGAGCTTCGAGACGCCGGGCTCCTGCATCGTCACGCCGTAGAGGCAGTCGGCCACCTCCATCGTCTTCTTGTTGTGCGTGACGACGATGAACTGCGTGTTCTCGCTGAAATCGCGCAGGAGGCGGACGAAGCGGTCCACGTTGGCGTCGTCGAGCGGCGCGTCGACTTCGTCCAGGATGCAGAAGGGGCTCGGCTTCACGAGATAGATGGCGAAGAGGAGCGCGATGGCGGTGAGCGCCTTCTCGCCGCCCGAAAGGAGCGAGATCGACTGCGGCTTCTTCCCGCGCGGCCGGGCGAGGATCTCGATCTCGGCCTCCAGCGGGTCGTCGCCCGTGAGGAGAAGCGAGCATTCGCCCCCCTCGAAGAGGGTCGTGAAGACCTTCTGGAAGTTGATGTTCACCTGGTCGAAGGTCGTCTTGAAGAGCTCCGAGGCGCTCTGATTGATCTTCTCGATCGCCTCCAGGAGCTGCTGGCGCGCGTCGTCCAGATCCTTCCGCTGGCCCGTGAGGAAGGAGAGACGCGTGCGGCGCTCCTCGTAGTCCTGCACGGCGAGGAGGTTCACCGGGCCGAGGCCGCGGAGCTTCTCCTGGAGGACGCGAAGCCGCTCGCGCCGCTCCGCCTCCGTGGCGGTCGCCGAGATCGGCGCGCCCGGCAGGGTGGCGTCGTCGCCCCCGTCGTCGCCCTCGTCGCCGCGATCCCCGCGATCCACGATCGCGGCGTCGGGCACGCGCGACTCGCCGTCCGCCGGCTCGCCCCCTTCGGCCATGGCGGCGCGCTCCCCGTCCATCTCCTCCAGCTCGGCCAGCGCTCCCGCCGCCGCCACCTCGATCGCCGCGGCGGGCGCGACGTACGAGGCGAGTTCGAGCTCGTATTCGTTCCAGACGCGCTCGGAGAGCCGCCGCATGTCGCCGTCGGCCTCCGCCCGCTCCAGGTCGGCGCGGTGGATCTGCTCGGTCAGCTCGCTGTTCTCGCGCCGGAATTCGCGCGTCCGCGTCTCGATGTCGTCGGCGGAGCCCTTCACCTCCCCGAAGCGCTCGCGCGCCTTCTGCAGCGCGACCTCTCGCTCGGCCTTCCGCTCGATCTCCAGGGCCAGCTCCGCCTCTCGTTCGGTCGCGAGCGCCTCGGTCTCCCGGATGCGCCGCTCCGTTTCCGCGGCCTCCTCCAGGCGGTTCCGGATCGCGCGCTCGGCCTCCTCGGCGCTGAGGTGGAGGCGCTCGATCTCCCGCACCGTCGTCTCGAACGTGCTCCGCGTGCGGGTCGCCTCGATGCGGATCTCGGCATGAAGCGCGGTCACCTGCTCCCGCTCCTGCTCGAGGGCGCGGAACTCGGATTCCTCGCGCGCCAGCTCCTCGTCGACGCGTCCCCGCGCCTCCTCGGCGCTCTGGAGGGCGCGATTCGCCTCCTCCGCCTCCGCCATGGCCCGCGCGATGTCGGCGGCCACCGAGGCGAGAGCGGCGTCGAGGGAGGACGCGGCCTGACCCATCGCGTCGCGGCGGATCGTCTGCTCGGCCCGGCGCGCCTCCTGGGCGCGGTGCGCGTCTTCCGAGGCCGCGAGCCGGCGATTCGTCTCCTCCAGCGTTCCCTGCGAGCGCGTCTTCTCGCCGCGCAGCGCCTCCGACATCGCCACCGTCTCCGCCAGGGACGAGGCCGACCGCGCGAGCGACTGCGCCAGCTCCACCAGCTCTTCCTCGCGACGGAGGACCGAGCCGGCGCGCGTCGCGCCGCTTCCGCCCTGCACGATGCCGGGGCCGACCACCCGCTCGCCCTGCGGCGTGACGAAGTGGAGCCTGTGCTGCGGATACTGCTCGATCAGCTGGAGCCCCACCTCGATCGAGTCGACGACCACGATCCAGGAGAGGAGGAAGCCGGCGAGCGCCACGTAGCCCGGCTCGAAGCGGACGTGATCGAGGAGCGCGCCGCGGACGCCGGGCGAGCGAAGGATCTCGTCCGGAATGACGGCCGCGCGGGAGCGCGAGAGGCGGTCGAGCGCGACGAACGTGGCCCGGCCCTCGCCGCTCCGCTGGAGCGACGCGAGCGCCGAGAGGGCCGCGTCGGTCCGTTCGGCCACGATGAACTGGACGGCCTCGCCGAGGGCCGCCTCGAGCGCGACGAGCCATTCGCCCGACGCGTGGAGCACGTCGCCCACCGTGCCGAGAATCCGATCGGGGCGGGTCGGTCCCGCGACGAGCCAGCGGACGCTGGCGTCGTAGCCTTCGTACTTCTCCTTCAGCTCCTTCAGCGTCGCGTGGCGCGCCTCGAGGGCCGCGTACGCTTCGCGAGCCCGCTTCTCCACCTCGTCGTGCGCCGTGAGACGCCGCTCCACGTCGACGAGCGCCGCCTGCGCCTCCTCGACCGCGCGGCGCGCGGCCGTGGCGTCCGAGGCCGTTCCGAGGAGCGCCTGCGCGATCTCCTCGAGCCCCGACGTCAGGAATTCCTGGTCGCGGGCGAGCGAGGCGCGCTGCGCCGTCAGCTCCTCGTGCCGGAGCGAGAGCTCCTCGTGCCGCGACATGAGGGCGCGCGCGCTCGACTCCTGCTTCACGCGCGCCTGGAAGAGGTCGAGCGAGAGCTGCTTCCGTTCCGACAGGGCGCCGCGGCGCTGGTCGAGGACCGGCCCCAGCTCGGCCAGCTTCACGCCGAGCCGAAGCTCCTCCTCCTCGCGCTCCTGGGCCACGCCCTCGAGGCGCGTGCGTTCCTCCGTGAGGCGCGCCGCGGCGTTCCGCACTTCCTCCACGCTCGCCTGGAGTCGCGCCGACTCGGAGCGGGCGTGCTCCAGCTTCTCGACGAGCCCCGCGCGCCTCTCTTTGAGCACCGAGACCTCGTTCAGGAGCGCCGAGCCGCGCGCTTCGTGCTCGGCCAGGGCCTCCTGAGCCAGGCGAACCTCGCCCTCGCGCTTCAGCAATTCCAGCTTCAGCTCCTCGAGCTCGGCCTCGTGCCGCGCCAGCGTCCCGGAGAGCTCGGCCCGGCGGTTCTCCACCGCGATCCGCTCCTGGCGGAGCGCCGCGGTCCCCGCGACGAGGCGGTCGTATTCCTCCTTGGCGAGGCCGAGGTCGAGCGACTTGATCTCGTCGCGAAGACGTCCGTACCGGCGCGCCTTCCCCACCTGGCGGGCCAGGGAGCGGACTTCCCGCTCGATCTCGCCGATCACGTCCCCGACGCGCGTCAGGTCGGTGACCGTCAGCTCCAGCTTCTGGAGCGCCTCCTTCTTCCGAGTCTTGTAGCGCATGATCCCGGCCGCCTCCTCGAAGAGGAAACGCCGGTGCCCGCTCTCGTCGGAGAGGACGTTGTCGACCATGCCGCGTTCGATGAGGGAGTAGGCGTGGGAGCCCATGCCGGTGTCGAGGAAGAGGTCGCGAACGTCGCGCAGGCGGCAGACGTTCTTGTTGATCATGTACTCGCTCTGGCCGCTGCGGAACGTGCGCCGCGCGATCGCCAGCTCGGTGTACTCGGAGGGGAGGACGCCGCGGTTGTTGATCATGGTCAGCGAAACCTCGGCCATGCCGAGCGGCTTCCGCTGCGCGGAGCCGGTGAAGATGACGTCGTCCAGCGTGTCGCCGCGCAGGTGGCGCATGTTCTGCTCGCCCAGGACCCAGCGGATCGCCTCCACGATGTTCGTCTTCCCGCTGCCGTTCGGCCCGACGACGGCGGTGATGCCAGGGCCGAAGTCGACGCGAACGCGCTGCGGGAACGACTTGAAGCCTTGGATGTCGAGTCGCTTGAGGAACACGGCCTACCTCGAGGTGGAGGGGAACGCGTGGGCCCGTTCGACCCACTGATTCTGTAGAAGCCAGGTTGCGTACGCTTTCGCCTCGTCCTCGGTCGCGAAACGCCCGACGAAGACGCGATACCAGCCGGGCGCGTCGGACGCCGATTCGTACCAGGCGTCGAGGCCCTTCAAACGAAGATCGCGCACGATCGGCGCGACCTTTTCCACCGAACGGAACGAGGCCACGTGGACGCGGAATTTCTTCCCGTCCGCCGGAGGCGCGGTGGTGAGCGAGGCGCCGGCGCCGAGCGTTCCGGTTCCGGCAGCGGCGGCTCCGTCGCCGCCCGCCGCGACGGCCGGCGGCAGGGCGGAGCTGCCCGCGCCGAGACCCGCCGTCACGGGCGAGGGCCGCGCGGGCGTCGTCGCGCCGGCGGGCGTCGTCGAAGCGGCCGGCGGCGGCTCCGCGGGCGGGGTGGTCTCGGGAGCGGGAAGGACCGTCTCCTCTCCGGTGGGCCGCGTGCCGCGCGAATCGGCGCGCTGCTCCGTCGGGGCCAGGAACCCGATCCAGGCGGCGACGCCGGCGAGAACCACGACGGCCGCGGCGAGCCCGCGCCAGATCCAGTCGGCGCGACGGTGGCGATGCGCGCTCTCGGCCACGGCGCCGAGCCGGACTTCGCGGTCGAGCGCGGCCATGAGCGCCGATTCTCCGGCGTCGGCCTCCACGGCGTCGTAGGCGGGCGTCTCGGTCGCGGACGTCGCGGGCGTCGCGGGCGGAGCCGCCGCCCGGCCGCGATCGCGATCGCGCGGCTCCTCGTCGAAGCTCGAGACCCGCGCGAACGCGGGCGACGGGGCGGCCTCGGCCGCCGTCGGGCGCGCCGCGCGCGGATCGATGGCGACGCAGCCGATGATCGGCGCGTCGGAGCCCCAGAGCTCCAGGAACGCGTCGCGCAGTTCCACGCGGGTCACGCGGTCGACCGAAGCCGTGAGGAGAACGCCGTCCATCCGCTTCGAGAGCCGTCCGGTGAGCCCAGGCTTGTGGAGAAGGGGCGCCACGTAGAGCGTCACGTCGACGCGCGCCGCGAAGACGCGCGCGGCCCGGTCCCACTCGGGGTGATCGGCCAGTCGGGATTCCTCGGCCGGGTGCATCCCGGGTCCGACGACCCAGAGCGAGCCGGCCACCAGCTCCCACGCCACGCGCTGGAACGAGCATCCGTACTCGAGGACGTCGACGAGTCCCTCGGCGGGCTCACCCACACCCCGAACGATCGTCGGATTCCAGCCGTCCAAGTCGACGACGGCCACCTTCAGCCCCCGGCGGCTCCAGGCGCGGCCCAGGGCGAGACCGAGGGCGAAGCACTCCGGATCGTGCGGGAATCCCGCGAGGAGGAGCGAGCGGAGCGTGAGCGACTGGCGCGTCTGGGCCAGGTTCTCCACGATCGGCTCGAGCCCGCCCACGCTGCTCGCGGCGAGCAGCTCGGAGAGCGTGGCCCCCGGCCGGACCGGCGGCAGGGCCGCGCTTCCGAGCAGCGGAAGGTTCACTTCCCTGGCGAAGGCGTTCGGATCGGAATAGCGTTCGACGTCCGTGGCGACGACGTCCATTACGTCTCCCGGTCGAGCGCGGCGGCGAGGGCGGCGATGAGGCGCGGCACCTCGCGCGACGCGACGGTTCTCATGTCCAACAGTAGGCGGTTCGACTCCACGCGCCCGAGAACCGGGTCGGAACCCGTCCGGAGCGCGCGTGCCAGGTCGCCGACGCGCCCGCGAACGGGGCGAAGCGACAGGGCGAACGAGGGAATTCGGGCGAGCGGGAGCGCTCCCCCGCCCACTTCGCCGTGGCAGGCTACCACCTCCGCGCCCGCGCGGGTAGCCCGTTCCGCGCCGAGGAGACGCAGCGCCCGCCGCGCCCTCGCGCGGACCGACGCGGCCGGCTCTCCGAGCATCCGGAGGACCGGAATCACGACCGCCGCCCGCTCGGGATCGCGGTAGATGCGGAGGGTCGCCTCGAGCGCCGCGAGCGTCAGCTTGTCGACGCGGAGCGCCCGGGTGAGCGGATTCGCCTTCGCCGCCGCGATCATCGCCTTCGTTCCCGCCAGGATGCCGGCCTGCGGGCCGCCGAGGAGCTTGTCGCAGCTGGCCGTGACGAGGGGAACCCCCGCCGCGAGCGCCTGGGCCGCGAGCGGCTCCTCGGGGAGACCGAAACGGCGCATGTCGGCCAGCGCGCCGCTCCCGACGTCCTCGATGAGGGGAACGCGGCGCCGGCGCGCGAGGCGCACCAGCTCCTCGCGGGGCGTCTCGGCCGAGAAGCCGACGATGGCGAAGTTGCTCGGATGGACGCGCAGGACGGCGCCGGTGGCGGAGCCGAGGGCCCGCTCGTAGTCGCGGAGCCTCGTCTTGTTCGTGGTCCCCACTTCGCGGAGCGTGGTGCCGGCCCGCTCCAAGATCTCGGGAATCCGGAAGGAGCCGCCGATCTCCACCAGCTCGCCGCGGGAGACGATCGTCTCCTTGCCGCGCGCGAGCGTGTTGAGGGCGAGGATGAGGGCGGCGGCGTTGTTGTTCACGACGAGCGCCGCGGGGGCGCCGAGGATCTCGCGGAGGAGGGGCTCCAGATGGCTCATGCGGGAGCCGCGCTCGCCTCGCGCCAGGTCGTACTCGAGGTTCGAGTAGCCTCCCGCCGTCGCGGCCACCGCGCGCAGGGCCTCTTCGGCGAGGGGCGCGCGGCCGAGATTCGTGTGGATCACCACGCCGGTCGCGTTCACCACCGAGCGGAGATGGGGCCGAACGGCGGCCTCGGCGCGGGACGCGGCGTCGGCCGCGATGACGGCCGCGTCGGGCGGCGCGCTCCCCGCCGTCGCGGCCTCCCCGGCGCGAAGGGCCGCGCGCGCCGCCGCGATCGCGCCGCGCGCGGCCTCGAGGAGCACGGATCGGGGCGCGCGGGCGCTCAGCGCCCGGAGCGGCTCCGTTCGCAGGAGGGCGTCGACCGAGGGGAGACCCCGAAGCGCCGCGGCGCTCCCTCCCGCGGGCGTGGATCGCCGGCGGGAGCTCACGCCGCGCCGCCTCCCAGGTAGCACTCCTGGACGTAGGGATTGTCGAGAAGCGCCGAGGCGCGATCCGAGAGACGGACGGTTCCGGTTTCCAGGACGTAGCCGACGTCGGCGACCGCGAGCGCCTGGCGCGCGTTCTGCTCCACGAGCACGATCGTCGTCCCCCGCTCACGGATCTCCCGCACCACGGCGAAGATCTCCCGGACCAGGATCGGCGCGAGCCCGAGCGACGGCTCGTCGAGGAGGAGGAGCGTGGGGCGCGCCATGAGGGCGCGTCCGATGGCGAGCATCTGCTGCTCGCCGCCGCTCAACGTTCCCGACGCCTGGTGCTTTCGCTCCTCGAGGCGCGGAAAGAGCCGGAAGACCTTCTCGCGGTCCTCGCGGATGGCCGCGCGGTCGCGACGGAGGTAGGCGCCGAGTTCGAGATTGTCGAGGACGGAGAGATTCGCGAAGACGATGCGCCCCTCGGGAACGTGCGAGACGCCGAGTCGGACGATCTCGTGCGGCGGGACGCCCGCGAGGGCCTTCCCGTCGAAGCGAATCGCCCCCTTGCTGGGGCGAAGGAGGCCGGAGACGGCGCGCAGGGTCGTGCTCTTCCCCGCCCCGTTCGCGCCGACCAGCGTGACGATCTGGCCCGGCTCCACGCGGAGGGAGATCCCCTTCAGGGCGTGGATGGCGCCGTAGTGGACGTTCAGGTCGTCGAGCTCGAGTAGGCTCACGGCTCCTCGCCCAGATAGGCCTCGATCACCCGGGGATCGCGGCGGATCTCCGACGGGGAGCCCTCCGCGATCTTCACGCCGTGGTCGAGCACGGTGATCCGCTCGCAGATTCCCATGACGACCTTCATGTCGTGCTCGATGAGGAGGACGGTCAGGTCGTAGCGGTCGCGGATGTCGCGGATGAGATGCATGAGCGCCTGGCTCTCCTGGGGATTCATCCCCGCGGCCGGCTCGTCGAGGAGGAGGAGCTTCGGGTCGGCCGCCAGGGCGCGCGCGATCTCCAGGCGCCGCTGATCGCCGTAGGGGAGATTCCGCGCCTTCTCGTCCCGATATTTCGCGAGGCCGAAGTCGGCGAGGAGCGACTCGCTCCTCTCGCCGATCTCGCGCTCCTCCCGCTCGGAGCGCGGCGTGCGGAAGATGCTGTCGGCGAACGTGGCGCCGGCGTGGAGATGGCACGCCACGCGGACGTTGTCGAGGCAGGTCAGGTCGGAGAAGAGGCGCGGATTCTGGAACGTGCGGGCCACGCCGTGGCGCGCGATCGTGCTCGGCAGCCGGCCCTGGATCGGCTCGCCCGCGAGCTCGATCGCCCCCGCCGTCGGCGCGTAGACCCCCGTGATGAGATTGAAGACGGTCGTCTTCCCCGCCCCGTTCGGCCCGATGAGCCCCGCCAGGATGCGGCGCGGCAGCACGAGGTCGAGATCGCCGACCGCCTTCAGGCCCCCGAAGGCCCGCGTCACGTTCGTGAGGCGGAGGATGGGGAGGGCGCTCCCGTCGTCCGGCCGGATCATGCCGCCTCGCCCGGACGCTTGCGCCGGAACCGCGTGAGGAGCCCCGACCAGGAGATCTCCCGGTTCCCGAGGATTCCCTGGGGGCGCGAGATCATGAGCACGATGAGGAGGATCGAATAGATGATGAGGCGCTCGGCGCTCGCGAAGCGAAGCATCTCCGGAAGCGCGGTCAGGATGAACGCGCCGAGGACCGAGCCGATGAGGCTCCCCATTCCGCCCAGCACCACCATCACGATCACCTCGATCGACTTCATGAACGTGAAGGAGTTGGTGTGGAGGTAGGTGTAGTGGGAGAAGAGCCCGCCCGAGACGCCGGCGAAGAAGGCGGCGACGACGAACGCGGAGACCTTGTAGCGGGTCGTCGGGACGCCGAGCGCCTCGGCCGCGATCTCGTCCTCCCGGATGGCGAGGAGCGCGCGCCCGTGGTAGGAGCGGATCAGGTTTCGAAGCACGATGAAGGTGAGCGCGGCCACGGCGGCCGCCCACGCGAGGTCGGTCCGCGGCGGGATGCCGGCGAAGCCGCGGGCTCCGCCCACCGCGTCGATGTTCAGGATCGCGACGCGGATGATCTCCCCGAAGCCGAGCGTCACGATGGCGAGGTAGTCGCCCCGAAGCCGCATGGAGGGGAGCCCGACCAGGAGCCCCGCGACCGCCGCCACGAGCCCGCCGAGGACGAGCGCCACGATGAAGGGCCCCGCCGCGGCGAGCGATCCCGCCTCCGCCGTCACGCCGAAGAGGCGGGGCGTGGCGTAGACCGTGAACGCCGCCGAGACGTACGCCCCGACGGCCATGAAGCCCGCGTGCCCGATGGAGAACTGCCCGGTGATCCCGTTCACGAGGTTCAGGCTCAGAGCGAGGATGACGTTCAGGCAGCAGAGAACGAGGATCCGGTAGATGTAGGGATTGAGGCTCGCGAGCGCGCCCGCGTTCAGCGCCCAGGCGCCCGCCACGACCGCCGCGAGGAGGAGGAGCGCGCGGAGGGCGCTCTTAGACTTTCTCGGCAACGTTCCGGCCCAGGAGCCCGGCGGGCTTCACGAGGAGGACCAGGATCAGGATCACGAACGCGATCGCGTCGCGGTAGGTCGAGGAGATGTAGCCGACGACGAGATATTCCGAGACGCCCATCAAGAGCCCCCCGATGACGGCCCCGGGAATGCTCCCGATGCCGCCGAGCACCGCGGCGACGAAGGCCTTTACGCCCGGCATGATTCCCATGAGGGGCTCGATCTTCGGATTCGTGAGCCCCACGAGCACGCCCGCGGCCGCGGCGAGCGCGGAGCCGATGGCGAAGGTGATGGTGATGATCCGGTTCACCGGGATTCCCATGAGGCTGGCGGCGTCGCGGTTGAAGGAGACGGCCCGCATCGCCTTCCCCGTCCGCGTTCGATGGACGAAGAGCGTGAGTCCCACCATGAGGAGGATCGAGATGACGACCACCGTGATCTGGTGGTTCGTCACGATCACCCCGTCGGCGAGGGTGATCGTCCTCGGGGCCACGAGCTGGGGGAAGAACTTGGGGTCCGCCCCGAAGAGCCGGATGCCGAGGTTCTCGAGGAGGAGCGAGACGCCGATGGCGGTGATGAGCGCGGTGAGGCGCGACGACTTCCGCACCGGACGATAGGCGAAGTACTCGATCGCGACGCCGAGCGCGGCGCAGATCGCCATGGAGCCGAGGAGCACCACGGCCGCGAGGAGCGGCGAGGGCTCGGGCCCGCCGGCGTGCAGCAGGCGGGCCAGGTAGTACGCCGCGAACGCGCCCACCATGTAGATGTCGCCGTGGGCGAAGTTGATGAGGCGCAGGATGCCGTACACCATCGTGTAGCCGAGCGCGATGAGGGCGTAGATGCTTCCCCACGCGATGCCGTTGGCGAGCTGCTGGAAGAGTTCCTGCACGGGCGGCGGCGCCTACGGCTCGACGACGGCCACGAACTCGTACTGCCGGTTCTTGATGCCGAGGAACGTCGCCGTCTTCACGGCGTTCCGCTTCGCGTCGAGCGTGATCTTGCCGGTGACGCCCGGAAAGTCCTTCGTCGCGTTGATGTAGTCGCGAAGCTTCGCGCGTGCCGCCGCCTGCTTCGCGTTGCGCGGGCCCGTCAGCGACTTGAAGGCCGCCGGATCGGACTTGTTCAGCTCCTCCAGCGAGTGGACCAGCACGCCGGCCGCGTCGTAGGCGAGCGCGGCCAGGGCGTCGGGGGTGCTGTTGTAGCGCGCGCGGTAGTCGTTCACGAACTTCTGGATGGCGGGGTTCTCGTCCTTCTCCCAGTAATGGCTCACGAAGTAGGAGCCGTCGAGCGCGTCCTGCGCGATCTCGAGAAGGCGATCGGAGACCCATCCGTCGCCGCCCAGGAGCGGCACGGTGATCCCGAGCTCGCGCGCCTGCCGCGCGATGAGGGCCACCTCGGTGTAGTAGCCGGGCACGACGATGAACTCGGGGCGCTTCTGCTTGATCACGGTCAGCTGGGCCTTGAAGTCCTGGTCGCCCTCGGAGTAGGCCTCGTCGGCGACGACGGTGCCGCCCATGGCGTGGAACGACTCGGAGAAGTAGTTGGCGAGCCCGACGCTGTAGTCGTTCTTGTTGTCGCGCAGCACGGCCGCCTTCGAGAGATTCAGCGTCTGGCGCGCGAACTTGGCGATCACCATTCCCTGGAAGGGATCGATGTAGCAGACGCGCGAGATGTAGTCGCCGAGCTCCGTGACTTTCGGATTCGTCGAGGAGGGGCTGATCATCGGCACGCCCGCCTGCTGGCAGATCGGAGCGGCCGCCATGCTGCGGCTCGACGCCACCTCCCCGAGCACGGCGATGACGCCGTCCTGGTCGATCAGCTTCTGCACCGCGGTCGCCGCCTCTTCCGGCTTCGACTGGTCGTCCTCCACCGTCATGTGGATCTTCGTCCCCGCGACGCCGCCCGCCTGATTCACGTTGTCCATGAAGAGCTCGATCCCCTGCTTCGAGGAGATCCCGAACGTGGCGGTGGTGCCGGTGAGCGAGCCGTAGACGCCGACCGGAATCTCGTTCGACTGCTTGGCGCATCCCGCCGCGAAGGCGAGAAGAAGGCCGAGAAGCGCGATCAGCCGGAACCTCATGTTCCGTCCATTCATGGGCGATCCTCCATCCCGTAAGTGTTTGGGAACCAATGGCCTTCAGTCATGGATCAGGCGGACCCTATCGAAACCCCGGAGGCGATTCAAGGGGTTCCGGGCTTCGTTTCGGCTTTGGCGGGCGGCGGCGGGCTCGGGGCCGCCGCCGGGGCGTCGGGATTCACGGCCCGGCCGCCTCGGATGACGAGCCTTTCGGCGAACGCCGGAACGACCGGGCGAAGCGCGCGGAAGGCGCGCCCCTCGTCGGTCTCGTAGACCTGCGCGCGCAGCGCCTCCCGCAGCATGGAGGCGGTGGCGGCGCCCCCTTCCACCGCGCGCGCGATGGCGAGCCCCGCCAGATAGCCGCGAACGGCCATCCGGGTCGGCGCCTCCGCGAAGGAGCGCTGGTAGCGGACCTCGAAGGAGTCGCGCAGGGCGCCCGCGAGCGCGTAGTCGCTGAGAAAGAGCGTCGCTCCCTCGAGCGCCGCGCGCGCCTCCCGATTCAAGCCCTCGGGATCGAGATCGTCGAAGCCGTAGACGCGCGCGCCGGGCCAGCTCGACGGGAGCTGCGCGGCCACGACGCCGACCGTCTTGGCGGGCGCGAGGAGGACGAGCGCGTTCGGCTTCTTCGCCCGGAGCGCGGCGATCGGCTTCGTGGCGTCGGAGGGATCGTCGGGAAGCTTCTCCACGCCGACGATGCCGATCCCGGCCCGCCGGCAGGCGTCGGCGACGAGGAGCGCTCGGGTCGAGTCGTCGGGACCCGGCGCGACGAGGAGCGCGGCGGTCCCCTTCGGAAACTGGCCCCCGAGGTGCGTGGCGAGCGCGTTCGCGGAGGCCCAGGGGCCGAGGTGGAGCTGGAAGACCCCGTCGCCGAGCGTGGCGAGCCGCTCGTTCGTGGCCGAGGGAGAGAGGAGGACCGCGCCGATCACCTGCGTGGCCGCCGCGAGCGGCGCGGTGTTGGCCGTGAAGAGCTCGCCCACGATGACCGAGACGCCGTGGTCCTTGAGGAGCCAGCGGGCCTTCCGCGCGCCGATCAGGGGATCGCCCTCGGAGTCGTGGAGAATGAGATGGAGCGTCGGCTCCCAGTCGCGGTTGTGCTCCTCGGCCGCGAGGCGGATGCCGTTCACGAAGGTCTTGCCGTAACGCTCGTAGCGCCCCGACAGCGGCACGACGACGCCGATGCGCGTCAATCCCTCGGCCGCGCGCTTGATCGGAATCGAGTCGATGGGCGCCCCTTCGAGCGAGGCCGCCATCGCCTGGAGCCGCTTCCGCTCGGGCGCCTTGGGGCCGGCCGCGGCCAGTCCGACGCGCGCCGCCCAGAGCCGCTCCGCCGCGCGGGAGGGCGGATCGAGCCGCTCGATCTCCAGCAGGCCCGCGTATTCCAGCGCCCACGCCGGAGCCTCCGGCGCGCGCGGGCTCTCGAGGAGCCGCGCCTTCAGCTCGCCGGGACGTCCCATGGGAAAGCGCTTGGCCGCGGCGGCGGGAGGAGGCGCGGCGGCGCTCTCGATCGGCGCGGCGTGCGCCGCGAGGGCCGCGAGCGTGAGCAGCGTCGCGAAGCGCGGCGCGAACGGTTTCACGGCGCGAATCGCCTCGTCAGCTCGGCGTGCTCCCGGGCGAGCGCGACGTAGGCGTCGGCCGAGGCCCGGAGACGCGCGAGGGCGTCCGGTGGAATCGGGCCCTTCACCACGGCGGGAACGCCCGCGACGAACGAGCGGGGCGGAACCACGGTCCCCTCCCGCACGAGACTGCCGGCGCCGACGAGGCTCTCCTCGCCGATGTCGCATCCGTCGAGGAGGATCGCCCCCATGCCGATCAGGCATCGGTCGCGAATCGTGGCGCCGTGGAGAATGGCGCGATGCCCCACGGTCACTTCGTTTCCGACGGTGAGCCCGGGAAGGCCCGTCGTGACGTGGAGGACGCATTGATCCTGGATGTTGGTCCGAGACCCGACGCGGATTTCGCCGACGTCGCCCCGGATCACCGCGCCGTACCAGACGCTCGTCTCCTCGCCCAAGACGACGTCGCCCACCACGAGCGCGGTGGGCGCGACGAACACGGAATCGGGGATGGCCGGCGTCCGGCCGCGGAAGGGCGCGATCAGGTCACCGACCCCCTCAAAGATCCTCGGCCTTCCACTGGCTGCCGAAATCCTCGGGATGGAGCCCTTCGAGGTAGCGGCGCAGCTCCTCCGCCTTCTCCTCGGGGGTCTTCTCGCTCGGCGTCTCGGCCGTCGCGGCGCCCTGCGACGACTTTTCGAAGAGCGAATCGAGGATGAAGATCGGCGCCCGCGATCGGAGCGCCACCGCGATCGAGTCGCTCGGGCGGGCGTCGACCGAAACGGGCCCGTGGCCCCCCTCGAGATAGATGTGCGCGAAGAAGGTGCTCTCCTTCAGGTCGGAGATGACCACGCGCGAGACCTTGCCGCGCAGCCCCTCGATGACGGAAAGGAGGAGATCGTGCGTCAGGGGACGCTGGAATTTCTTCCCCGTCAGCTCGCTGTGAATGGCGCTCGCCTCCATCGGCCCGATCCAGATCGGAAGCACGCGGGACCCTTCGATCTCCTGAAGCAGAACCACGGGGCTCTTGGTCCGCTCGTCGATGGCCAGGCCTCCGACGCGGACCGGAATCATGCTCATGGGCTTCGTCGCGCCTGATCCGGCTTCGATCCTCCCCCGGTTCCCGACGGCGCTTTCGTGCTGTCGGACGGCGCGGCATCCTCCTGCAGGGGGGGCGGCGGTTTCTCCATGTTGTCCAGCATCCAGCGCGCGGAGTTCGCGAGCTCGGCCTTGGGATAGCGCTGAAGGAAATCCTCGAACGCTTCCCTCGCGGCCTCGTAGTCGCCGATGTCCTCCGCGAGGGTGAAGCCTATCATGAAGCGGGCCTGCACCGAGACGGAGTCGGTGGGAAAGCGCTCCGCCACCTGCTTGTAGAGCTTCACGCGGTCCTGGGCGGTCACCGCCGCCTGCGCCTCCTTCAGGAAGTCGAGCGGGGTGCGCGAGGGCGAAAGCGCGACCGAGATCGAATCGTCGAAGATGGCGCTGTTCGAGATGCTCTTCAGCGAGTCGTTGAGGGCCGTGGAGAATGCCTCGACCGCCTTCCCGTCCAGATCCTGGCGGATGCGCGCCTTCACCTGGTCGAACGGCTGGACGGAGGCCCCCTCCAGATTGTCGACGCGGATGAGGTGCCAGCCCTTCGGGCCCTTGAGGGGCTGGCTCGTCTCGCCCTCCTTGAGGGAGAACGCGGCCGCCACGATCGCGGGCGAGCTTCCGACGCCGGGGACGAGGTCGGTCTCCTTCGTGATGTAGCCGATGAGGCCGCCCCGGTCCTTCGAGGTCTTGTCCTGCGAGGTGCTCTTGCAGATCTCGTCCCAGAGGCCGCCGTTCACCAATTTGCGGCGCACCGACTTCGCCTGGGACTGCGTCGCCAACTGGATGTGGCGCACGCGCACCCGGGCGGGAATCTTGTAGTCGTCGAGATGGGAATCGTAATAGGCCTGCACGAGCGAATCGGAGACGTTCGGAAGCGCCGCGACGCGACGGTTGTAGTAGGTGCGCATCTTCGCGCCGCGGACCGCTTTCGCGACCTCCAGCTTGAACTCGGGATCGGCCTCGATCTTGTCGAGCTCGGCGAGGTGGAGGAGCGTCTCCTCGAAGATGAGGCGCTCCACGAGCTGACGGTAGCCGTCGAACGTCCGAAGCCTCGGCTGCACGTCGAGGGGCGCCGTCGCGATGACGGAGTCGACGTCGTGCCGCGTGAGACGGCGGTTGCCGAACACGGCCACGACCGGGCCGAGCGTGTCGGGCTTCGCGGGGCGCCAGGTGCCCGGCCGCCCGGCTTCCGACGGCGAGCCGGCGGCCTTGGAGCCCTGGGCCGTCGCGCCGGAGCCCTCCGACGGGGCGGGAGCCCCGGAGCAGCCGGCGAGCAGGATGGCGGCGGCGAGCACGACCCCGCCGGCGGCGCCGAGCGAGAGCGGGCCTCTCATTGACGGACGACCCAGACTTTGACCGGGGCCTCGATGTCCTGGAAGACGTGCACGGGCACGTCGAACGCGCCGAGCGCCTTGATCGGCTCCTCGAGCCGGACGGCCTTCTTCTCGATCTGGAATCCCTGCGCCGCGAGCGCGTCGTAGATGTCGGACGCGCTCACCGAACCGTAGAGCTGATCCTCCTCGCCCACCTGGACCGAGAACTGGAGCGAGACCTGCGCCAGACGGTCGCGAACCCCCATGGCGTCCTGGCGCGCGCGCTCCACGCGGCCGCGGTGCGCGCGCTCGCGATCGCGAAAGACGGCCTGCGAGTTCCCCACGGCCGAGATCGCCTTCTTGCGCGGGAGCAGGAAATTGCGGGCGTACCCGTCCGCGACGCGCACGGTGGCGCCCCGCTTGCCGAGTCCGGTGATGTCTTCGAGCAGAATGATCTCCATCGTCTCCTCCGATCAGGCTCCGTCGCCGGCGCCGAGGGAATCGTCGATCCCCAGCACGATCCGGCGGCGAAAATCGAACCACGCGTCGAAAAATCCGATCCCCAGGAACGCCACGAGCAGGACCGGCATCATCACTACGAGAACGGCGATCGCCACCTGCACGACGCCGCGCATTTCGAACGCGATGGCGGCGAATCGCGCCACCGCGAAACCCTGGATCGTGTACGCGAGAGCGAGCGGGAAGGCGAGGTTCAGCCCCGCGTCCACCGCCGGCTTCAGCCGCGTCACGATCAGCACCAGCGCCAGCGCCATCGCCCACGCCGCGACCGGATGGACGCGCCACGTTGAGAAGGCCTCGAACGCCGGGAAGCCGTCGGCGGCTTCGCCGGTCGGCCCGGACTGGAAGAGCACCGAGGCCAGCCAGCAATTGATCGCCATCACGATCACCCACTTCAGCGCGAAGAGCGACGGCAGGAGCAGCGTCCAGAGCCGCGCGGTCTGCTCGACCGCCCGCTTGAACTCCTCGGCGCTCAGTCCCAGCGTCTGCGAGACCCGGTGCTCGCTCTCCAGCCGGCGAATCTCCTCGAGCCTCGCGGCGAGAACGTCCGAGAGCTCCTGCATCCCGCCCAGGAAGAGGTAGCTCGCCGCGGCGACCAGGAGCGGCGCCACCGAGAACGCGAGCGCGGTGGAGGCCCGCATCCCGCGGCGCGCGCACGCCGCGAGGAGCATCCCCGCCATCCCGAGCTGGCCGACGAAGATGAGCTGCGCCGGCTCGCGCACGCCGCCGGCGTAGACCGCGCCGATCGTGGCGGCCGCGGCGAGCGATCCGAAGAGGAGCCCGACGCGGCGCGTCAGCCAAAGGATGGCCAGCGGCAGCAGCCCGTACGTCCACGGGAGGGGCGTCGGCAGATCGGCGCTCGCGAGCAGGATGAGCCCCGCTCCGAGCAGGATCGCGCCGGTCGCCCGAACCGCGTCGGCGAACGGAGCCGGCCGCGGCGTTTCGGCGGCCGAGGTCACGCTTTTAACGGTACTGGTCGGCGGTGAACGGAAGGAGCGCAAGGATGCGCGCCCGCTTCACGGCCTCGGTGATCTGCGCTTGGTGGCGCGAACAGGTCCCCGAGATGCGCCGCGGAACGATCTTGCCGCGATCCGTGATGAACCGGGAAAGGCGGCGGTCGTCCTTGTAGTCGATCCGCTCGACCTTATCGAGGCAGAGCTTGCAGAATTTGCGTCGAAACGACCGCGATTCGCCATCGCGAGCCATGGATTCCTCCTTCGAATGTTCCGTCGCGGACCGGACGATCCGGAACCGCGGTTACTCCTCGACGACGGACGGGGTCGCCGGCGTTCCGGTGCCCGCCGGGACTTCCGCCGCCGGCAATTCCTTCGGCGCCATCACGGTCAGGTGTCGCAGCACGCTCTCGCTCAGCCGGAAGCGGCGATCCATCTCCGCGATCAGGCTCGGCGGGCTCTTGTGCTTCACGTGGATGTAGGTCCCGTCGCGGCGCTTGCGGACGATGTAGGCGAGCTTCTTCTTGCCCCACCGCTGCACCTCGACGACCTCGCCGCCGGCCGCGACGATCGGCTGCGTGACGCGCTCGATTTCCTCGTTGATCCGGCTCTCTTCCAGGCTCGGGTCGTAGATGATCGTGGTTTCGTATAGCTTCATCGTCTCCTCATGCTTCGACCGGGTCTTTTCCGAACCGGTTCCAGCGGTTCATGGCCTCCGTGAGGCCAAGCGCCACCGCGTCGTGGGCGGCCTGCGAGGCCGCCTCGATGACGCGGGGCACGATCTCGCGCTCGTCGCCCGTGAAGGGCTCCAGCACGTATTCCTTCAAATCCGCCGAGGCGGGAGCCGGCCCGACTCCGATCCGGAGCCTCGGAACCGACGTGGTCCCGGCCGCCTCCAGCACCGATTCGAGCCCGTTGTGCCCGCCCGGTCCGCCCGACGGCTTGAGCCGCAGCGTTCCGAGCGGCAGGTAGACGTCGTCGTAGACCACCAGGATGCGACCCGGGTTCCACCCCTCGGCCAGCATCGCCTTCACGGCGATTCCGCTCCGGTTCATGTACTGCTGGGGTTTCACCAGCAGGGCCTCGAACCGGCCCGCCCGCCCGCGTCCCCGCAGCATCCCGCCGTCGCTCTTCCAACCCGAGAAGCGGTGGAGCCGTCCGGCCAGCGCGTCGACCGCCATGAATCCGGCGTTGTGGCGCGTGGCGGCGTACTCGGCGCCGGGATTGCCGAGCCCGACGACGACCATCCCCTCGGCGTCGGCGCTAACCTTCCTGGCCTCCCTCTTCCTCCTCCGCCTTCTCCTTCTTCACCAGCTCCGGCTCGGCCTGGGTCGCTTCCGCCGGCTTGACCTCCTCCAGCACCGTCGGCGGCACCACCGACGCGACCGTCCGCTCGGCTTCCGTCTTGACCGTCGCCTTGTCGGAGACGAGATCGCTCACGTGCACCGATTCGCCGATGTTCAGGTGCGACACGTCGACGGTGAGCTTGTCGGGGATGTCGGTCGGAAGGCACTCCACCTCGACCTCGCGAAGAAGGTGCTCGAGGATGCCGCCTCCGTCCTTCACGCCGGTCGGAACGCCGAGCAGCACGACGGGGACTTCCACCGTGATCCGCTCGCTGAGCGAGATGTGCTGCAGGTCGACGTGCAGGATGTTCCCCCGCACCGGGTGCCGCTGGATCTCGCGCAGCAGGGCCTTGCGGTCCGCCGCGGCGTCGCCCTCGACCTTGAGATCGACGATGACGTTGCTGCCCGCCGAGCCGTGAAGGATCGAATCGAGCTCCTTCGCGTGCACGGAGATGGCGACGGGCGCTTCGCCGCGCCCGTAGTAGACGGCCGGAATGCTGCCGGCCTGGCGAAGGCGCCGGGAGATGCCCTTGCCGACCTGGTCCCGGCGGGCGCCCTTGAGAACGACGATGGCCATACGACTGCTCCTTCCGTTTCCTGGATTACCGAGTGGTCAAATGAAGAGCGAGCTCAGCGACTCCTCGTCGTGAATGCGCCGGATCGCCTCCGCCAGAAGCGGGGCGACCGAGAGGACGCGGATCTTCGACGGCAGCGTCGACGGGTCGTGCGGAATGCTGTCGGTGATCACGAGTTCCTTCACGTGGGACTTCGTGATCCGTTCGATGGCGTCCCCGCACAGGACGCCGTGCGTCACGGCGGCGTAGATGTCCCGCGCGCCCGCCTCCCGAAGGGCCCGCGCGGCTTCCACGAGCGTCGAGCCGGTGCTCAGGATGTCGTCGAAGATGACGGCGTTCTTGCCGTCGACCTCGCCGATGATGTTCATCATCTCCACGGCGTCCGGACGGGGTCGACGCTTGTCGACCACCGCGAGCCCCGTGCTGAGGCGCTTCGCGTACGCGCGCGCCATCTTCACGCTCCCGATGTCGGGCGCGATCGCCACGAGGTCCTGGATGCCGAGGCGGGTGAAGTGATCCACCAGCACCGGCGCCGCGTAGAGGTGATCGAACGGGATGTCGAAGAAGCCCTGGATCTGCGCCGAGTGGAGATCCATCGTCATGACGCGGTCGGCGCCGGCCGTCGTGATGAGATTGGCGACCAGCTTCGCCGTGATCGGCACGCGGGGCTGATCCTTGCGGTCCTGCCTCTGGTAGCCGAAGTACGGAATGACCGCCGTCACGCGGCGCGCCGAGGCGCGTCGCACGGCGTCGATCATCACCAGGAGCTCCATCAGATTCGTGGCCGGCGCGAAGGTCGGCTGGAACACGAAGATGTCCGCGCCGCGGATGTTCTCGTTCACCTTCACCGACGTCTCTCCGTCGGCGAAGTGATCCACGGTCGCGTCGCCGAGCTCGACGCCCAGGTGCTTGCAGACCGCCTCGGCGAGAGGCCGGTTGGCGTTTCCTGTGAAGAGGCGCAGGCTCCGCTCGGCCGGGAGCGGACCCACATCGTTCGGGGCCGGGCGCGCGGCCGGCGTCGCGCGTCGATCGGTCGCCAACTTCACCGTCATCCTTTCCTCCGTGGTGGGTGACATGTCTCCCCCCCGAGAAGATTCCACGTCCCTCAACGCCCGTGAACCGCCCGAATTCCGCCCAAAATAAAACGACCCAAAGCCGATCGGCGGCCTCGCCGATCGGGCCCGAGACGCCGCGAGGCGCTCGATGGGCCGGAGGGCAGAGCCTCCGGGGCCCGGGGATCCTGAGGTCGAAATTGGGCTTTGAGTCGTTCCGGAGGGCCTGAACCCGCCGGGGTGAAGCGAACGAAGTCTACCGCAAGAATCGGATCGTTGGCGAGGGATTTGGGGCGGGAGGATTCGAACCTCCGAATGGGAGATCCAAAGTCTCCTGGCTTACCACTTGCCGACGCCCCATCCCAGGACGCGGGGCCTCGGATACGGCACCCGCTCGCGCGCCCGCCTCGCCGGGAGGGTCGGCGCTAGATCGACTCGCTGCCGATCAGCGACCCGGCCGGCTGCCTGGCCCGCTCCTTCTCGTACTCGTCGAGGATCCGATCCTCGATGAACTTCCGTGCGTCGTTGTGGATGGGGTGCGCGATGTCCTGATAGGTGCCGTCGGGCCGTTTCCGGCTCGGCATCGCCACGAACATCCCGTTCGTCCCCTCGATGATCTTGAGGCCGCGAATGACGAACTGGTCGTTGAACGTCATGCTCGCGAACGCCTTCAGCTTGTCGTCGTCCCTGAGAGAGATTCGAACTTCGGTGATCTCGAGTCCCATGCCGTGTCACCCACCTCGAGTTCTGGACCTCGTTCCATCGAAGTCCATGGGATCCCCTGATCCCTGGCGCGGACCCTTGTGGTCCGCTCACCGGCGTCACTCTGCTCGCGATACCGTGACGCCGCGCTCTCGGGTCCGCATGACGCGGACGTCCGCATGGCTCTTCGCGATGGCCGATGCCACCGCACGGGCTTCATTCTCCGAACGCGCCAGCGTGAAGAAACTCGAGCCGCTCCCCGACATGAGAGGGCCCCAACCGCCGGACGCGAAGAAATGCTCTCTCAACCCCGCGAGAATGGGGACATGCGGAAGGATCACGTCCTCGAACGCGTTGAAACGCGCGTCGACCGCGGCCCCCACGTCCCCACGCGCCACGGCAGATTCGAGGATGCTAGCGTCGCAAGTCCCGACTGTCAATCGCTTTCTAAGGAGTCCGTAGGCCCAACTCGTTGAAATTGCGACAGGTGGGAACAGGAGGACGCCCCAGGTGGGGGGCATGGGACGCAGATGTCTCAGCTCTTCTCCTCGACCCGTGGCCCGGGCCGCTCCGCCTCGTACGAAAAAGGGACAGTCCGAGCCGAGATCCGCCGCCAGGACCTCGAGCTCGTCCGGCTCCATCCCGAGGCCGAAGAGCCGGTCGGCTCCGGCGAGGAGCCCGGCCGCGTCGCTGCTCCCTCCCCCGAGTCCCGCGCCCGCGGGAATCCGCTTCGTCAGGCGGACGTCGATGCCCGCGCGCTCGAGCTCGGGGCGCGCGGCCAGGAGGCGGCTCCAGGCCCGCTCCACGAGATTCGGCGCGTTCGGCGCGGGGCCCGGCGGGATGGGGCGCCCGGCCGTCGAGAGGCGGCATCCGGGGACGCGGCTTCGGGCGATGAGGATCTCGTCGTCCAGGTCGATCGCGTGGAGGATCGTGTCGATCTCGTGAAAGCCGTCGGGTCGCCGCCCCAGGATCCAGAGCCCGAGGTTCACCTTCGCGGGGGCGTGGACGCGGACCGCCGCGAGGGCGGGAGGCGCCGCGGCGCGCGCGGCGCGCGTCACGCGACGGGCCAGAGGAGCACGGCGATCACCACCGCGCACCAGAGCAGCACGTTGACGAGCGTCGCGCGGTCGCGCAGGAGATGCTCGGAGGGGTTCCCCCCCTTGTGCTCGGCGTAGAGGAGATAGAGGTATCGGAAGATGCCGTAGAGGACGAACGGGATGGTCAGGTAGAGCGGGCGCCCGTGGTACTTCGCGGTCGTCTCGGGGGAGATGGTGTAGACCGAATAGGCGAGCACCGTGGCGCTCGTCACGACGGCGACGAGCTGGTCGAGGAGCGGCCGCGTGTAGGCGCCGAGCGCGGCGCGGTGCTTCGCGGCGTCGCGCTCCAGGGTCTCCAGCTCGAAGAGCCGCTTCCCGATCGCGAGGAAGAGCGCCAGGAAGAAGGCGCAGACGAGGAGCCAGGGCGAGATCTGGATCGTCTCGGGCCCGAGGTGCGTCCGATCGCGAACGAGCTCGACGCCCGCGACGGCCCGGAGCACGAAGCCGGTGGCGATGGAGACCACGTCGAGGAGGACGACTCTCTTCAAGAAAAGCGAGTAGGCCCCCGTGAGAATCACGTAGGCGACCGCGGTCATCGCGAAGCGCGATCCGATCGCCGCCGCGCCGCCGAGTCCCGCCGCCAGGAGGAGCGCCGCGAGGATCGCCGCCGCCGGAATCGGGAGCGCGCCCGACGCCACGGGGCGCAAGCGCTTCTCGGGGTGGAGCCGATCGCGCTCCACGTCGACGATGTCGTTCAGGACGTAGACGCCCGACGCCGCGAGCGAGAAGGCGAGGAAGCCCGCCACGGAGGCGAGCGCCACCGGCGGATCGAGAATTCGGAGCGTGAAGACCGGGCCCGCGAAGAGGACGAGGTTCTTCGTCCACTGGTAGACGCGGAGCGACCGGACGAGCGGCTTGATCACGCGCGATCTCTCCGGGGACGCGGGCGCGGTCGGCGGCGCGCGGGGCGCCGGGCCGCCGCGCGGACCGGGGACGCGGCGCGGGAGAGCGCCACCGCCTCGGCGGCTTCGCAGCAGAGGTGGCCGACGAGGAGATGGACCTCCTGAACGCGCGCCGTGACGCGGCTCGGCACGACGAGGCAGAGATCGCACCGGCGCGCGAACGCCCGGCCCGCGGCGCCCGTCATCCCGAGAACCCGCATGCCGCGGGCCTTGGCGGCGGCCACGGCGGCCAGGATGTTCGGCGACGATCCGCTCGTCGACATCGCGACGAGCAGATCGCCGCGCCTGCCGAGCGCCTCGACGCCGCGCGCGAAGACCTTCTCGAAGCCGTAGTCGTTGCCCGCCGCGGTGAGGATCGAGCTGTCGGTCGTCAGCGCGACGGCCGGAAGCGGCCCGCGATCGCGCACGAAGCGGACCACGAATTCGGCGGCCAGGTGCTGCGCCTCGGCCGCGCTCCCCCCGTTCCCGGCGAAGAAGACGGTGCGGCCGCGGCGCACCGTCGACGCGACGAGCCTCGTCATGCGGTCGATCAGAGCGGCGTCGTTTCGAACGACCGTGCCGAGGACCACGGCCGACTCGGCGAACGTCTCCCGCACGCGGTCGACGCCGACCCCGGAGCCGGGCTTGCGCGCGCTCACGCCGCCGCCCCCGGCGCGGCGCTCCGCCCCGCGAGGTAGTGGTGGAGCGCCTCCTCCCAACGCGGGAGGCGCTCGCCGACGAGTCGGGCGTAGCGGTCGCCCGAGAGGACCGAGTAGGCGGGGCGCGCGGCGGGCCTTCGAATCCGATCGGAGCCGATCGGCGCGATCGGCGTGCCCGAGCCGAGGTAGCGCGCGATCTCCACCGCGAACCCGTACCAGGTCGTCTCGCCCGTGTTGGTCACGTTCACGATCCCCGTGGCGCCGCGGCTCAGGAGCCGCGCGATGCCGTGCGCGAGATCCCTGGTGTAGGTGGGCGAACCGCGCTGATCGTCCACCACCTCCAGCGCCTCGCCCCGCTCCAGCTTTCCCGCGATGGTGTCGACGAAGTTCTTCCCGCCCGGACCGAAGAGCCACGACGTGCGGACGACGAGCGCCGCCGCGCCGCTCGAAAGCGCCTCCTCCTCCCCGGCCAGCTTGGATCGCCCGTAGGCGTTCACCGGGGACGTCGGATCGCTCTCGAGGTAGGGCTCGCGCTTCGTGCCGTCGAAGACGTAGTCGGTGCTGACCGTCACGAGCCTGGCGCCCCGCTCGCGGGCGAGCCGGGCCACGTTCCGCACCGCGTCCCGGTTGCCCCGGAGCGCGAGGTCGTAGTCGCTCTCGCAGCGGTCGACCTCGGTGAACGCCGCCGCGTTGACGATGGCGTCGAACTCGATGCCGCGCGCCGCCTCCTCCACCGCCGCGTCGTCGGCGAGGTCGGCCTCCTCCCGTCCCCAGAGCAGCAGCGAGTGGCCGCTCGAGAGGCGCTCGGCCAGCGCCCGCCCCAGCATTCCGTTCGCTCCCGTGACGAGGATTCGCATGCTGCCGCCCTTCCCGCTTCGCTCGCGCCTAGAGTACGTCGACCTGGCTCGAGTCGCCCACCATGAAGCGATAGGCGGTCGGCTTCAGTTGCGAACGCTGGATCCGGACTTCCTTCCCGATGAGGCTCGCCTCGATGCGGACCGGGATGTCCTGGATGCTGCAGCGAGCCAGCACGATCGAGTGCTCGATCTCGCTGTTCCGGATCGACACCTCGTCGTGGATGGCGGTGAAGGGTCCGACGTAGGAGTGCTCGATGCGGCAGCGCGCCCCGACGATGAGCGGCCCGCGAAGCACCGACTCCCGCACCACGCTGCCGGGGCCGACGATCACGTCGCCCTCCACGCGGGAGGCGGCGTCGACGTCGCCTTCGATCGAGCGCTTGGCGCGGGAGAGGACCATCCGATTCGCCTCCAGGAGATCCTCCAGCTTCCCGGTGTCCTTCCACCAACCCGTGACCAGGTGGTGCTTCACCACGCGGCCGCGGTCGATGAGCTGCTGGATGGCGTCGGTGATCTCCAGCTCGCCGCGCGGCGAGGGACGGATGGCGTCGATCGCCTCGTGGACGGTCTGATCGAACATGTAGACCCCGACGAGCGCGAGATCGGAGCGCGGCTCCTTCGGCTTCTCCACCAGGCGGACGACGCGGTCCCCGTCCAGCTCGGCCACGCCGAACTCCTGGGGCCGCGGCACCCGCGCGAGGAGGATCTCGCAGTTCGGGCTCTCGCGGCGAAACTCGTCCACCAGGGGGCGGATTCCGTCGAGGATGAGGTTGTCGCCGAGAAACATCACGAAGGGATCGTCCCTCAGGAAGGGACGCGCCGTCTTCACGGCGTGCGCCAGCCCGAGCGGCTCCAGCTGCCGGATGTAGGTGATGGAGACGCCGAAGGCCGAACCGTCGCCGACGGCCTCGCGGATCTCGGCCTCGGTGTCGCCGACGATGATGCCGATGTCGGCGATGCCGGCGTCGCGCACCGCCTCGATCACGTAGAAGAGGATCGGCTTGTTCGCGACCGGGATCAGCTGCTTCGCGCCCGTGTGGGTGATGGGGCGAAGGCGCGTGCCCTTGCCGCCGCTCAGGATCAGTCCCTTCATGCCACTCCTCTGGACGAACGGTGGGAGATGCCGCGGCGCGCCCGTCTCACGAGAGAACCGGCGCGGGCAGGTGAATCGCCTCCGTGAAGGGGCGGACGGCCAGGCCTTCCTCGTGAACGGTGCCGGTGACGAGGAAGCGCGCGCCGGCCGCCGCGAGGGCGGCCGCCTGGTCGGGGGTGCGGATGCCGCCCCCCACCACGAGCGCGATGGGAGCCGCGTCGGCCACCCGCCGGACGAGCGACGCGGGAAGGGGCGCCGAGGCGCCGCTTCCCGCCTCGAGGTAGGCGAGGGTGAAGCCGAGGCAGGCGGCCGCCTGCGCGTGGGCCACGACGTCGGACGCCGGCTCGATCGGAAGCGGCCTCGTGCCCGTCACGAGCGCCACGCTCCCCCCCTCGTCCGATCCCACGAGGAGGTAGGCCGTCGGAATCGCCTCGACGCCCGCCGCCAGGAGCCGCGGCGCCGCCGCCACCTGCTCCTCGATGAGGTAACGGGGATCGCGCCCCGAGAGGAGCGAAAGGAAGAGCACCGCGTCGACGTCGGCGCGCACCTGTTCGGCGCTCCCGGGAAAGAGGACGATCGGGCCGCGGTAGTTCTCGCGAAGGGCGCGCATCACCGGCGCCGGATCGTTCTCGAGCGGCGTGCTGCTTCCGAAGAGGATTCCGTCGGCGCCGGCCGCCTCGCACTCGCGCGCGAGTTCGGCCGCCCGCGGCGCGGTCGTCCGATCGGGGTCGACGAGGACGAGGTGGGCGCACCCCCGCCGCTCGGCCGCGTCGAGGAGCTTCCGGGCCGTCACTTCGCCGCGCTCCCCGCGCCGAGCCGTTCGGTCGCGAACGCCCGGCCGCGCTCCAGAACCTGCGACAGAAGGGCGGCGTCCTTCGCGCCGGCGACGGCGGCGTCCTTCTTCCCGCCCCCCTTTCCGCCGGCGATCGAGACGGCGTCCCGCACCCACGCGTCGGCCTGGAGCCGGTCGACCGCGCCCGGTCCGACCGAGGCCGCCACCGAGAGCTTTCCGTCGATCACGGCGGCCAGGAGGCCGCCTCCGTCGGGGAGCGACTGGCGGATGATGTCGCCCGCCTCCCGCAGCTCCTCCACGTTCCCGGCCTCGACTTCCGCGACGACGATCCGCGGCGCGGCGGTCGCGGCGGCCGCGAGCGCGCGCACCCGTTCGCGAAGCGCGTCCTTGCTCTGCTTCGACTGCGACTCCCGAAGCCGCTTCGCCTCCTCTTGGAGCGCGGCGATCCGCTCGGCGAGGGCGTCGCGGGGCGCGCCCAGCTTCATCGCCAGATCGCGGAGGAGCGCGCGGTCGTGCTCGGCGTGGCGGTAGGCGAGCGCGCCCGTCACCGCCTCGATGCGGCGCGTGCCCGACGCGACCGCCTGCTCCGCCTCGATTCTCAGGTAACCGATCTCGCCGGTGCGTCGCACGTGGCAGCCGCCGCAGAGCTCGCGGCTGTAGTCGGCGACGATCACCTGCCGCACCCGCTCGCCGTACTTCTCGCCGAAGAGGGCCATCGCCCCCTTCGCCTGCGCCTCCTTCAGCGACGTCACCTCGGTCGCGACGGGAAGATCCGCCAGGATCCGGTCGTTGATGGCGCTCTCGATGGCGTGGAGATCCTCCGCCGTCAGCGCCTTGCCGTGCGTGAAGTCGAAGCGGAGCCGGTCGGGCGCCACGAGGGAGCCGGCCTGCTTGAGGTGCGTTCCAAGACGCGCGCGGAGGGCCGCGTGCAGCAGATGCGTCGCCGTGTGGTTCCGCTGCGTCGCGCCCCGCTTCTCGCCGTCGATGGCCGCGCGGTAGGGCCCCGCGCCGGGCGTCCCCTCGACGACCTCCGCGCGGTGGAGGATCCGCTCGCCGTCCCGCACCGTGTCGACGACGCGAAGCCGCACGGTCGCGCCGGCGCCCGGCGGGCTCTCCACCCAGCCGGTGTCGCCCACCTGTCCGCCCCCCTCCGCGTAGAAGGGGGTCCGGTCGAGCGTGAATTCGATCGTCCGCGGCCCGCCCTCCCCCGCGCTCCCCGCGTCCCGGAGGTCGCGGATCGTCGCGCCGTCCACCGTCCACTGGTCGTAGCCGACGAACTCGGAGTGCGGCCCCGAGGTGAGCGTCGTCCAGGGCCCGGCGGTCACGTGGCGCGTCTCGAATTTCCCGGCGCGCCGCGCGCGGTCGCGCTGCTCCTCCATGGCGGATTCGTACGCCGCCATGTCGACCGTGAATCCTCGCTCCTTCGCCATCTCGACCGTGAGATCGATCGGGAAGCCGTAGGTGTCGTAGAGGGCGAAGGCGACCGCCCCCGGGAAGACCCGCTGCTTCTTCGTCTCGAGGTCGGCGGCCGTGTCGTCGAAGCGGGACATCCCCTGCTCCAGCGTCTCGGCGAAGCGCGCCTCCTCCTCCTCGACGGCGGCCGCGACGGACGCCTGTTCCTTCGCGAGATAGCCGTACTCCTCGTAGGCGCTCATCTGCTTCACCACCGTCGGCACCAGGCGCGCGAGGAAGGTCCCTTGGATGCCGCAATAGCGTCCCAGCCGGGCCGCCCGTCGCAGGAGGCGGCGCACCACGTAGCCGCGCCCTTCGTTCGAGGGGCGCACCCCTTCCGCGAAGGTGAAGACGAGCGCGCGGAGGTGATCGGTGATGACGCGCGAGGCGAAGCGGCCGCGCTCCGAGTCGGCCTCCTTCGGCGTGCCGAGGCGGCGCGCGGCCTCCCCGATCGGCCGGAGGAGGTCGTTGTCGTAGACGCTCGGGGCGCCCTGAAGAATCATGGCGAGCCGTTCGAGGCCCATGCCGGTGTCGATGCCTCGGTTCGCCAGCGGCTTCCGCTCGCCCGTCGGGGCTTGATCGAACTGCGGGAAGACGAGATTCCAGAATTCGAGGTAGCGCTCGCAGTCGCACCCCGGCGCGCACTCGGGACGCTGGCACCCCGTGCCCGGTCCCTGATCCCAGTAGATCTCCGAGCAGGGCCCGCACGCCCCCGCGCCCCCCGCCGGACCCCAGAAGTTGTCCTTCTCGCCGAGGCGCGTCACGCGCGCGGCGCCGAGCCCGATGTGCTTCGCCCAGAGGTCGAACGCCTCCTGGTCGTCGTGATAGACCGACGGCCAGAGCCGCTCGGGCGGCATCTTCAGAACCTGCGTGGAGAACTCCCACGCCCACTCCACGGCCTCCTTCTTGAAGTAATCGCCGAAGGAGAAGTTGCCGAGCATCTCGAAGAAGGTGGCGTGGCGGACCGTGACGCCGACGTTCTCGATGTCGGTCAGCCGCAGGCAGCGCTGCACCGTGACGGCGCGGCGGGTCGGCGGCGGAAGGGGCGAGGAAAAGTACGGCTTGAAGGGGACCATCCCGGCCGACGTGAAGAGGAGCGTCGGATCGTCGAGCGGGACGAGCGGCGCCATCGGAAGATGCGGGTGCCCGCGGTCCTTGAAGAAGTCGATGAAGAGTTTTCGAAGCTCGTCGCTGGTCGGGCGGTTCACGTCTCTTCCTCGGTGGGGGCCTCGCCGACGAGGTCCCGGATGGTGTCCCATGAAAAGCCGCGCCGCATGAGCGCGCTCGCCAATTTCCGCCGGCGCTCCTCCTCGGGCTTTCCGGCATAGCGGCGCCTGAGTCCGGCGGCCGCGCGGGCCGCGCGTTCGAACTCGGACGTCAGGTGCTGCTCCGTCAGGTCCCGGTCGCGGGCCAGCAACTCGTCCAGCTC
Organism: Candidatus Eiseniibacteriota bacterium; assembly: GCA_035716005.1. Lineage (GTDB taxonomy): Bacteria > Eisenbacteria > RBG-16-71-46 > SZUA-252 > SZUA-252 > SZUA-252. The sequence goes on from DASTKG010000088.1 coordinate 29,782, forward strand.
GGCGATGAGCGCCGCGGGAACGCCGCGGCGCCTCAGCTTCGTCTCGAGCAGGCGGCGCCCCTGCGGACGCTTCGTCAGCTCGCTCCGCACGAACGCGCGAACGAAGGCCCGGTCGTCCAATAGAGAGACGCGGCGGAGACGCGCGACCGCGCCTTCCACCGCGTCGGGAACGAAACCGCGCCCGAGCAGGCGATCGACGATCTCCCGCTCGGTGCGCGGACCCCGTTCCAGCAACTTGAGGGCGGCTTCCTTCGCCGCGTCCTCCGAGGCCGCTCGATCGGGTTGAAGCGGCATCCCCTAGATGCGAACCCGGCGCTCCCCTCGCCCTTCGCCGGCCGCCGCGGCCATCGCCGCCGGCTCCGGCTCCGACTTCGCCGCCGCGGTTCCGATTCCGAGCGCCGCGCGCATCTTGGCGTCCAGCTCGGCCGTGGCGTCGGGGTGCTCCTTCAGCCAGACGCGGGCGTTCTCGCGTCCCTGGCCGATCCGCTCCTCGCCGTAGGAGAACCAGGTGCCGCTCTTCTGCACCAGATTCTTCTCCACGGCCATGTCGAGGAGCTCGCCCTCGCGGGAAATCCCCTCGTTGTAGAGGATGTCGAACTCGGCCTCCTTGAAGGGGGCCGCCACCTTGTTCTTCACGACCTTCACCTTCACGTGGCTGCCGATGACGTTGTCGCCGTCCTTGATGGCGCCGATGCGGCGGATGTCCATGCGCACCGAGGCGTAGAACTTCAGCGCGCGCCCGCCGGTCGTCGTCTCCGGATTGCCGAACATGACGCCGATCTGCATGCGGATCTGATTGATGAAGATGACCGTCGTTTTCGACTTGGAGATGGTGCCGGTCAGCTTCCGGAGCGCCTGCGACATGAGCCGCGCCTGGAGGCCCATGTGCGAGTCGCCCATCTCGCCCTCGATCTCGGCCTTCGGCACGAGGGCCGCCACCGAGTCGATGACGATGACGTCGACGGCGCCGCTCCGGACGAGGTGCTCGGCGATCTCCAGCGCCTCCTCGCCCGTGTCGGGCTGGGCCACGTGGAGCGCGTCGATGTCGACGCCGAGGCGCTTCGCGTAGGAGGCGTCGAGGGCGTGCTCGGCGTCGATGAAGACGGCGTTCCCGCCCTGCTTCTGCGCCTGGGCGATGATGCTCAGCGTGAGGGTCGTCTTGCCCGACGATTCGGGCCCGTAGATCTCGATGACGCGCCCGCGAGGCACGCCGCCGATGCCGAGCGCGGCGTCGAGCCCGAGCGATCCGGTGGGGATCGCGTCGATCTGGACGCGGGCGTGCTCTTCACCGAGCTTCATGATGGCGCCCTTCCCGAACTGGCGCTCGATCTGCTGCACGGCGAGTTCGAGAGCCTTGGAGCGCTCCCCCTTGCCCTCGCGAGTCGTTTCCCGATTGGACGGATTCACGGCCATCTGTTCCCCCTGGTCTCTTGCTGGCGGTCCGTGCCGGGACGCCGGTTCGGGTCGGGGTGGAAGTTTGTGGTTTCTAGCGCTGCGGCGGGAGACGCACCTCCCGGAGCGCAGTATAGCGGGAGCCCGACGGGTGCAGGTCACTTTTCATCACGACGATCCGGTCGAGCGGCGCGGCCGGCGGCGCCGGGGGCGGCGCGTAGCCGCGCAGGGCCTCGAGCCCGCGCGCTCCCTCGCGAACGCGGCCGAGCGTGAGGTGGGGCCGGAAGGGCTTGTCGGCCCGCTCGAATCCCGCCGCGTCGATGGCGGCGTTCACCCGGCGGCCGAGCGCCAGGAGCTCGTCCCCGCCGCGCGCGAGGCCGACCCAGAGGACCCGGGGCCGTTCGAGGGAGGGGAAGGCGCCGATTCCACCGAGTTCCGCCACCGGGGCCGTCGCCCCCTCCGCGCCGCGGGCCATGGCGTCCCCCAGGCGGGCGACGCCCGATTCCCCCAGATCTCCCAGGAAGCGGAGCGTCATGTGGAAATTCCCGGGCTTCACCCAGGAAACGCCGCCCACGAGCCGGGAGAGGTCGCGGGTGAGCGCGGCGAGATAGTCGTCCCAGGGCTCTCCGATCGGAATGGCGACGAACGCGCGGATCGGCATCGCCGCTAGGGGCGGACGCCCCCCTGGAGATGGCGGCGGAGGAGGTCGAGCGCGTAGGCCGTGGCGCGGGTTGTGATCTCGTGGCGGTTTCCGCCGAGGACGAAGCGGAGGCTCCGGACGCCCTCCGCCGACGCGATGCCGAGGTAGCAGAGTCCGACCGGCTTCTCGGCCGAACCGCCGTCCGGGCCCGCGATCCCGGTGCTCGAAAGCGCCAGGTCCGCGCCGAAGCGGCTCCGCGCGCCGAGCGCCATCTCCTCGGCCACCTCGGGGCTGACCGCGCCGACCCGCTCCAGGGTCGACGCCTCCACGTTCAGGAAGTCCTGCTTCGCGCGGTTCGAGTAGGCCGTCACGCCGCCGAGGAAGTAGCGGCTGCTCCCCGCCACCGACGTGATGGCCGCCCCCAGCGCCCCGGCCGTGAACGACTCGGCCACGGCGAGCGTGAGCCCGCGCTCCTGAAGCGCGGCGCCGGCCACTTCGGCGAGCGTCTGCTTTCCCGAGCCGTAGACCGCCGCGCCGGCCGCTTCCACCACGCGCCGCTCGGCCCGGTCGAGCACGTCCGCGATCCAGGCGGGATCGCCCCCCGAGAGCGAGAGCGCCACGTCGAGCCCGTTCGAGTGCGGCAGGTACCCGACACGAAGATGCGGCTCGGCGCTTTCGAGACCCGAGAGCCGCTCCGCCAGGAGCGATTCGGAGAGCCCGATCGTCCGGACGATGCGTCGCCCGGTGACGACGCCGAGTCCCATGGCCTTCAGGCGCGGGACGACGTAGTGCGCGAGCATCGCCTCGCACTCGGCGGGAACGCCGGGGAGGACGAAGATCTCGGTCTGGAGCTGGAGGAAATGGAGCCCGGGGGCGGTGCCGCGGGGATTCTCGATCACCTGCGCGCCGCGGGGAACGAGCGCCTGCCCCTCGTTCAGCGCGGGCATCTCGACGCCGCGCTCGCGAAACCGCGCCCGGATCGAAGCGAGGACCGTCTCGTCCAGCACGAGACGGCGGCGAAAGGCCGTGGCGATCGTCTTCCGTGTGAGGTCGTCGGGCGTGGGGCCCAGCCCCCCGGTGGTGATGACGACGGGGACGCGATGGACGGCGGCGCGAAGCACCTCGCCCAGCTTGGCCGAATCGTCGCCGACCGTGGTGATGTAGTGAACCGGAATCCCGGCGTCGCCGAGCGCCTCGATGATCCGGTCGGCGTTCGTGTTCCGCCCGAGCCCGGTCAGGAGTTCGGTTCCGATCGAAACGATTTCGACGGCCACGCCTCGCCTCTCCCCGGTTCCCGGCCCTACAGGGGCGCGCCCGCCAGGAGGGCGAGCCGGAGCGTCAGGTTGGTCGCGACGCCGGCGAGGAGATCGTCGGCCACGATGCCCCACCCGCCCGGCAGGACCTGCGATTGGCGGATCGGAAAGGGCTTCACGATGTCGAAGAAGCGGAAGAGGAAGAACGCCGACACGAGAAAGAGGGCCGGCGACGACGACGCGTGGGGAACGGCGACGACGCTCACGAGCATGCCGGCCACCTCGTCGATCACGATCGGGTGGGCGTCGTGGCCGAGTTCCTTCTCCGCCTCGCCGCTCGTCCAGATCGCGAGCGGCGTCACGACCAGGATCGCGACGCCGAGCGCGAGCGGCGATCGGAAGGCCTCGGGGAGGAGAAGGAGCGCGACGGCCGCGGAGGCCCAGGTGGCCGGCGCCACGGGGAGCCGGCCGATGCCGAACCCGGTGGCGAGGAGAATGGCGAAGGGGCGCACGCGCCGCCTATCCGAGCTGCTTCAGCACCAGCTTGCAGGAAAGCTTCAGCGTGTCGAAGACGCCGTTGCCCCGGAACGCCACCGCCTCGAAGTAGGGGTGGTTCTGCGGATTCAGCTCCTTCTCGAGATCGGTCACCGAGACGATGCGCGGGAGGTCGCGCTTGTTGTACTGCATGACGAGCGGAATCTTCTCCGCCGAGAGCCCGTGCTCCGCCAGGTTGTCGTGCATGTTCATGAGGCTCTCGATGTTCGCCTCGAATCGATCGATCTGCGAGTCGGCCACGAAGACGATGCCGTCCACGCCTTTCAGGATCAGCTTCCGGCTGGCGTTGTAGTAGACCTGGCCCGGCACGGTGTAGAGGTGGAAGCGCGTCCGGAAACCCCGGATCTGGCCGAGCTCGAGCGGGAGGAAGTCGAAGAAGAGCGTCCGGTCCATCTCGGTGGCGAGGGAGATCATCTTGCCGCGCGTCTCCTGGGGGACGCGGGAATAGATGTGCTGCAAATTGGTCGTCTTCCCGCAGAGGCCCGGGCCGTAATAGACGATCTTGCAGTTGATCTCACGCGACGAATAGTTGATGAGCGACACGCCGGGATGAGACTCCTAGTCGCGGAACAGGCTGTCGATCTCGCTCTCGGCTTCCGCCGCGAAGTCGGCCCCGAGGGAGGGCGGCGCGACCTCTTCGTTTCGGTATTGAAGCTTCTCGAAGAGTCGCTCGAGCACGTTCATCAAATCGTCGCCGGCGCGACGCGCCTTCAGGCGCACCAGGCCGAGCGACGTCTTGCGATCGAAGAGGACGACCAGGATCACGCGCCCCGCGATCACCTGGAGGAAGAGGCTCTCCTTCGTCCCCTGGTGGACGAGGGTCGAGAAGTCGGACTCGCCGACCATCTCGGCCAGCTGCGCGTTGGCCGCGAAATCGGCCGCCGCCAGCGAGGAGAACGACGTGACGTCGAAGCCGGGGGGTTCGCCGATGGAGTTGATCAACTGGCCGGTCTTGTCGATGAGCATCACGCTCCGCGCCGACGCACTGCGCATCAGCGACTGGAGGATCTGGTTGATCGCCCAGAAGTCTTCTTCGAAGAGCGCCCAGTTCCCCTTGACCATGTTCCTCCGCTCCTTGGACCGACGAGCATGCCGGCGTGGCGACGGCGGCCCCGACGCAGACGAGGCCGGGGTGCTCATCCCTGGCGCTCGACCTCACGCGCGGCGAGACCGATGGCTCCACTCCCATTCCCCGGGCGGCCCCTGCCGCCTCGTACTTGGTGGGAATTGGGCGAACCCTACGCAGAGGCCTCCCCGTGGTCAAGGGGAAACCGCCTACTTCCAATGTCTTAGATTTCTTTTCGCCCCGTGATGGCGCGGGCCAGCGTGATCTGGTCGGAGAACTCGAGGTCGGAGCCCATCGGAACGCCGCGCGCGATGCGCGTGACCTTCACCGAGGGGTGGGCCTGGAGAAGCCGCGCGATGTAGAGGGCGGTCGCCTCCCCCTGCGCGGTCGGGTTGGTGGCGACGATCACCTCCTGGACGGGACCGCCCTTGATCCGGTCGAGAAGTTCGGTGAGGTGGAGCTGATCGGGGCCGATGCCGTCGACCGGGGAGAGCGCCCCCTTGAGGACGTGATAGAGCCCCCGGAACTCCCCCGATCGCTCGATGGCGAGGACGTCCATCGCCTGCTCCACCACGCAGAGGAGCGAGGCGTCCCGCCGCGGGTCGGCGCAGAGGGCGCAGGGCTGGGTCTCGGTGACGTTGCCGCAGACGCGGCAGTCCTCCACCCCTTCCTTGAGATCGAGGATCGCCTTCGCCAGGCGCTTCGACTCGTCCTCGGGCGAGCGGAGGAGGTGAAAGGCGATCCGCTGCGCCGATTTCCGGCCGAGGCCCGGGAGCCGGGTCAGCTCCGCGATGAGCGTTTCGAGGAGAGCGCTGGAATACTGCACGTTCGTTCGGTCCCGCTAGAAGAGCCCGGGAGGAAGCCCCATGCCGCCGGTGACCTTCTTCATCTCCGTCTCCACCATGGCGGTCACCTTGGTCCTGGCGTCGCGACAGGCCGCGAGGACGAGGTCCTCGAGGAGATCGCTCTCCTCGGGGCGGACCACGTCGGGCGCGATCTCGACCGAGAGAATCTCGTTCGCGCCGTTCATCGTCACCTTCACCTTGCCGCCGCCGGCGAGCCCGATCTGCTCGCGGCCCCTGAGCTCCTCCTGGAGTGCGGCCACTTTCATTTGGAGGGCCTGCGCCTGCTTCATCATCTGCTGGATGTTCACGCCGTCCCCTCCCGTTTCGCGGCCCCGCCCGGGGCCGATTTCCCGCCGTCCGACTTCGAGGGCGGCGCTTCCACGACCTCACCGTCGAAGAGATCGACGATTCGGCGGACCAGCGACGCGTCGGCGCCGAGGGCCGACGTATCCTCGGCGTCGCCGGCGGCCAGCGCTTCTCGAACCGATCGATCGACGCGGGCGCGCTGCTCCGAGAGCTCCGGACCCGCTTCCCGCACGACACACTGGAACGCGAGCTTCCGGGCGAAACCCCGCTCCAGCTCCTGCTGGATCAGCTCGCGGTTCTCCTTCATCTCGAGCATCGCTTTGTGGAACGAATGCTCCGGCGAGAGGGCGAGATTCAGCGCGTTTCCGGAGACGCCGATCAGGTGCCCCTCCTCGAGACAGGTGCCGAGGAGAAGCTTTCGCTCCTTCACGCGCTCCACCACGAAGCGCCACCGATCGGAGTCCCCGCCGTCGGGCGCGGGCCCCTCCGTTTTCGGCGCGTCCGCGCTCGGCGCCGCGAGATCCTCGCCCGAGTTCACGATGCCGAGCACCGGCTTCACCGTCGCGCGAGGAGGCGCGACCTGGCCGGCGGAGCCGGACGCTCCGGGCGGCGGCGCGGCGGACGGGGGCGCGCTGGACGGCGCGGTGGAGGGCGCCACGGGCGGCGGGGCGCGGCGCTCCGCGCGCGGCGTCTCGTACGCGGGCGCCTGGGAGGAGCGAGGCGAATCGGCTCCGGCCGCCCCCTTGCCTCCGGCGCTTCCCCCGCTCAAGCGCGCCTCGATCGACTCGAGCCGCCGGAGCAGCGTGTCGATTCCCCCCGCCGTCGGGAGGGTGCAGAGATCGACGAGGCAGACCTCGAAGAGGGCGCGCGGCGCCTCGGCGCGCCGAAGCTGTCCGCGGCACTCGATCAGCATGGCGAGCATCGCGGAGAGGTCGGTGGCGTGGAGACGGCGGGCCTGGGCCGCGTAGCGCTCGCGGTCGCCCGGAGCGGCGTCGACCATCACTTCGAGCGAGGGATCGACGGCGAGGAGGAGGAGCTGTCGCAGATGATGCGTGAGGCCGTCGGCCACTTCCTCCACGTCCATCCCGCGGTCGTAGAGGCGGTCGAAGGTGAGGAGCGCCCCCCTCGCCTCGCGCGCGGCGAGCGCGTCGCCGAGGTCGAAGTAGGCTTCGAGTCCGGCCAGGCCGAGCGCCTGCGCCACGGAAGCCGCCGTCACTCCCTCGAGCGAGACGGCGAGCGCCTGATCGAGCCGCGAGAGCGCGTCGCGAACGCTCCCCTCCGCGGCGCGCGCGATGAGGGCGGCCGCCTCCCCCTCGAGGGGAACCTTCTCCGCCCTCGCCACGTTCTGGAGATGCTTCACCAGCTCCTCGGTCCGGAGGCGGCGGAACTCGAACACCTGGCAGCGCGAGGCGATCGTCTCGGGCACGTCCTGCGGCTCGGTGGTGGCGAAGACGAATCGGACGTGGGGGGGCGGCTCTTCCAGAGTCTTCAGGAGCGCGTTCCACGCGAAGTCGGTGAGTTGGTGCGCCTCGTCGATGATGTAGACCTTCGACTTCCCGCCCGAGGGGGCGTACTTCACGTTCTCGCGGAGGTTGCGGATCTCCTCGATGCCGCGGTTCGACGCGCCGTCGATCTCGAGCACGTCGAGCGAGGAACCGGCCGTGATCTCGGCGCAGGTGCGGCACTCGTTGCAGGGTTCGGCTTCGTCGGACTTTCGCGTCTCGCAGTTCAGGGCCTTCGCGAGGAGGCGGGCGGTGGTCGTTTTGCCGCTGCCGCGCGGGCCGGCGAAGAGGTAGGCGTGCGCCACCCGATTCGAGGCGACGGCCCGTTCGAGGGTGAGGCGGACCGGGTCCTGGCCGACGAGGTCGGCGAAACGCTGCGGCCGGTACTTTCGGGCGAGAGCCAAGTGCGACACGGGGCGCTCCTCAGAAAGCGTGGGAGGCGAAGCGAACGGCGAGGAACCCGCGCGACGACAAGGCCCCCCCGCGACCGGCTCGGGTCAGTCGGATCCGCGGCGCATCGAGTTGATCACGAGCCGTTGCTACCTTCCGGTCCTGGCGGGGTTGGTGACTCTCAATCGCGCGGGAACTGACCGTCAACGCCGATCCACGAGGAGGCCGTCGACCGGGCTCCGCGCAGCCGGGGGCCGATCACCCCCGGCGGAATAACGGGAAAAACATGGTGGAGATGAGCGGGATCGAACCGCTGACCTCCTCGTTGCGAACGAGGCGCTCTCCCAACTGAGCTACATCCCCACGGAATCTATGAACCCGACTACCCATACTGGCGGAGAGAGAGGGATTCGAACCCTCGAAGCACTTTCGCGCTTACACGGTTTCCAACCGTGCTCCTTCAGCCACTCGGACACCTCTCCGGGAAGCCTAGGTGCACGCGCAATCCCTCGCGCGCCAAGACCATAATGGCGGAGAGAGAGGGATTCGAACCCTCGATACGGTTACCCGTATAGCGGTTTTCGAGACCGCCCGATTCAGCCACTCTCGCATCTCTCCGCGGAGGAGAATACGCGATCACGGCTCACTTTTCCAGACGGTTCCGATCGCGGCGCTTCGCGCGGAAGAAGGCCTCGAGAATCGCGCCGCATTCGTCGGCCATGATTCCGGGAAGGATCTCGGCGCGGTGATTGAGGCGGAGATCTTGAGGGACGAGGGCCAGCGATCCGCACGCGCCCGCCTTCGGATCGCGCGCCCCGTAGACCAGGCGAGGAATGCGGGCGAGGACGACGGCCCCGGCGCACATGTGGCACGGCTCGAGCGTGACGTAGAGGGTCGCCTCCTCCAGGCGCCAGCTCTTCATGGTCTGGCAGGCCGCCCCGATCGCGAGGATTTCGGCGTGGGCGGTGGGATCCTGCGTCGACTCGACCCGGTTGTGGCCCCGGCCGACGATGCGGCCGCCCCAGACCACGACCGCTCCGACGGGGACTTCCCCCTCGTCGGCGGCCGCCTGCGCTTCGCCGAGGGCGGCCTCCATGAAGCGCTCGTGGAGGGAGTCGCCGGCCGGCGGAAGGCCGCTCACTTCGCGGGGAACTTCTTGAAGGCGTCGCGCACCAGGTCGGCGGCCACGTCCTCGTAGCGCGGCGGATCGGTCGCGCGCTTGTTCTGAATGAAGCCGGTGGCGTCGTAGTTCACCGCGCCGCTCGAGGCGTCGATTTCCTGGCCGAACCGCTGCTCGCGGGGATCCTTGAACCAGAACTTCTTCATCGTCTTCACGTCGAAGCAGGCGAAGGAGAAGCCGATGGTGGTGTTGGAATCGCCCGCCCCGATCACCGTGACCCGGTGGTTCTCCCACTCGTTGATCTTCACGAAGAGGATCGCGTCGAGCGTGAAGATCGAATCGACCGCGGCGACGGCCGTCGAGTCGAGCGTTCCGTTCTTTCCCCACTTGTCCGTCAAGCGATAGCCGAGGCCGAGCTGGTCGCGCTCGCGCAGAATCCGCTCGGAATCGGACGGGAGGAGAAAGGTGGCGCGCGCCGGTGGGACGATCTTCAGCTGCTCGCGCAGGATGTCTTCCATGATCTTCGGGGCGCTCAGGTCCTGCGAGCCGTTCAGGATCGGGAGAATGGCCACCCTCAGAGCCTTCGCGGGCGCCGCCGCGGGCTCGTCCTTGGCGAACGACGTGCCGGCGCCGGTGAGAAGCAACCCCAGGGCCAGGGCAAGCGCCGTGGAGGCCAACCAGCGTGGAGACGAATTCGTCTTCATGACGTCTACCTCGGCGGGAAGGGTTCCGGCACTACGCGGACCCGTGCGACGGGGGGGAATGAGTGGCGGGCCCAGGAGGATTTGAACCCCCAACCCTCTGATCCGTAGTCAGATACTCTATCCAGTTGAGCTATGGGCCCGCGCGTTCGCACGAATCGTTGAAAATGGCGGAGAGGAGAGGATTCGAACCTCCGGTAGGATTTTAGCCCTACGACGGTTTAGCAAACCGCTGCCTTCAGCCACTCGGCCACCTCTCCCCATCGTCGGCCCCATTGCTGGAGCCGCGTGATGGTACTAGGCCACCGCCCGGTGGTCAAGCCGAAGCCGGCGCTCCTCCTACCACCCTCCAGACGATTCGGCGCTCGCGCGCTCGCACGACGAGA
>DASTKG010000089.1:0-14003 GCA_035716005.1 Candidatus Eiseniibacteriota bacterium
GAAATACATCGGCACGATGTCGATGCCGGGCATGACGGCGCTACGAGCGGAGGTTGTACTTCTTGATCTTGTTGTAGAGCGTGACCCGGTCGATCTGAAGCACCTCCGCCGCCCGCGTCACGTTCCAGCCGGTCCTCTCCAAGATGAGGCGCACCTGCGCCCGTTCCACGTCGGCCAGCGAATCCCCCATCGGGGCCTCGCCCTTCTCGTTCAGCCGGACCGGGAGATCCTCGGCGCGCACGGTCGGCGCGCGGCCGACCACCAGCGAGCGCTCCACGGCGTTCGCCAGCTCCCGCACGTTCCCGGGCCAGTCGTACCGCACGAGGAGATCCATGGCGGAGGGCTCGAATCCCGTGAAGGGGCGGTTCATGTCCTGCGCGTACTTGGTCAGGAAGTGGTGCGCCAGGAGCGGGATGTCCTCCCGCCGCTCACGGAGCGGGGGGAGCGAGACGGAGACGACGTTCAGTCGGAAGTAGAGATCCTCGCGGAAGGTTCCCTCCTTCACCTGCCGCTCGAGATCCTGGTTCGTGGCGCAGACGACGCGGAAGTCGACGCGCACCGGCTTCGAGCCTCCGAGCCGCGTGAACTCCTTGGTTTCGAGAACGCGGAGGAGATTCACCTGCATGGGCGGGCCGATCGTCCCGACCTCGTCCAGGAAGAGCGTCCCGCCGTCGGCCATCTCGAGCTTTCCCTTGCGGCGGTACTGGGCGCCGGTGAAGGCGCCGCGCTCGTGCCCGAAGAGCTCGCTCTCGAGGAGCGATTCCGGCACCGCGCCGCAGTTCACGGGGACGATCGGGAAGTAGCGTCGCCGGCTGTTCGCGTGGATCGTCTGCGCGATCAGCTCTTTCCCGGTTCCGCTCTCGCCGCGAATGAGGACCGTGGTGTCGGTGTCCGCGACGGACCTCACCAATTCCAGCACCTTCGACATGGCGCCGCTCGCCCCCACGATCGACGAGGGGGTGACGAGCTGTTCCACGCTTTGCCGGAGTTGCAGGTTTTCCTGGCGCAGCCGCCTCCGCTCCACCGCCAGCCTCACGACGCGGCTCAGCTCGTCGGGATCGACCGGTTTCGTCACGTAGTCGAACGCCCCCTCCTTCAGCGCCTGCACCGCCGACTCCACCGAGGCGAACGCGGTGATCATGATGACGGGCAGCTCGGGATCGACCTCCCGGATCCGGCGCTGCAGCTCGAGTCCGTCCATCCCCGGCATCTTGATGTCGAGAAGCACGGCGTCCCAGGGCCCCTCCTCCAGGAGGCGGAGCGCCTCGCGGGCGTCCTGCGCGCTTCCCGTGCGGTAGCCGTCCTTCTCGAACCAGTGAAGCAGGGAATCCCTCATGGAGAATTCGTCGTCCACGATGAGCACGCCGCCCACGTCACGCGGCGCCTCGACGTTTCGTTCGCGCAGAGCCATCACGACACTCCGGTCAGCGCGGCCTTGTCCGCGCTCCGGGCTCCCTCGCCCGCGTGGTGATCTCCCGCTTCGGACGGCCGCCGCGGGAGGATGAGGTGGAAGGTCGTTCCACGTTGGAGCTCCGATTCGACCTCGATGCGGCCCCCGTGGCGCTGCGCGATGCCGTGCACCACGGCGAGCCCCAGGCCGACGCCTTCCTGTCGGTCCTTCGTGGAGAAGAACGGTTCGAAGATGTGCTCCAGGGCCTCCGGAGGAATGCCGATTCCGGTGTCGGAGATCGAGGCGCGCACGTCGTCCGCCGCGCCCCGGACGGCGATCCGCAGGGTTCCGCCGTTCGGCATCGCCTCCACGGCGTTCACGAGAAGCGCCACGAGCGCCTGATGGACCTGATCGGCGTCGCACGTCAGATGGTCGTCGCCCTCGAGGGGCGCTCGCTCGAGCCGGATTCCCGAGATCTCGATGTGATGGCGGACCAGGGCCAGCGCCCGCTCCACGATGGCCCCCATGGCGTGCGGGCCCATCTGGGCGCCGTTCCGCCGCGCGAAGGTGAGAAGGCTTCGGACGATGCCGCCGCAGCGGTCGGCCTCCTTCTGGATCAGGAGGAGATAGCCGTCCGCCTCCGCCCGAACGGCGTCGGGAGTCCCCCCCTCGCGGAGCGTGCGCGACGTGAGCTTCGCGTAGTTGAGGATCCCGCCCAGCGGGTTGTTCAGCTCGTGCGCGACCGTGGCCGCGAGGCGCCCCAGCGAGGCGGTCTTGTCCATGTGCGCCACCTCGCGCTGCGTCCGGGTCAGCTCCTGCGTCCGCTGTTGGAGCCGCGCCTCGAGCTGCCCGGACCACGCGGTCAGCTCCCGTCGCGCCTCCCGGAGCTCGTGCGTCATGTCGTTGAAGGCGCCCGCCAGCTGCCCGAGCTCGTTGTCCCCCTCGACCGGGATCTCGGCGGAAAGATCGCCCGACGCCACGCGCTCGGTGGCCCGGATGAGCCGTTTCACGGGACGGCGCACGAAGTGGACGATGAAGAGCGCGGAGACGAGCCCGGCCAGGAGCGACACGATCGCGGCCACGAGGATCGCCTGCCTCCGCACGTCGGCCAGCTGCGCGTCGGGCTGCGCGAGCGACATCCGGACGTCGAGCACGCCGAGGACGTGCTGCCTGGCGGGCGAGGGATGGCACCCGGAGCCGGCGCATTTTCGGCTGTTCTCGATCGCGTTCACCACGCCCATGACACGCCCCTCGGGGCCGTCGAAGATGCGCACGCGCTCCCGGTCGGGAACGGCGCGGAGGGGCTCGCCTTGGCGGTGGCAGGAGACGCACGCCTCGGCGGTGAGGTCGACGCTGTGGCCCGTCTCGGTCGAGTCGGCGGAGAAGATGATGGTTCCGTTCTTGTCGTAGACCCGCACGCCCTCGACGCCGGGCGATTCGGCGATCGCCTTGATGACGTTGTGAACCTCTTCCTTCCGGTTCACCAGCATGCCGTACTGCGTCGACTGTTCGATGAGATCGCTGAAGCGGACGGCGCCTTCGTAGAGCGTGCGCTCGTACTGCTTCGAGGAGACGCTGACGCTGACCCACGTGTAGACGAAGATGGCGGCGACGATGACGGCGGCGAGCGAGAGGAATAAGCGGAGGCTGAGGGAGGAGAGGAGGGCCTTCGCTCCCTGGCTGATGCGGGACTCCGGCAACGGCGTGGACACGAGTGCCTCGCGGCGCGCTGGACGAGAGCGTTGTTAAATTCTACACCTCGCGGCGCCCGCGGGGACCATTCTACCTTGGTGCCACGGGCGCCGCGCTCACCACGACGATTCAGCGGAGAACGGACCGCACGAGCCGGTGGTAACGGCTCCTCCCCAGCACCTGGCGGAGGTCGGTGAGACGCTCTCCCCCGTCCTGTGCCGTCGGCCCAACTCCATGGCCCATGTGAAGATGGCTCAGCACTGCGCGATGGACCCGCCCCAGCTGGCGGGCCGCCTCCTCTCGGCGCTCGGCGGCTCCTAGGAGGTCTCGCTGGGCGCCTGGTTGGTCGATTGCGTCCACTTCGGTCAGCCACCCCAGGTCGTAGGGAGAACGCGTCGCCAGGGTGGGATCCCGCAGCACGGCCGGATTGACGCGAGCCACGGTTCCGGAGACCGGGGCCCGGAGGGGGACGAGTTCACCGTCGTCCATCGCCCAGCACGCGGTTTGCCCCTGGACGAGGTGGCTTCCGACCGCGGGAAGGACGAGGGAACTGATTCGATCGAGGATTCGGGCGGTCACGCCGTCGATCCCCCAGCGAAGGCGGCCCTCGCCGGCGTCCGCCACCCAGCCGTAGACCGGATGGTAGCGGAGCCCGTCGCGAATGGCCGCCGTCGCCAGGGACGCCACGGGCGCCGCGAGCGGCGCGTCGCAGTCGCCCGGTTCCGCGGCGCGGGATGGAGGGGCGAGCTGCGTGCCGCGAAGCGCGGCGTCCAGCGGGCAGCGGTCGCAGTCGAACTCGCGATCGCAGAGCCGGTACGTCAGCACCCCGCCCACCATCCAGACGCAGGGTTCCTCGTGTTCCGGGAAGACCCGGTGTGTTCCGTCTTCTTCGTGGCGACGTTCCATTTCACACCTCGCGCCGGCGGGGAGTGCTCACGCGCGGGTGAGCAGGTCCCTCGCCAGTTCGTCCCAGCCTTCTTCGTCGAGCGCCCGCGCGATGCCGGGCACCGGCACGCCGCCGTCCTGCAGCACGGCGCCGACTTCGGGATTCATGCGGAGCCGGAGCGCGTTCTCGGCGCGCGCGAGCCATTCCTTGGCGCGGCCGCCGCGGAGGAGCGAGCCCGCGCCCGAGTTCCAGCGCGGCGCCTCGATCTCCAGGAGCCAGCCCGCCCCGTAGGGGTCGCCGTTGACGACGCCGGGATCGCGAAGCGCGGCTTCGTTCCGCGCGACGACGCGGCCCGTGACGGGCGCGGGGAGCTCGAATCGATGCCCGTCCACGTTCAGAGCCCACGCCGGAGCGCCCTTCGCGAGCCGCGCGCCGAGATCAGGCAGCGCGATCTCCGCCGCCCGGCCGAGGAGCTTCTGCGCGAAGTCGTCGAGGCCGACGCGGAACCGCCCGCCTCCCGCGGGCGAGGCCCACGAATGCCCCGGGTGGTAGGAGGCCGTCTCGGGGAGACGGAACCATCCGCTCAGCACCTTCCGTTGCGCCGCCAGGACCCGGCTCGGGGCGAGGAGCGGGTTCCCGTTCAGATACCGCCAGAAGAGCGGCACCGCAGCCAGGTAGCCGAGCACGACCAGGTACTCGATGCCTTTGGTTGCGAACGGGTCACTCACGATCGTTTTCATGGCGTTCCCTCACCGTTCCGATTCAGGCCGCGACGCTCTCGGCGATGGCCGGCTGGGCCGCTTCTTCGCGGACCCAGGCCGGAGACTCGCTCAGAACCGGCATGCGGTTGATGACCCAGCGGAGAACCCAGATCTCCGCGAAGATGACGCCCAACGTCACCACGACTTCATAGGGTGTGGGGACGTATCGGACTTGTTCCGTCCACCGGAACCCGACGATGGAAACGTTCAGACGATTGAGAACGATGCCGAGCATCGTGACGACCGCGGCCGTCTTGGCGAGCCGGAGGCTCCGCCAACGCACGGCCTCGGTGAAGAGAGCCATCGGAACGAGCACGAATCCGACGATCTCGACCAGGTACCACTGCCCCATCGGCGTGCCGAGGAGCCCCGTCTTCTGCCCGTGCACCAGGTCGAGGACCTTCAGGAACAGGTAGGCGAACATGGTCGCGGCGCAGATCTTCGAGAGCCCGAGCACGATGTCGTCGTGGTGGGCGTGGTGCTCCTCGCTCATCCGCGCGCGGAAGACCCGGCGGCTGAGCGTCCCTTCGAAGATCACCAGCGACAGCCCGGCGAAGACGCTCGAGACGAAGAAGTGGATCGGGATGAATTCCGAGTACCAGAGCGGATGGATCTTTCCCTTCGCCATCAGGAAGAGGGCGCCGAGACCCGACTGATGGAGCATCGAGAGCGTGACGCCGAAGATCACGGCCCCCAGCGTGAGCGCGGCGAGCGTGCGGCGGACGCGGCGAAGGCCGAGCCACTCGGCCACCGCGGGCGAGAACTCGAGGAACGCCGCCATCATGTAGAGCATGAAGTGCCACGCCACGAGGAAGAGGACCGAACTGACGCCGAAGGAATTGCCGATGATCGGGTTGATCACCTTCAACGGCCGCCCGAGGTCGAGGAGAAGGGCCCCCGCGTAGAAGACGTAGGCCAGGAAGCCGTTCAGCACGGTGATCCGGACGATCGAGTGGTAGCGTTTCTGCCCCAGGACGTAGACGAGGAACGTGACGACGTACGCGCCGCCCGCGAAGGCGACGCCCGTCACCACGTTCAGCCCCTTCCAGAGGCCCCACGGGACTTCCTGCGAAAGGTTGGTGACCGCCGAGAGGCCGTGCGTGAACCGGATGTAGAGGATCACGGCCGCGGCGATCATGATCGGGACCGACACGAGATTGAATGGCGTGAAGAGCGAACCTTTCGGCTTCAACTCCGAAAGGAGGAACCGCCAGAGGCCAGCCGCGCCGCCCTCACGCTTGCCCGGGGGATTCGCCGGGCGATCCTGAGTGATCGCACGCGCGCCGTTCATGACCGCTCCTCCTCGCCGCCGTTCGCGGCGCCGTCCTTCGCGGCCTCGCCGGCCGTCTCGTCCTCGTCCCGGTGCGTCGCCCTGGCCATGCCGAGCATGAGCGCGGGGGCGAGGGTGAGAACCATCGGAACGCTGTAGAGGAAGGATGCCGTCAGCTCGGGGTAGGGCGTCTCGCCCACGTCCGTCGGGAACCCGAGCTCCTCGAACGGAACGCCGGCCAGGTAGAGCCACGACGTGCCTCCGACTTCCCTCTCTCCGTAGATGTGATCGACGTACTTGTCGGGCTGGTCCGCGATCCGCTTGTGGGCGGTGCGGAGCAGGTCGCCGCGCCTGCCGAACGTGAGCGCCCCCTCGGGGCAATTCTCGACGCACGCCGGTTCCTCGCCCTTCTTGAGGCGGCCGGCGCACATGACGCACTTGCGGATGCGCGGCTTCGTGCTGCTGTATTCGAACTTGGGACCGTCGAACGGGCACGAGACCATGCAGAAGCGGCATCCCATGCACTTGTCCTCGCGCCAGACCACCGGCCCTTCGGCCGTCTTGTCGAGGGCCGACGTGAGGCAGGCCGAATGGCAGGCCGGGGAGACGCAGTGCATGCACTGCCGCTTGACGGAAACGTCGCCCTTCGACGTCTTCCACGTCTTGATGGCCGTCCACTGCTCGGTGGTCGGCTTCGTCACGGCGTCGGGATCTTCCGGTTCGGGAAGTCCGTTCGCCTCGGCGCAGGCGTAGGTGCAGCTGTTGCAGCCCGCGCAGAGCGTCGTGTCGACGAGGATCCCGTACGGTTCGACACCGCTCTCGGGCTCCGCCGCCCCCGACGTCCTGGGGCACGCGACGGTGGCTCCGGCCAGGCCGAGCGTTTTGAGAAACCCTCTGCGGTTCATACGCCCCTCGTTGTCCTAACGGATGGAAGCGTCCCGTGCGGGCGGAAAGAGCTCCTCCCGCAGGGAGCGCCAGTCTGAGTCGTCCAGGAGATCGCCGAAGTTTTCGATCCACACGCCGCCGTCGTTGGCGACGCGGCCGAGCGCGGGCGCCAGCGCGGCGTTCAGCCGCATCGTGGCCGTTTCCTGCCACGCGTCGGTCAGGAAGCCGCCGAAGAGATTGCGAAGGTTCTCGGCGAGCCGGGCCGGGCGGATCTTGAAGATCCAATCTCCGGCGCGCGGCGCGTCCGAGGCGTCCGCCCGGCGCTCCGTGAGGTTTCGATTCACCTCGACGATTTCCCCGTCCAGCGGCATCACTTGCGTCAGCCGCCGGTTCCTCGTCGAAACCAATGTCCATGCAGGCTCGCCCTGCCGCAGATTCCGTCCCGTCTCCGGGGTCTCCACTCCCGACAGCGTGCCGACGAAATTGGCTGCGAAGTCGGACGCGCCGACCGTTGCGATCCCGTCGGGCGCGAGACGCACCCAGACGTGGCCGGGATGGAGGTAGTAGGCGGGTTGGAAGTCGGCGGCGAGGGCGGTGGCCGGCGGAGCGCGGAGCCCCTCAATCACTGAGGCGCTCTCCGACTCCGTCGGCCGCACGTGGGAGAGGAGCCAGGTCACCACGATGAAGGCGACGAATGTGAGAAGCGCAAGGATCGGAACCATGATGTTTCCCCTTTCCGCCTGACGAGCGGGCTCGCTCGTCGCTGCTCCTAGAGGGCATAGAGAGGGCCACGCGCGGCGCGCGGCGGCGGCGCGTGCTCGGAACCCGCTGCGGCGCCGCGGGATGACGGACGGAGATTTCCCAGGGGTGTGGCATTCGGCAACGGTTCCGCGCGGGCCGGATGTAGAGGTTCTCAACGGTCCGAAGGGGGGTCTCCTCTCGCCGATCGCCGGAGATCCTTGATGTCCGGGGTCTTGCGGAAGCGCTGAACAATTCAACGGCCGAGTCGAGAAATTCAACGCGTCGGCCGCCCGCGGCCGACGCGCCTCTCGCGCGCCCGCGCCGGTCAAGGAAGCGCCCCGAACGGCCGATAACCCCATGGACGATTCCACGATCCGCAGGGGGGATCCGAGTGAAGCTGGTTGGCTGCCCGAAGTGCCACGCGCAGTACGACGTCGCCGGATGGAGCGAGCCGATGGTGACCTGCCGCTGCGGCGCGGCCTTTCCGGCCGTGCCGCCGCCGGCGATCGACGCGGCCGTCACCCGCTGCGCGTCGTGCGGGGCGCTGGTCGGCGAGGCCGAGACGCTCTGCGCCTACTGCCACGCCGAGATCGCGCGGCGGCCGCAGAAGTCGGGGCCGGTCTGCCCGGAGTGCTACGCCCGAAATCCGGAGAGAGCGAAGTTCTGCACGTCGTGCGGCGTCGCCTTCGAGCCGCAGCCGATCCGCGCCGGGCAGGTCTCCCTTCGCTGCCCCGCCTGCCCCGAGAGCACGCTCGTCTCGCGAAATCTCGGAGGCGACTGGGTGGAAGAGTGCCCGACGTGCCTCGGTCTCTGGGCGCCGGGCGGCGTCATGGATCGGCTGGTCGAGCGAATTCGCGAGAAGCGGCGGCATGACGGCGCGCCGGCCGCGGAGCGGGACGAGCGGGAGCGCCGGGCGGAGTGGCAAGCCGAGGTGACCTACCGCCACTGCCCCGAATGCGGCGGAATGATGCAGCGTCGGAATTTCGGCCGCCGCTCGGGGATCGTCGTCGACTGGTGCGGCGAGCACGGAACGTGGCTCGACGCGAACGAGATGGAGGACGTCGCCGACTTCGTCCTGCGGGGCGGGTTGGAAAGCCGGCAGGCGGTCGGCGCGGTGGAGGCGTACGGGATGCCCACCGATCCGAAGCGCGTGGCGGCGATGGCGGCGGCGGAGCGGATCCTGGCCGAAGAACGCGTGCGCGGCGCCGCGGGCGGCCACGCCCGAAGCGCGGGCCCGCTCGCGGGACTGAAGGGAATCGGCGACCTGATCGCCTGGCTCTTGCGATAACGAACGAGGAGGACGCGATGGGATTCGTGGAGAAGCTGCGCGGCGAGCTGGTCGACGTCGTCGAATGGGTGGACGAGAGCCGCGACACGCTCGTCTGGCGATTTCCGCGGTACCACAACCAGCTGAAGAACGGCGCCCGCCTCGTGGTGCGCCCGGGCCAGTCGGCCGTCCTCGTCGATCAGGGACGCATGGCCGACACCTTCGGTCCCGGCACCTACGAGCTGACGACGAAGAACCTTCCGCTCCTCGGCACGCTCCGCGGCTGGAAGCACGGATTCGAGAGCCCGTTCAAGGCGGAGGTCTACTTCGTCACGACGCGGCAGGTGACCGAACTCAAGTGGGGGACGCCGAACCCGGTCCTACTCCGCGACCCCGAACTGGGGCCGCTGCGGGTGCGCGCCTTCGGCACCTACACGCTTCGCGCGACGAAGCCCGAGGCGCTTCTCGCGGAGCTGGTCGGCACGGATGGGTCGTTCCAGGCCGAGGAGATCGATCTTCTCCTCCGCTCGATCATCGCGGCCGAGTTCGCCGCGCTCGTCTCCGCGTCCGAGATCGCGGTGGTCGATCTGGCGACGAAGTACACCTCGCTCTCCGAGGATCTCCGGCGCCGCGTTCTCGCGCGCGTCGACGACGAATACGGTCTCGACATTCCCCAGCTCTACATCGTGAACGTCTCGGTGCCGGAGCCGGTGGAGCGGGCGTTCGACGCGCGCTCGAGCATGGGCGTGCTCGGGGACCTGAACCGCTACCAGCAATATCAGCTCGGATCGGCAATTCCTTCCGCCGCCGCCAATCCGGCGGGAGGTCTCGCCGCGGCGGGCGTGGGGCTCGGAATGGGCATGGCGTACGCGGGCGGCATGGCGGGCGCCGGGGCTCCGGGAGGCGCGGGCGCGCCGGTCCCGCTTCCGCTCGTTCCGCCGACGCCGGAGTCCGATCCCGCGATCTGGCACGTCGCCTCGGGCGGCCGCACGGCCGGACCCTTCACGGTCGCGCAGCTCGGACAGGCCGTCGCGGCGGGACAGCTGTCGACCGAGAGCCTCGTCTGGTCGCCGGGCATGGGCGCCTGGACGCCGCTGTCGCGGGTGCCGCGGCTGGCCCTCCTCTTCGTGCCGCCGCCGCCGCCCATGGGGTAGCTTCCACTCGATGAACCTGGACAGCCCGCGAGCGCGCCGCCCATAATCGGGCGCTGGGCCGACGCCAAATCGGCCCGGTCTCGTGGGGGGCCCCGTGGAGAAAACCGCCGTCCTTCTCAGCCGCATCGCGCAGGGAGACGCGCGCGCGCAATCCGAACTCGAGCGCCGTCTCTCCCCCAAGCTCTCGCGCTACGCTCACGGCCGGCTCCCGGCGTACGCACGCGGCATGGAGACGACCAGCGATCTGGTCTCGGACGCGCTCAGGAAGTCGTTCGCGGCCATCGGACACTTCGACCTCCGCCACGAGGGCGCGTTCCTCGGCTACGCCCGCAAGGCTCTGAATACCGGCATCGTCGACGCGATCCGCCGCGCGAACGCGCGCCCCAAGGGCGACGAGATCGACGAGAACCTCCCCTCGCGCGAGCTCTCGCCGATCGACACGTACGCGGGCCGGGAATTCAGGCGGCGCTTCGACGAGGCCCTGGAACTCCTCACGCCCGAGCAGCACCAGGCGGTGGTGCTGAGACTCGAGCTGGGCTATTCGTTCGCGGACGTCGCGGAGGCGATGGAGTCGCCGAGCACGGACGCGGCGCGCATGCTCGTGAACCGCGCGATCGAGCGGCTCGCCCACGAGCTTCGGCCGTTCGCGTCGGATCTCTGACGGAATGACGCCCGACACCCCGGCGAATCGAGACGAAGCGCTTCGCCGGCTCGCGGACGCCGTCGGCGACCGCACGCCCGTCGACTGGCAGGCGGCCTTCGAGGCCATTCCCGAGGAATCGCACGACGAGCTGCGGGCCCTGAAGGCGCTCGAGCGGCTGACGCGCGCCCACGAGATGGTCGCGGAGGAGTTCGAGGGCGGTCCCGCGGCGATGCTCGAGGGCACCACCATCGCCCATTACCGCGTGATCGAGAAGCTGGGCGAAGGTGGAATGGGCGTCGTCTACCGCGCCCGCGACGACCGCCTCGGCCGCGACATCGCCTTGAAGGTCCTCCACCCCGACCGCTTCGGGGACGATTCGATGCGCCGGGGCCTCCTGCGCGAGGCGCGGCTGGCCGGCTCGCTCAACGATCCGAACATCGCCACGGTCTACGACGTCGGCGAGTCCGATCGCTACGTCTACATCGCGATCGAGTGCGTCGACGGAGCGACCCTCCACGACCTCGCGCAGGGCCGGGCGCTCCCCACGAGCACGGCGATCGAATACGGAATCCAGATCGCCTCGGCGCTTCGGGCGGCCCACGCCGCCGGCATCGTCCATCGCGATCTGAAGAGCCGGAACATCTGCGTCAGCCGGTCGGGGCTCGTGAAGGTCCTCGACTTCGGAATCGCGGCCTCCACCGGCCGGGCGGGGTCGGCCGACGCGCGCGGGGCGCACGATGCGGACGATTCGGCGAGCCCCGCCGCCGGGACGCTCGCCTACATGGCGCCGGAGCTCCTCCGGGGCGAACCGGCCGACGCGCGGAGCGATATCTGGTCGCTCGGCGTCTGCCTCTACGAAATGCTCGCCGGCGCGCGTCCCTTCGTCGGCGCCGGCGCCCGCGAGATCGAGCGGGCGATCCTGCACGCCGACCCTCCCGATCTTCCGGCGTCGGTCGGCCTGCCGCTCCGGAACGTCGTCGCCCGCTGCCTGCACAAGGAGCCCGAGCGGCGCTACGGAAGCGCGGCCGAGGTGCTCTCGGCGCTCAAGGCGCTCCACGATCTCGGCCCCGGAGAGCTCGCGCCGAGTCCGGAGCCGGTCCCTCCCGCGCCGAAGCCCAGCCGGCTCTGGTGGGCATGGACCGCGCTCGCGATCGCCGCGCTCGTCATCGTCTACGTAGCCCTCATGGGGCGCCCGTCCCGCGGGCCAGCGATCCTGGTCCTTCCCGCACGGAACGAATCGGGCGAGGACGATCAGCAGTACCTGGCCGACGGACTCACCGATCAGATCATCAATTCCTTCGCCGGGCTCTCGCGGATCCAGGTGCTGAGCCGCACGACGAGCGACGCGGTGGCCCGCGCGCCTCAGCCGCTTCCCTCGGCCGCGCGCCGCTACGGGTTCAATTACGCGCTCGAAACGGCCGTCGTCCGCGCGGGCGGACGCCTTCGCGTCCACGCGCGCCTCGTCGACGCGCGCTCGGACCGCTCGGTCTGGGTCGAGTCGTACGAGCGCGATGTCGGCCAGATCGTCACGGTCGACAACGAGATCGTGCTCGGCGTCGCGCGGCGCCTGAAGACGCCCCTCACGAGTTCCGAGACGGCGCGTCTCGGGGCCGCCCGCTCGGTGGAGCCGGCGGCGTTCCAGGCGTTCGTCCGGGGGCGCGCGGCCGTCATGGAACGGCGCTACGGGGCGGCGCTCGAGCTCTTCCGCGAGGCGGTCCGGGCCGACTCGACGTACGCCAGCGCCTACGCCGGGCTCGCGGACGGCTATACGGAGGCGTTCTACTACGGACAATTGGATCGGTCGGAGGCGATCGCGCGGGCCGCCGCCGCGGCCGACCGGGCGCTGTCGCTCGATTCGACGCAGGCCGACGCCCATCTCGCGAAGGCGTTCGTCTTCGGCGTCCAGTGGGATTGGGCCCGCGCCGTGGAGCAGCTTCGAAACGCCGAGGCGGACGCGCCGGGCAGCGCGCAGGTCCACTATCGCTGGTCGTTCTACGACGGGCTCACGAATCGCGGCGTGGAGGCCGTCGAGGAAATGAAGCGAGCGGTCCAGCTCGACCCCGCGTCGCCGCGCATGGCGAGCGAGCTCGGCCTGGCCTACATGAACGCTCGTCAGATCGAGTCGGCCGAACAGGAGTTCGAGCGCGTCATCGCGTGGGACGACGGCATCGAACGGAGGCGCGCGCGGGCGTACCACGCCCGGTGTCTCGCCCTCACCGGCCGCGCCGGGAAGGCCGTCGCGGAGATGACCGCCTCGGGCGAGGCCGCGATGGAGGTGTTCGAGCTCGAAGAACTCGCGTACCTCTACGCCGCCGCGGGACGCGACGCCGAATCGAGGCGGATCGTCGAGGGGCTCCTCGCGCTCCCACCGGGCGCCGCGTCGCCGCTCGCCGTCGCGGCCGCGCAGCTGGCGTCGGGCTCCCGCGACGCCGCGCTCGCGACCCTTCAGGGCGCCTGCGAGCAACGCGACCCGCGCATTCTCTGGCTCGGGGTCGACCAGCGCTTCGATCCGATCCGGAGCGAGCCGAGATACCGCGCGATCGTCGCGGCGATGGGTTTGGAGAAGGCCCCGCGCGGGTAGGCCGGCGACCGGGGGCTACTCGAAGCGGAGCGCCTCGATCGGATGGAGACGCGCCGCCCGGACGGCCGGAAGCAACCCGAAGCCCACCCCGACGGCGGTGCAGAAGAGGAGCCCGATCACCGCCCACTCCATCGGAACGTTCACGTCGAAATGGGCGACGACGGCCACGATGTTCCCCAGGCCGAAGCCCACCGCCACGCCGATCACGCCGCCGATGTTGCAGAGAATGACGGCCTCGAGCAGGAACTGGGTGAGGATGCTCTCCGGCTTCGCGCCGAGCGCCTTCCGGATGCCGATCTCCCGCGTCCGCTCCGTGACCGCGACCAGCATGATGTTCATGATGCCGATCCCGGCCACGATGAGCGCGATGATGCCGATCACGAAGGCGGCGATCTTCACCCCCATGCTCATGTTGTTGAACTGGGTGATGAGGCTCTCGCTGTTGAAGAACTCGAAGTTGTCCTCCTGGCCCGGCTTCACGCCACGCTCGTGGCGGAGGACCTGCCGCGTCTCCTCGATGGCGTCCTGGATCAGCTCGGGGGACTTGGCGCGCACGGTGATGTTCACGGAGCGGCTGAAGCCCCGGCGGTCCTGCATCCCGTACGTGTTGACGAACGTCGAGACGGGGATCAGGACGTAGTTGTCGAAGTTCCCCCCGAAGGCCGACTTCTTCTCGTCGAAGACGCCGATCACCTCGTATTTCCGCCCGTCGACGCGGATGTCCCTGCCGATC
>DASTKG010000090.1:0-2905 GCA_035716005.1 Candidatus Eiseniibacteriota bacterium
AGGGCTACCTCCTCACGGGCCGCCACGGCCTCTTCCCCTGCTACGAGGCGTTCGTGCCGATCGTGGACGGGATGATGAACCAGTACGCCAAGTTCCTGAAGGCGTCGCTCGAGGTGAAATGGCGGAATCCGATCTCCTCGCTCAACTATCTCCTGACGTCCGAGTCGTGGCGCCAGGATCACAACGGCTTCTCGCACCAGGGGCCCGGCTTCATCAACAATCTCCTCACGAAGAAGGGGGAGACGTACCACATCTACCTACCGCCCGACTGCAACACGCTCCTCGCCACGATGGAGAGGTGCCTCCGCTCCACCGACCACATCAACATCATCGTCTCGGGGAAGCAGCCGATGCACCAGTGGCTGTCCCTGGAGGAGGCGCGGGAGGAACTCCGCGTCGGCGCGAACATCTGGCGCTGGGCCAGCGTGAACGACGGCGAGGATCCACAGATCGTGCTCGCCGCGACGGGCGACAATCTGACCATGGAGATCCTGGGCGCCGCGGCCCTCTTGCGCGAGGACGCGCCCGAGTGGCGCGTGCGGGTGGTGAACGTGATGGACCTCGTCACGCTCGGCATCCCGCAGAAGTACCCGCACGGGCTGGACGAGGGGCGCTTCCAGCGCATCTTCCCGCTCGAGGCGCCGGTGATCTACAACTTCCACGGCTACACGGCCGCCATCAAGCAGCTCTGCTGGGAGCGGCCGAGGAACGAGCGCTTCGACATCAACGGCTACCGCGAAGAGGGGTCGACCACGACCCCGTTCGACATGCACATCCGAAACCGGACGAGCCGCTACCACGTCGTCATCCAGACCGCGCAGAAGATCGCGTGGAAGGAGCCGCGTGCCGCCGCGAAGGCGGAGCAGCTGATCCGGAAGTACGAGCGCCTCATCGCGGAGCACCGGACCTTCATCGAGCGGGAGGGCGTCGACCCGCCCGAGATTTCCACGTGGCGCTGGCCGAACGAGGCGGCGTCACGGAGGAGCGCGCTATGAGCCTTCTCTGTTTGAACGCGGGTTCCAGCACTTTGAAGATGACTCTGTTCGACGACGCGGCCGAGCGTGAGCTCGCGTCGCTCGTCTTTCCCTGGGCCGGCGGCGAGAACGGCATGCGCGACGCGTTCGAGCGCGGCCTGGCGGCGCTGGCCGCGAACGCGCCCGAGGCCGCGGCGACGATCCACGCCGTCGGACATCGCGTCGTCCACTGCGGCAGCCACTGGTGCCGGCCGACGCGGATCGACGCGCACGTCCGCGCCACGATCGCCTGCTTCGAGGAGTTCGCGCCGCTCCACAATCTCTCCGAACTCCAGGCCATCACGGCGGCACAGCATCGATTCCCCGATCTGCCGCACGTCGCGGTCTTCGACACGACCTTCTTCGCCGATCTGCCGGAGCGCGCCGTGATCTATCCCCTCCCCTACGAGTGGCACTCGGCGTGGGGCGTGCGCCGGTTCGGGTTCCACGGGCTGAGCCATGACTACGCGTCGGCCCGAGCGGCCGAGATTCTGGGCCGCGACGCCGCCGGGCTTCGGGTCGTGGTCCTCCATCTCGGGAACGGCTGCTCCGCGAGCGCCGTCCGCGGCGGGAAGCCGGTCGCGACCTCGATGGGGTTCACGCCGCTCGACGGGCTGATGATGGGGACCCGCTCGGGCTCGATCGACCCCGGCATTCTCGTGTACGTTCAGCGCCGCCACGGCGTGGATGTCGAGGCGTTGGATCGGGCGCTCAACTTCGAGTCGGGGCTCCTCGGCGTTTCCGGCGTCTCGGGCGACGTTCGAGAGGTCGAGGCCGAGGCGGACGAGGGCAACGAGCGGGCGCGGCTCGCGCTGGAGATCTACGCGGAGCGGGCGCGGTCGGTGGTCGGGGGGTTGGCGGTCTCGATGGGGGGCGTCGACGTGCTCGTCTTCACCGCCGGCGTCGGCGAGCATTCTCCCGGGGTGCGGGCCTCGATTTGCGAGGGGCTCGAATGCTTGGGGCTCCGGATGGATGCCGAACGAAACGCCGCGGGCGAGCCCGACGCCGATATCTCCGCGGATGGTTCCGCGGGCCGAGTTCTCGTCGTCAGGGCCCGCGAGGCGCTGATGATCGCGCGCGCGACGCGGCAGGAGGCGATGGCGGAGCTGGCGCGGGTTTAGGCGATAGGAGACAGCGCATGATCGACAAGACTGGATCACCGGAATCCGCCACCACCTGGGAGCGCGACATCCGCGCGCTCGAGGAAGAGGGCCGCATCGCCTTCCTCGCCGCGGACGTGCAAACCTTGAGCCGCCTCTGGGCCGACGGCCTGGTCGTGAACTCGCCGCTTCAGAAGGTGCTCGCGAAGCGGGAGGTGCTCGACCTGCTCCAGGCCGGGCGCATCCGGCACACGGCGTACGAGATCGAGATCGAAACGATGACTCGCCATGGCGATGTCGCGATCGTCATGGGACGAGACACCGTGGCCGATCCCCCCGACGGCGCGATCTCGCGGCGCCGCTTCACGAACGTCTGGCGGCTCGAGAACGGCGCGTGGCGTACGATCGCGCGCCACGCGCACGTGGCCTCGCGGGAGGCGGCCGGCTAGGCCACACGATGACCTCGGGACTCGCTCGCCTTCGCGCCTGGGTCGTGACCGCCGACATGGGGTTCGGACACCAGCGCGCGGCCCACCCGCTGCGCGATCTCGCCGAGGGCGGCGTCCTCACCGCGGGCAGCCCCGAAACCACCGACCCCGACGAAGCGGAGTTCTGGCGGCGTCTGATGTGGTCCTACGACGGACTCTCCCGCGTCAAGGGAATCCCGGTCGTGGGCGGCGCGTTCTTCTCCTTGCTCGACAGCCTGCTCCACATCCCTCCCTTCTACCCGCTGCGCGATCTCTCGAATCCGTCGCCCATCAATCACATCGTGGACCACTTCATCCGGCAGGG
>DASTKG010000091.1:0-48980 GCA_035716005.1 Candidatus Eiseniibacteriota bacterium
ACGTTCTGCACCGCCGCGCCGAGCGAGAGCCCGGTGTCGCTCACCTTGTAGCGCCCGCCGAAATCGAACGCGAACGAGGTCGCGCTCTCGTCGGCGATCAGCTCGCGGACGTAGCGGATCGAGAGCCCCGCGTCGGCGCCCTTCGCCACCTGCAGGCCGTAGCCGAGCGTGGCCGCGACGTCGTTGAAGCCGAAGTGGCCCGTCAGGGTGCCGGTCTCGTCTCGGCGCTCCATCTCGTCCGCCATGTAGAAGCCGGTGAAGGAGGCGCCGAGCGTCCCCGGCCCCGCGGGAACCGTGGCCGCCGCGTACTCCTGGCGGAAGTCCGCGATCCACTCGTTGTGCATGGCCGTGACGTTCACGCCCTCGCGCGACGAGGCGAGTCCGGCCGGATTCCAGTGGAGCGCCGTCGGGTCGTCGGCGACCGCGACGTACGCGCTCCCGAGCGCCATGGCTCGCGCGCCGACGCCGATCTTGAGGAACGCGAATCCCGCTTCTCCGGTCGAAGCGAGCGCGCGGCCGGCTCCGAGCGAAAGGAGCGCCGCGAGGGCGAGGGCCGCCCCGATCGGTATCGGGAGCGTGAGAGCGAACGTTCGGTTGGCGCGCTGCATCGGTTTCTCCTCTTGCTGGGCGACTCCGGAACGAAAGCGCGGCGGCGCGGTCAACGCAGCACCGCCAGCCTCGTCAGCTTCACTTCGGTTCCGGAGGGTGAGCTCACTTCGACACGGCAAACATAGACGCCGCTCGACATGGCGGCGTGGTTCCAGAGCACCGCGTGCTCGGCCGAGCCGGCCCGGTCGGCGTCCCCCACGGGGGGCTCGGCCACGATCGCTCCGCTCGGATCGTAGATCGAGACCTTCACCTGATCGGCGGGACCGCTCAGCCGATAGTGGATCGTGGTGGTCCCCCCGCTCGCGGGATTCGGATAAGCGTACACCTCCGAGAGGATCTGGGTCCCGCTCGGAGCGACCGTCCCCTGCAGGTCGATCGCGGCGTTTCGGGTCGCGCCCGTTCGCCACTGGTTCCAGGCCAGGCTTCCGACCGAGTTGCCGGTCGCGGGGCGCACCGGGATGGCGGTGTTGCGCACCACGACGGCGCACTGGTTCGAGAGGTCGAACGTCTCCACCCACTCGGCCAGGCCGTCCCCGTCCAGATCGGCCAGGATCGGCGGGGCCGACAGGCCCGTGCTTCCGAGCTCGCCGAAGGAGGGCACCGGCGATCCGTCGCTGTGGTAGGCGAGGCGCCGGCCGTCGGGAAGAATGGCGATCACGTCGAGCTTCCCGTCGTTGTCCACGTCGGCCACGTAAGGGGCCCAGAGCCCCGCGCTGTCGGCCGGCGCGAGGGGATCTCCCGCCTTCACCGGGAAGCCCGAGCGAGGCGCCCCGTTCCAGTGGAACGACGCGACGCGGCAGTCTTCGCCGGTCTGGAAGAGCTCGGGATAGCCGTCCCCCTCCAGATCCGCGGCCGAGACTTCGGTGGCGCGCCCGATGGAGGTGAGGGTCTGCGGCCAGCCGGTCATTTCATGCGACGTGACGTACTCGTTCGGGTAGGTGCCCGGAATATGCGTCGCGAGATCGAAGTGGAAGGCATGGAAGGCGCCGAACTTGTCGGCCATCAACGCTTCGTACGTCCCGTCGGCGCTCCGGTCCAGATTCACGAGGGTCGGAGGGCCGTAGTTGCCCGCGGACTTGGCCAGGTATTGCGGCGCGAGATCGGCGTCGCGCAGCAGTTCCGGGTCGGTGAAGGTCTCCCAGTTGACGACGGAGATGCCGCTCCGGTTCAGCTCCGCGATGTCGCCCGGAGCGCTCTGGGCGTTGGCCACGACGACTTCGGGGAATCCATCGCCGTTCAGGTCGGCCGCGGCGGGGGGCGCTTCGGTCGAGCCGCACATCGGAATCGTGTACGTCGACACCACGCCGCCGGAGACCTTCACGGCGATGAGCGTGGAGCCGCCGATCGGCGAGGCGCTCGTCCCGACGACGATCTCCATTCCGGGAACCAGATCGAGATCGACCAGAATCGGCTGCCCATGCGTCGGCAGTCCGCCGCCGCCCGTGAGCACGCCGACCGTCCCCGGGTTGTTGTCGCCGTCGGCCACCTCGCTTCCGTCCGCGTGAAACGCGTAGATCGCGCCGTTCAAGGTCTGGAAGACGACCTCGTTCCCCGCGACACCGTCGATGTCGCCGACCACGACGCTCCCCGTGAGGGGCGACGGGACGGCCGCGAACGGGGTCGGCGTGGCGTCGCCGTCCAGGTAGTCGGTGCCGTTCGGCTCGAAGACGAAGAGGTCGCCGGGGTTGTTGGTTCGCCTCGTGGGGACGAAGAGTTCGGCGATGCCGTCGCCGTCGAAGTCCGCGGCGAGGGTGGGGCCGACGATGAGCCGCCCGTTCAGGAGTTTCGGGAAGCCGGAGCGATTCCGCTCGAACGCCACGTCGAAGGTCATCACGCTGTCGGCCGCGCCGATGTTGGTGATCGAGATGCCGGAGCGGAGCGGGCCGTACGCGTCGGTCGAGGGATTCGTGTCGGGGGTGAGCGCGTCACGCCCCCCCGCCCGGAAGACGTCGTTCGGACTTCCCGAGGTCAGATCGGTCGGCGGCTGGTCGAGATCCTGGATGCCGTCGGCCTCCACGATGTCGACCCCCTTCCGCTGCGTGTCGCCGTTCACGGTGTTCGAGGCGAGCCCCGCCACCACCTTCGAGTCGTCGACGTGGTAGATCGTCATCCCCGAGCCCGTTCCTTCGCCGGGGAGATAGAAGTCGAACTCGGCGCCGTCGTAGCTGTCCGTGTAGAAATCGAAGAGGCCGTCGGCGTTCGTGTCGTCCCAGTCGAACTTGCCGTTCCCGTTCGGGTCCTGATCGCGGTTCTCGAGCAGGAGGTACTCGCTCTGGGTTTGCGGGATGAGCATGGAGCGCTGGAATCCGGCGACCGGCGGCGAGAGCCGTCCGAGCGAGAGCGAGCCGTCCGAGAGAAGCCGCTGCGGCGCGAGGGCGCCGATCCACTGCCGCGACCACGCCGAAGGATAGGCGGGGACGAAGCCGTTCCCGTTCCAGACCCCTCCCGCCATGATGTCCCACCCGGCGAGCCCCTGATTGTTTCCGTTCACGTCGGACGTCGTGTCGTAGAGATCGGGAAGCCCGAGCTGATGCCCGTACTCGTGGCAGGTGACGCCGGTCATGCCGAAGATGTAGCCGTCCTGCGATTCCGCTTCCGGAAGCTCCGTGACTTCCTTGACGCGCCACGGAACCCCCGGCGAGATCTCGTCGTTGGTCGGGATCCCCGGGAGCCCGCTCGGGTCGGGGAGGATCGTCTCGAAGTCCTCGGGGGTCACGAACGCCGACCAGATCTGCTCGCGGCTGTTGTCGAGGACGTCGGCCTCCTGTCCCAGTCCCGCGTGGAAGAGGATCAGCTCCTTGTTGCGGAAGTCGACGACCGGGTCGGCCACCGCGACGAGGTCGCGGACCAGGAAGACCAGTCGCTCTTGGAATCGGCTGTCGTCGCCGTAGTAGCTCATCGGCTGCGGAAGGGTGAAGACCGAGTCGACGAGCGTGGCGTTCAGGACGTGGAGTCCGCCGGTGGCCTGGCTCCAGTACTGATTCATGAAGAAGAGGAGCCGGTCGTAGTAGGCGGTGCTCGAATCGATCGGCGTGTCGGAGAAGGCGACGCGAATGGCGAGGATGTCGTGGGTCGCCCGGGACGCCAGCGGCGCCCGCGGGATGCTGGTCCCCGGGATGAAGACGGGCGCCCCCTTCGGATTCCGGGAGAAGCCCTCCTGGGGCGCGACCGCCCCCTTCTTCATCGGGACGGGAGGCACGGGCTCGGCGGCGAGCGCGCGGGAAACGATCGATTCGGCCCCGAGATGGGCGGCGAAGGCTACGGCCAGGGCGATGGAAACGAAGCGGAGCGCGCGGAATCGCACTCGGAGAGTGTATCCGCGCGCTCCTTCGCCCGTCAACGCGATGCGATCGGCTCCGGCTTCGGGCCGCGCCTTACCGTCCGCGCCCGCGGGATTCCCGCTCCTGCTCCTGGGACGACGGGGGGCGCTGCTTCTGCGGCTCGGACCGGAACTCCGAGCGCCCCTTTTCCTCGGACCTGCCTCGCTCCTCGACACGGCCCCGCGGCTCGGACTTCGGCGGCTCTTTGCGCTCTCGCGCTTCCGGCGGCTTCTGCTCCTCGGACTTCTTCTCCACCGGGGGCTTCCGCCGCTCCTCGGCCTGGCGCTGGCGATCCTGCTCGTTCCGCCGATTCTGCTCGGCCCTCCGATCCAGCTCGTTCCGCCGATTCTGCTCGGCCCTCCGATCCTGCTCCCGCGCGACGGGGGGCTGAGTCTGAGGCTGCGCCCTTCGGTCACGCGCCTGGCTCTGAGCATCCTTCTCGCGCGTTTCGCGGAGCGGAATCACCTGGTCGCGCCCCTTCCAGAACCGGCCGGGGCGATAGCGTCGGAGATCCTTGAACTCGGGCGGCGCCTGGCGCCGCGCGGTTCCGCTCCGCACGCGTTGCGCTCCCGCCTCCCGCTCCAGCACGAAGCGTTGGCGCAGCGTGGAGTTGCCGTCGAGCGAGGACCAGCGCTCCTTCCACCCCTGGTAGCGCGAGGGCGCGCTCGGGCGCATCTGATAGTAGTAGCGCGGCCGCGCCGGCCCGTATCCGTAGTAGACGGGCGCGTAGCGGGCCCACGTGGCGTCGATCCGAATCTCCACGACGCTGCAGTAGTCGACGTAAGGATCGAACCAGTACGTTCGGTGATGGCAGTCGGCGCAGACATAACGCGGATACTCCACGCGTCGCTCGATGTAGAAAAACGTATTGTCCGTCGCCACCTGATCGTCCCGTTCGGGAGGCACGATGCGGCGATGAAGATTCTCCATCCCGACGTACGGATCGCCCACGATGACACCCTGGTCGAGGTCGTCCCGCTCGCCCTCCGCGGCGGCGTCCGTCCGGTCGCGCGAGTCTTGGACGGAGCCGGGCGCCAGATACCACGGGAGATTTTGGAACGGCAGAGGGCTCGCGATGGCCACGACGTACTCCATCCCGACGGGGCCTTCGGCCACCAGGTCGTACGGGTCGTGGCGCGACGGAACGCGATAGGTCTCGCCCCCCCGGACCAGCATGGGATCGTCGGGGCGGAAGGGGTAGATCAGATGGATGTAGCCTTCCGTGTCGATGTTGTAGATGAGGACGTAGGCGTCCTGGCTGGAGCGGAAGAAGACCTGCATCCGCTCCCCGGAGGTGAAGACGCCCCCCTCTTCCTTGTTGATCCAGACGTCCACCGAGGGACGGTTCTGGGACGAGGGGACCTTCTCGGCCGCCCCGGCCGGCGCCGGCGCGAAGACCGCGGCGAGCGCGGCGAGCGCGAGCGCCAGGAATCCGGACGCCAGGGCGGCGCGAGGCGCCGCCACCGGCATCGTACGGATTCGTTTCATCGCTTCACCCCCCGAGCCAATTCCGGATTCCCCGTATCGACCTGGTAGGCCCAGTCGAAGGTCACGCTGTCCGTCCCACGGGCGACGACCTCGAATTTCGCGTAATTGCCGTCCCGCGTGAGCACGATGTACGAGTGCCCCACGATCGCTTCCACCACGCCGTCCGCCGACCAGCCCGACGGGGGACCGTAGTCGACGTCGCGGAGCGCCACGTAGCCGGCGTCCTGGATCTGGGTGTCGGTCGGCGTATAGACCAGGTAGTGGCCGTTCGACGCTTCATACCAGATATCGGTCCGGGCATCGAGAGACGTTCGCGGCGTGAAGGCCGAGAAGTCCCAGCCGCTGACGGCGTCGTTCACGAGCGCGTTCGTGATGAGAGCGTTGAACCCTTCGGGCCGCGGCGTGTCGAAGACGTTCTCGTAGGAGAGCTCGGCGCTCTCCTGGCCGGCGTTGTCGACGGCGGCGACGGCGTAGTAGTAGGTGACCCCGTTCGTGACGGTGGCGTCGACGAAGCTCGTTCCCGGCGACGACCCGACCAGCGTGAAGGTGCCGGTGGGAGCGTTGTTCCGGTAGACCTTGTAGTAGGAGATGTCGAGTTCCTGATTGGGGCGCCAGTAGACCGTCACCTCGTGATCGCCGGTCACGCTGTAGACCCCGTCCACCGTGAAGGGGACGGCATCGACCGCGACGACCTGGTTGTTGTTGTCGTCGCACCCGACGGTCATGGCGAGGATGGCGAACGCCGCGACGCCGAAGAGCGCCGCGCCTCGATTCGCGCCCCCAAGACTCAAGATTCTTCGCAGGTTCCACATGGCTCGTGCCCTCCCTCGGTCGTGGTCGAATCTCCAGTTCACGGAAGAGGTTCAGGGCAACGCGTGTGCCAACGGATGGGGCGGCGAAGCGGATCTAGTAAGCGCCTCATTCACAGAGTGTTGCGGGTATGGGAAATTTGGCGCGGAGGGACGTGGATGGTGTGACCGATCGAACAGTGTGACGGGGGAGGCACAGGTTTAGTCAGGCCGGGAACGAGGAATACGAACGCCGGGGAAGCGCGCCGGGCTCCAGGAAAAGCAAAACGGGATAGCCGATGAGGGCTATCCCGCTATTTCCAGGGTAGCGAGCCAAGTGTCCGCCCACTAGCCGTTCTCGAAAAAATTGAGCCCCGGTCCTGCCAGCTCCTGTCGAGTTACGCGTCTTCGAAAGAGGCCGGTGCTCTTTCTGGCCGCTAACTCATGGCCCAACGCTGGCTGGACCTGCGGGCTCGTTGGAGGTCCCCCCCTCCGTCGACTTAGCAAATGCATCCGACGTGCCATCTTTCGGGCAAAGTGAAATGGGCTAGAATTTGGCCTGTAACAGGTTGGAAAAACGTTCGTTACGGTCTCCAAACCTGACCTCGAAACCGGGCACCGGGTGGCTTCCGTTGACACTTGTTTTGATAAGAACTTGCTAGAAGATCGGGTCCAAATACGAAAGCCCATGCATTGCATGGGCTTAGGTGTATAAAATCCTTTTATATAAACTTCTTAAGCTCGTTGCCGGGTTACCGACCGCCGATCGAGTCTGAAGATCTTGATCTTCTGCAAGAGCGTCGGATAGCTGAGGGAAAGCTCCTTCGCCGCCTGGAGCTTGTTCCAATTGTGGCGCTCGAGCGCCTGGGAGATGAGTCGGCGCTCGACCTTGGCGACTTCGGCGCGAAGGCTCGACGGCCCCTCGGAGGCTTCCTCCTCCACCTTCAGGAGTTCCTTCGGCGCGAGCCGGAGGGCCATCGAGTCGCCGTCGTTCGCCATGACGACCATTCGCTTCACGACCTTCTCCAGCTCACGGACATTGCCCCGCCAGGGGAGCCCGGCGAACGTCCCGATCAGCTCGGGATCGATTCCGCGGATGTCCTTCCCCATCTCGGCCGCGTAGCGCCGCGAGTAGTGCTCCACCAGGAGCGGAACGTCCTCGGGCCGCTCGCGAAGCGGCGGCACGCGGAAGCAGATGTCGTTCAGGCGGTAGTAGAGGTCTTCCAGGAACTCGCCGCGCGCGATCCGCGCCTTCAAGTTCACGTTGGTGGCGCAGAGCACCCTCACGTCGACCTTGGTGGCGCGATTGCCGCCCACGGGCCGCACCTCCTTGGTGTCGAGGACCTGGAGGAGCTTCCCCTGGATCGTGATCGAGGTCTTGTCGACCTCGTCGAGGAAGATGGTCCCGCCGTTCGCCTCGACGAAGAGCCCCACCTTGTCGCGCACGGCTCCGGTGAAGGCTCCCTGCACGTGCCCGAAGAGCTCGCTCTCCAGGAGGTGCTCGGGAAGCGCGGCGCAATTCACGGTGATGAGAGGCTTCACCGTCCGGTTGCTCGAAGCGTGGATGGCTCGCGCCAGGAGACCCTTGCCGCTTCCGGTCTCGCCCTCGATGAGAATCGT
Source organism: Candidatus Eiseniibacteriota bacterium (assembly GCA_035716005.1). Classification (GTDB taxonomy): domain Bacteria; phylum Eisenbacteria; class RBG-16-71-46; order SZUA-252; family SZUA-252; genus SZUA-252. The sequence continues at coordinate 7,826 of DASTKG010000091.1, forward strand.
GGCGTCGGTCGGCCCGACCCGGTCGAGGAGCGAGAGAATCTCGAGGAGCTCGGGGCTCCGCGTCACGATGCCGTGACTGTTGGCCGACCCGAGGAGCCGTCCGCGGAGCGCGCTGTTCTCGTTCGCCAGCTTCTGGCGCTGGAGCTCGAGGATGGCCATCGCCACGTTGTTCGCGAGGACGGCCATGAGGTTGATCTCGCGCTGCTTGAACGCGCCGTACGGGCCGTCCTCGCTCCGGTCGAGATAGAGGAACCCGGGCTGGCCCGACGGAAGCGGGAGCGGCACGATGGCGATGGTGGTCTTCGCACCGATGTGGGCGGAGGCCGGAAGATCGCGGAATCGCTCGTCGGCGCCGGCGCGGCTCGTCACCAGCGGCGCGCCCGCGAGGCGGGCCGTTCCGACACGGCGATCGACCTCGGCCAGGAGCTCCTGGGCCGAACGCGCGGCGATGCCGAGCGCCGCCACGACCTCGAGCGGACCCGCGGCGGATGGCGCGGAGACGAAGCCTCGCGTCGCGTTCGTCCGGCGGGCCACCACGGAGAGGACGTCCTGCACGGCCACGTCGGCCTCGCCGCGGCGCAGCACGCCGCGCACTTCGTCGAAGGCCGCGAATTCGTTGCTCGACGCCGAGGTCCCTTCGATCAGGCCACGCTCGATCTCGCCCCGGAAGTCGTCGATCTCGCGCGCGAACGCGGGATCCTCTTCGCCGGAGACGAGCGAGGAAGCATGGTCGACGTGGATGACGGCTTCGTCGACGAGGCCGCGGAGCAGTTCGCTTCGCGCCAGCTCGAGGAGCGCGCGAGAGGTCCAGGCCGGAACGGCGAGCCCTTCGAAACTCGCGACCGCGCGGCGCAGGAACGCGACCGACTGGTCGAGCACGCCGCGCGACTTGCCGCGGCGGGCGCGGCGGCGCCACGAAATGCCGGCGGCGATCTGAAGCCGAGCCAGCTCGTAGCGAATGCCGAGCGTCCCGAGGAGTTCCCCGGCCTCGCTCAACGCGGCGGCGGCCCCTTCGAGATCGCCCGCTTCCGCGCGGACGAGCCCGTAGAGGCGGAGCCCGCACCCTTCCTCGTAGCGATCGCGCAGCCGGCGCGCCAGGTCGAGTGTCCGCTCCGCGTAGCGAGTGGCCGCGTCCAGATTTCCCGCCGCGAGCTCGAGGTCGCCCAGACGCCGGACCACCTGCACCGTGAGGTCCGATTCGGGGGCGATCTGCTCGGAGAGGGCGTAGGTCGTGTCGTAGGCGCGCCGCGCCAGGTCGAGTTCGCCCCGCTCGGCGTAGACGTCGCCGATCGCCTCCTGGATGACCACCCGCTCGCGGGCGTAGCCGCGCTCCTCCGCGATCGTGAGCGCCTCGCGGCTCAGCGTGAGCGCGTGCGTGAAATCGCGGCGGCGGCGGCGGATGATTCCGAGGCAGTTGGTGGAGCGGGCGCGGCCGGGCTGATAGCCCATCTCGGTGTAGACGTTCAGCGCGCGCTGATAGTGCTCCTCGGCCAGGTCGAGCTCGCCCAGCTTCTCGTGGACGATGCCGAGGTTGTGGAGGAAGGTGGCCGAGTCGAGGAAGAACCCGGCGCGCTCGCCGATGCGCAGTCCCTGCTCGAGGAAGCGCGACGCTTCCTTGAACCGGCACTGATTCTTGTGCACGAGCGCGAGGTTGTTGTAGGCCGCCATCATGCCGGCGGGATAGCCGGCGCGGCGGAAGGTCGCGATGCTGCTCTCGAAGTGCTCGCGCGCGGTCTCGCCGTCTCCGGTGCGGAGCGCCACGAGGCCGAGCACGACTTCGGCGCGACCGAGATCGAGATGGTGGTTGGTGTCGCGGAGGAGGCGGTAGCCGAGGCCGGCCGCGCGATAGGCCGCGCGGTACTCGCCGCGGTCCTGAAGCACCATCGCGAGACTGACGGAGAGGCGGCCGACCTGCTCTCTCGTGACTTGCGGGCGGAGCCGCCGGTGGAGATCGTGAAGGGCGTCGACGGCTCCGGTCAGATCGCCGCGGTGCCGCAGGCACTCGACGATCCGGAAGCCGACGCGAAGCATGACCTCGCGCTTCGCCGAATCCGCGCGGCCCGCTTCGAAGTCGAGCGCGCGACGGTAGTACTCGAGAGCCACCGGGAAATTCTCGGCGGCGAAGTAGAGGTCGCCGAGCTCCTGCGCCCGCTCGTCCGCGACCGCGGGTGGAGACGTCTCCACCCGCGGCGCGAACTTCGCGGAATCCCTCGAGGGGCTATGTGCGCGGTCCTTGGGGACGATTCCGTCCATTTCCGGCCCTCATGATCGATGCTGCGACGCCAGGCCGCGGGACCTACGTTCGCCGAAACGTTCGACGGACTAGTAGCCGATCCAGCGAATCCCGATGCCCCTGCGCACCAGCGACAGGTACGTCCTCCAGATGCTCCACGTCCGCTGGCTGGTCACCGACACGGTCGTCTTGCTGGCCGAGTCGTAGGTCGTTCCACCGATGTAGCGAGCCTTCACGATGGTTCCGTCCCCGTCACCGCTGGGAGGCGGATTCGGGCTGTCGCCGATGGGCGTCGGATCCCAACCGAAAGGTTTTGCGTCGGAGGAAGAGGGCGTGACCGCCGGAAGAGCGCAGAGCAGGGCGAGGGCGATGCCCATCAGCAGGATGCGTCGTGGAACTCGGATCCTCATTCCTTGCTCCTTGTCGGTGAATCGACGCCGGCATATCCGTCGATTCCCGTTCCTGAGTGACGGAACGTTCGCAAGCGGGCGACGAGATCTTGGACGAGAGTCCGAGATCCTTGGAGGGACATCCCATGTGAGAGGGATGGTCGTCCGGACGCGAACGATTCCGCTAGTCGAGTACTATACGACGAGTTAGCGGAAGTGTCAAGGGGCGAGAGGGGTAAATCTCCATTTCCCCGCACTTTCCGGGGCTGGGCGGCCTCCCCCGACGGCCCGATTCAGCGGGGTAGCGCCCGCCTGGCTTCGCTCAGGACCAGTCCGTATCGAAGACCCCGGGTGGAGACGAAGATGCCGCCCACCGGAAACCGGGAGACGAACTCGGAGAGGATGACCGAGCCGGCCGGGATGATGTCGGCTCGGCCGCGGCTCACGCCCGGCAGCTCTCGGCGTCGATCGAGCGGGGTCGAACAGAGTTCTTGCTCGATGGCGAAGATCCGATCCCGGCTGATGAAGTGGTTTTCGATGCGGGAGGGGTCGTATTTCACGAGCCCCATGTCGAGGGCTCCGAACGCCGTGACGGTTCCTCCCACGCCGACGGCCCGCTCCACGGGGCCGGCCCCGAAGTCGGCCAGGCGTTCCGCGTATGTGGTTCGTACTAAGTCCCTTACGGCGGCCAATTCCTCGGGGAGGGGCGGATCGTTCCGGACGAGCCGCTCGGTCAGGTGGACGCATCCAAGCTGGAGGCTGATCAGCTCCCGCCCCTCTTCCCCCGAACCGACGATGACCTCGGTGCTCCCGCCCCCGATGTCGACGACGACCGTGGCGCCGCTCTTTCCGGCGAGGCCGCTCGAGACCGCCAGGAAGACGAGGCGGGCCTCCTCCTCGCCGGTGAGGATTTCGACGGGGTAGCCGATGCGGTCCGAGAAGCGCTCGGCGACGGTGGGGCCGTTGGTGGCGGAGCGGAGGGCGCTGGTCCCGGCGACGCGAATGTGGCTCGCGCCGCTGTACTCGGCCTCCTGGACGAAGCGCTCCAGGCAGTCGAGCGTTCGGGCGACCGCGGCTTCGTCGATGACGCCGGTTCGGTCCAGGCCCTCGCCGAGGCGGGATATCTCGCCCATCCGGTGGGCGGTCCTAAGTCGATGCTGGGAATCGACATCGGCCACCAGAAGGCGAACCGAGTTGGTGCCGATGTCGACGGCGCCGATGCGGACGGTGCTCTCCGTAGGAGCGGTCGTGGCTCGAGCCCTCTCACGCGGGGAGGAGCGCCGTCAGCCGTTGGTTGACGGCGGGAACACCCGGAACGTAGCATAGGGGTCAAATGCCTGTAAAGCCGGAACCCATTATCCTGTCGCAAAATGGCGGCCCCTCGAGTGGAGCCGCTCCGACCGACTCGCGGGACGATCTAGTCGGCCTCACGGTCGAGGAGTTGGAACGGACTCTGCTTGCCCTCGGCGAGAAGCCGTATCGCGGGCGGCAGGTCGCCGAGTGGATCTACGCGCGCGGCGCGCGCGACTTCGCCGCGATGACGAATCTTCCCGGGGCGCTCCGATCGAAGCTGGCCGAGCACTACCGCATCGGCTCGCTCCGCGAGACGGCCCGCCGCGAGACCCCCGACCGAAAGACGCGAAAGCTCGCTCTCCGCATCGAGGGGGGCGGAATCGTGGAGTCGGTCTTCATGTCGACGCCGAAGCGCTACACCTTCTGTCTCTCCTCGCAGCACGGCTGCGGCTTCGCCTGCCGCTTCTGCGCCACGGGGCGAATGGGGCGCGGCCGGAACCTGAACACCGGCGAGATCCTCGAGCAGGCCCTCCGCCTCCGCCGCGAACTCCCGCCCGGCATCGACGATTTCAACGTCGTGATGATGGGGATGGGCGAGCCGCTCGAGAACTACGACGCCGTCATCCGGGCCCTCGCCCTTCTCACGGAGCCGGCCCCGATCGGAATCGGCCTCTCGCCGAAGCGGATCACCATCTCGACGGTCGGCCTCGTGCCCCAGATCTACCGCCTCGCCGACGAGGGGCATCGCTACCGCCTGGCCATCTCGCTCCACGCCGCCACCGACGACGCGCGCTCCAAGCTGATGCCGATCAACCGGACCTTCCCGCTCGCGCAGCTCATGAAGGCCGTCACGCACCATGTCGAGGCGACGGGGCGGCGCGTCACGTTCGAGTACATCCTCATCGAGGAGATCAACGACTCGGTCGGCCACGCCTCGAAGCTGGTGCGTCTCGTCGGGCAAATTCCCTGCAAGATCAATCTCATCCCCTACAACCCGATCGGGCCCGGCAAATTCAAGCGCCCCTCCGCCGAGCGGATTCAGCGCTTCGTCGATCACCTGGCGCCTCGCGTGGCGGCCGTGACCGTGCGCTACAGCCAGGGAGTCGACATCGGCGCCGCCTGCGGGCAGCTGGCCGGTCTGGAGCAGGTAGAGCCCCGCTAGGGGCCCGGGGCGCGATGTTCCGCACGCTGCGGGCCCGCCTCCTCGCCCTCTTCTTCCTCGTCGCGCTCATTCCGAGCCTCGGGCTCACCTTCGCGGTCACGCAGTACCTCGCGAAGAGTCTCGCGGCGCTTCGAAATCCCGAAACGGAGCGCGCGCTCGGCCAGTCGCTGGAGGTGATCCGCCAGGGCATCGTGCGGCTCGGAAGCGATGCCCGCCAGCACCTCGAGGTCCTGACGCTCGACACGGAGACGTCGCGCCTCTTCCAGGAGAAGAAGTTCCCCGCGCTCGAGCGGTATCTCCGCGACGAGGCGCGGAACCGCGGCCTCGACTACATCTGCCTCTACGACGTGAGCGGCGAAACGGCGAAACGGCTCTTCGGCGCCCGGCTCGGCCCGCGCATCACGCTCCCCACGCCCGACAAGGAGGCGTTGATCGGCGCGCGCGAGGAGGGGGGGATCGTCTCGGGGGAAGACGTGCCGCGCCAGGTGAGCGGCGTCGTCGGGCTCGGCGAGACGCACGTGCTCCTGGCGGGCTATCAGCTCGATCCCGAGGTGTCGTCGGAGATCGAGGCGCTCCAGAAGAACCTCACGATGTATCGCCGCCTGGGCGTCTACACCTCGCTTTCGCAGCGCGGGCTCTGGATCTTCGCCGCGCTCTGGACCGTGATCCTCGGGCTCGTCTCCTTCCTTCTCGCCGTGGCCGTCTCGCGGGGCATCGCGCGCCCCGTCCTCCAGCTCCGCTCGGGGATGGAGCGCGTGACGGAGGGCGACCTCGATCACCGCGTGGCGCCGGGCGGCACCTCCGAGGTCCGCTACCTGGGGCGCGCCTTCAACCGGATGGTGGAGGAGATCCAGTCGTCGCGCCGCGCGCTCCTCCGAGCGGAGCGGCTCGCGGCGTGGCGCGAGGTGGCGCGGGCCGTGGCGCACGAGATCCGAAACCCCCTCACGCCGATCCAGTTCGCCCTGCAGCGGCTCCAGGAGGAGTCGAAGCGGAGCGAGGGACCGCGCGCCGAGGTCGTGCGCGAGAACGCCGACTCCATCCTTCGCGAGGTGCGATCGCTCCAGGAATTCGCCACCGCGTTCTCCTCCGTGGCGCAGCTCCCCGAGCCGAAACCGCAGGCGTGCGACGTCGCCGCGCTGGTCGAGGACGCGGCGCGGCTCTACCGCGGATCCTCGCCGGCCGAATTCCGCGTTGAGACGGAGGCGGGCCTTCCCGTAGCCTGGGCCGATCCCGGCCAGATCCAGCGCGTACTCGTGAACCTGATCAAGAACGCGCTCGAGGCGATGGGCGGCCGGGGGGTCGTCACGCTTCGCGTGCGCCGCGGCGAGGCGGGCGCGGTGACGCTCGAAGTCTCCGACTCGGGGCCCGGCATGGACCCCGCGACGCTCGAGCGCGCCGGGCACCCCGGCTTCACCACGAAATCGAGCGGGAGCGGACTCGGCCTCACGCTGGTTCAACGGATCGTGGAGCAGCATGGCGGCCGATTCGAACTCGTCTCCAGCCCCGGCGAAGGGACGCGCGCCGTCGTGACGCTCCCCGGGGAGCCCAGGAAGGGAACGACGTGATGGGAGAGAGCGCCCGATGAGCGGTTCGCCGAAGGTTCGCATCCTCGTGGTCGACGACGAGCCCTCGATCCTCCTCGAGATCGCCGGAGCCCTGAAGCGCCACTACGACGTCCTCACCGCCACGAACGCGGAGGACGCCGAGCGGATCCTGGCGAGCGAACGGGTCGATCTCCTCATGACCGATCTCCGCCTGCCCGGGAAGGACGGCCTCGCGCTCCTCGAGTCGGCGAAGGCCGCCGTCCCCGATCTCCCCGTCGTTCTCCTCTCGGGCCACGGCACGATCGAGGAGGCGGTGAAGGCGATCCGCCTCGGCGCGGCCGACTTCCTCGAGAAGCCGTTCGGGCCGGAGCGTCTCCAGGTGACCGCGGAGCGGGCGCTCGAGCTGCGCGCGCTTCGCCGCGAGAACGAGCGCCTGCGGGAGCGCGTCGGCGGCGCCGACGAGATGATCGGGAAGAGCAAGGCGATCGAGCAGATTCGCGCCGAGATCGCGAAGGTGGCGAAGACCGACGCGAAGGTGCTCGTGACGGGCGAGAGCGGCTCCGGAAAGGAGCTCGTGGCCCGCGCCATCCACCGCCTGAGCGGCCGCGCGCGCGGGCCGTTCGAGAAGATGAACTGCGCCGCGCTTCCCAAGGATCTCGTCGAGAGCGAGCTCTTCGGCTACGAGAAGGGCGCCTTCACCGGCGCCGCGGCGCTGAAACGCGGCCGGCTGGAGGCCTCCGACGGCGGGACGCTCTTCCTCGACGAGGTCGGCGACATGAGCCTCGAGACGCAGGCGAAATTCCTGCGCGCCATCGAGACGGGCGAGATCGAGCGGCTCGGCGCCACGAAGACGATCTCGGTCGACGCGCGCATCATCTCGGCCACCAACAAGGACCTCGCCTCCGAGATCCAGAGCGGAAAGTTCCGCGAGGACCTCTTCTACCGGCTGAACGTCGTCCCGATCCATCTTCCGCCGCTCCGCGCCCGGCGCGACGACGTCCCGCTCCTGGCGGAGCACTTCCTGGCCCGCCTGAGCGTGGAGCACGGACGCCCGAAGCGGGTGGTCACGCCCGAGGCGATGGAGCGGCTCTCCGCCTACAGCTGGCCCGGGAACATCCGGGAGCTCAAGAATCTGATCGAGCGGCTCCTCATCATGACCGACGGCGAAACGATCGGGCCGACGGAGGTGGAGGAGGTCCTGCCGCCCGACTCCGACGAGGGTCCGCCGAGCGAGATCAAGCAGGCGCGCGATCGCGCGGAGCGCGACACCATCCTCGGCACGCTCCGCCAGTGCGACTGGAACGTGAGCGAGGCCGCGCGGCGGCTCGGCATGGATCGCGGCTACCTCCACCGGAAGATCAAGCGCTACGGGCTCACGCGGGACGCCGCGGGTGCGTAGCGCGCGCGTTCGGCTCTCGGGCGCGATTCTCGCGCTCCTGCTCGCGCCGACGGGCCTGCGGGCCGAGCCGGCGCCCTCCGATTCGAGCGCGGCGCCCGTGACCGCGCCGACGCCGATCGCTCAACCGGCCGAGTGGGAGACCCTCTCCACGGGACTCCCCGAGGAGTACCGCGCCAATCCCATCGTCAACCTCCGCTACAACCGCGTCGACGGGCCCGCCCTCACGCTCGGGTTGGACGTCCGGAACGAGGTCGCGCCGCTTCCCCTCCTTCGGGCCCAGGGGACCTACGCCTACTCCCGCGAGCGCCTTCTCGCCGAGTTCGGCGCGGACGTGCCGATCGGGCGTCACCGCCGCGTCACGCTCGGCGGGAGCGCCTACCGGCGCACGGCCAGCGAGGACGCCTGGATCGTGGGGGAAACGGAGAACACGATCTTCGCGTTCCTCTCGCGGAAGGACTATCGCGACTACTATGAGGCCGAAGGATTCGAGGGACACCTCTCCGTGGAGCCGGGGCGGGACGCCGGGTTCTCGGCCGGCGGGCACCTCGAGGATCATCGCCGGCTCGACGTGACGACGCGCGTCGCGGTCTGGGGCGTGGACGATCTCTTCCGCGAGAATCCCGACATCGACGAAGGCGAGGAAGGGCTCGTCTGGGGCGCCGTGCGCGTCGGTCCCGCGAAGATTCCCGCGAAGGGGGGATCGCGCGTCGAGGTCCGCTACGAGCGCGCGGGCGCGCCCATCGAGCGCGACTTCGACTACGGCCGGATCCGCGTCCAGGGAAACATCCGCCACCGCCTCGCCCCGGGCCAGGGATTCCGCGCGCGCGCCATCGCCGCCTCCACGCGGTCGGGAGCGCTCCCCGCGCAGAAGGTCTGGGACCTGGGCGGGATCGGAACGCTTCGGGGCGAGCCGTTCAAGTCGCAGAGCGGCGACCAGTTCTACCTGGTGAACGCCGAGTACTCGTACCTCTTCCGGAAGAATCTCCACGCCCTCGCGTTCGTCGACTGGGGCACGGCCTTCTACGGCAAGGACGACTGGAAGGAATCGCGCCCCTCGCTCGACGGCGGCATCGGCATTCGCATCGCCGAGGGCCCCGCCATGGTCACCCTGGCGCGGAATCTCCAGAAGAGCGACGCGCCCTTCCTCGTCGGCGTCCGGCTGGGAGGCTCGTGGGAGTGACGCGCCGCGCCCCTCGGAGCGCCGGGACTCCGCGCGCGGCCGCGCCGGCGCCCGCATGGGCGCTCGCCCTCGCGGCGACGGCGATCCTCGCGGCGTCGCTCCTCTCGCCCCGCGCGGCACGGGCGGGCAACGACATGGGCCTCGAGGTCGACTCCATCGATCGGGTCGGCGACGCGGTCTGCGTCTCCTACCACGCCGACAACCCGTTCACGCCGCGGCTGGAGGAGCCGCTCCTTCGCGGCATGCCGGCCACGGTCACGTTCGAAGTCGGACTCTGGAAGAAGCGCGCCTTCTGGTTCGACAAGCTGATCGTGGCCTACCGGAGCGAGCACAAGGTGGCCTACGACCCCTGGTCGAAGACGTTCCGCATCCGCTCGGGCTCGAACCCGCCGCGGACGCGAGGCGTCGCGAACCTCGATTCGCTCCGTTCGACGCTCTTCGCCGCGCGCCTCCTTCCCGTGGCGCTCGTCTCCACGCTCGATTCCACGGCGGCTCACTACGTCTCGGTGAAGGTGACGATCAAGCCGCTCTCGGCCGACGATCTCGGCGAGATCGAGGATTGGCTCTCGGGCGGCGACAGCGGGACGGGAGAGGGCGGGGGGCTCCCCGCGTACCTTCTCGAGTGGGCGGTGAATCTCTCGGGGCTCGGCGACCGGAGCGCGCTGGTGAAGGGCCCCCGTTTCGTCCCCGGACTCCTCCAGCAGCGTTGAGGGCGTGGCCGCCTTCCCGGCGACCACGCCCTTCGATCTTCCCTTCGGTTCTTCCGCGACCGCTTACGGCGCGTCCGACGATCCGTCCGGAGGCGGCGCCATGGTCGGCCCCGCCGGCCCCGGCGCGGGCGGTGGCGGAGGCGGAGGCGGAGGCGGCGGAGCGGCTCCCCACGACCCGCCCATGCTCGCCGAGTAGCCGCCGTAGACGCGACCCGTCCCCTTCCCGAACCGGCTGCTGATGAGAGCGCCCAGCCCCGCCGACGCCACGATGAAGCTGAGGAGCGCGGCGGCGAATCCGAACGCCATCCCGACCGGATGGAAGGCGAAGAAGGAGAGCGCGCTGATCAGCTCGCCCGCGAAGCGGAGCACCGCGATCAGCAGGACGCCCGCCGCGATCGCCAGGAGCGGCTTCGTGGCCACGCGCGCGCCGAGGATTCGCCGGCCGAGGAACATCGTTCCCGCCAGGTAGCCGAGGAAGCCCGCGTAGATCGCGCCGACCACGATGCCGATGATCCCGAGGACCAGCGCCACCACGAGGAGGATGGCCACCGGGATCCCGATGATCGTGATGCAGAGGATCACGATCGCGATCACGCCCGTCAGCACGAGCGCGAGGATCCCGACCGGGATGGCGAGCACCAGGAGAACCCACCCGAGAAGCCCCATGGCGAACGACTTCCCGAAGCGCTCGTGCACCACGCCCGCGGCGTGCTCCAGCCGCTCGCGCAGCAGGAGAAGCGAGATCCAGCCGATGAAGAGCGTGATCGCGAGGCCGACGAGGACCTTCACCAGCCACGCGCCGGTGCCGAGCATCCCCATGGCGCCGATCAGGGGCCACATGCGATTCATGTGGTCGAAGTCGAACTTCCCGACGGAGACGTCGCTTCCGCCGACGCTCGCGCTGTCGCTCGTCTGGACGCCGCCGCCCAGGCTCACCGCGTCCCCTTCCACGACGCCCTTCCCCTTCACGTGAACGGTTCCGCCCACGGAGACGGCGTCCCCCTTCACGCGGCCGAGCACCGTGATCGATCCGCCCACGGCCACCACGTCCCCTTCGATGACGCGCCCTTCGGGGATGGTGATGTCCTCCCCGAAGCGAACGAGGTCGTTCCCCTCGGAGTGGTCGAAGTCGGGCGGCTCCGGCAGGTCGGGCGGCGTCGGCGGCGTGGGAATGACCGCTCTCGCCTTCTCCGCCTTCTCCACCTTCTTCATGGCGCGCTCGACGGCGGCGTCCGTCTTCGTGCCGACGCGAACGGTGGCGCCGGAGGCGTCCTCGCTGACGCGGACGTTGAATCCGCTCTCGTCCGCGGAGGACGAGTCGGCGGTGCTCTTCACGGTCGTCTTCGTCTGCGCCATGCCCGACGCGAGCGGCACGGCGAGCGCGACGACGAGGGCGAGAGTCCCGAAGAGCGAACGGGACGACGTCAGGTCACGCACGATGCGACTCCACGAATCAGAGCGCCAGGCACGCATGGCCGATCCCTCCTTCACGGCGGCGGGACGGTCGCAGGACGAGGTAGAGCGCGACCCCCAGGGTCAACAGCACGAGGCCGGTCGCCTGCGCTTCCGGAGTGCGGAGCGAGACGACGACGGCGTGGGGTATGGCGGCGAGCCCTTCCATCGAGCGCAGGAACTGGCGCGCGATCGGCTCGTAGAACGTGAGATCGAGCGCGATTCGTTTCGGAATCGCGACGAGGCCCTCCACGCCCGTGTCGAGGGCGCGGACCAGGGCCGAGGCCGGGTCGGGAAGTCCCCACTCCTTCGCGATCTTCGGCCAGAAGACGAGCGCCCCGACGGTGGCGGCGAACGACGCCGCGAGCGACGCGGCGCCGAGTCGGCCCCAGAAGGCCTTCGCGCGATCGGGCGCGGTCACGGCGTGAATGACGCGGTTCTCGAGGCCCGCGGGGACCGGAATCCCCGGAAGCGTCGCGAGGCGCCGCGCGATGGCGCGATGGAGCTCGAGCGAGGTCCGGCAGCGGGCGCAGCCCGCCAGATGCTGCTCCAGCACCTTGGCGACGGCGGCATGGAGCGCGCCGTCGGCGTAGGCCACCAGTTCGCGTTCGCAGGCGTCGCAGGTCAAGTTGGCTTTCACGTCGTGGTCCCTCGTGCCGTCAGCTTTCGTCTCAGGATCTCGTGGGCCCGGTGGAGTCTCACCTTCACCGTGCCGAGCGGGATTCCCATCGTTTCCGCGATCTCGTCGTAAGGGAGCTCCTCCCGGTATCGCAGATGGAGGATCACCCTGTAGTGCTCCGGCATGTCCGCCAGAAGGGCCTCGAACCGCTCGGAGGCCCACTCGAGCCGCATCCCCTCGTCCGGCCCGGGCCCCGGGTCGACCGCCTCGATCGTCGGGCCGTCCTCGTCGGAGAGGTCCTCGAACGACACGGGCCGCCGCTTCCGGCGCCGGATCACGTCGAGCGACAGGTTCGACGCGATCTTGAAAATCCAGGATCGAAGGGGCCGTTCCGGATCGTAGGAGGCCAGGGAGCGCAGAACGCGGATGAAGGTTTCTTGCGCGACCTCCGCCGCGTCGTCCGCGCTTCCCGTGATCCGCCAGGCCAGGTTCATCACCGGGCCCTGATACGACCGGACCAGCTCACGGTAGGCCCGCTCGTCCCTGGCGAGGCACCGCCGTACCAACTCCCGCTCGTCGGTGGCCATCTAACCTGGACCCCCCGCGGGATGGTCATGCTCTCTACGTAGATGGGGGTGGCGGGGTTTCGACATCCTGAGGGCCTCCGGGGGGACCTTGGCGCGCTCCCGGCCCGGGCCCGCCCCACGGCGCCGCACCGTAGGCCGGGCCCGGGGGTCCGTCAAGGCTTTTCCCTTGACGGGACACGACTTGAGCGCCTAGCGTCCGTTCCGACATGACTCAAATCGCCTCCATTTTCGCCCGGGAAATCCTCGATTCGCGAGGCCAGCCCACCCTGGAGGTGGACATCGCCCTGCGGGACGGCTCGATGGGCCGGGCGGCTGTTCCTTCCGGCGCCTCGACCGGCTCCCGCGAAGCGCTGGAGCTGCGCGACAAGGATCCGAAGCGTTTCCACGGCAAGGGCGTCGCGCGCGCCGTGCTCAACGTGAACGACCTCATCGCGGCGAGGCTCGTCGGCGAGGACGCCGCGGACCAGATCGCGATCGACCGCCTCCTCATCGAGCTGGACGGAACGCCCAACAAGACGAACCTCGGCGCGAACGCGCTGCTCGGCGTCTCGATGGCGTGCGCCCGCGCGGCGGCCGAGGCGCACGCCCTTCCGCTCTACCGCTACCTCGGCGGATCGAACGCGAAGGTCCTTCCCGTGCCGCTCATGAACGTCGTGAACGGGGGCGCCCACGCGGACAACAATCTCGACATCCAGGAATTCATGATCGTCCCGCTCGGGGCGCCGAATTTCGCCGAAGCGCTTCGCTACGGCTCGGAAGTGTTCCACACGCTGAAGAAGCTCCTCCACGACAAGGGCCTCGTCACGGCCGTCGGCGACGAGGGGGGATTCGCGCCCAATCTCGGCAGCAACGCCGAGGCGCTCGACTTCCTCATGATCGCCATCGAGAAGGCCGGCTACGAGCCGGGCAAGGACGTCTCGCTCGCCCTCGACGTCGCCGCCTCCGAGCTCTGGGACGACGGCAGCTATCACCTCGACGGGAAGAAGGGGATCTCCTCGAGCGCGATGACCGACTACTTCGAGGGGCTGGTCCATCGCTATCCGGTCGTTTCGATCGAGGACGGGATGAGCGAGGGCGACTGGGCGGGCTGGAAGGAAATGACCGTCCGGCTCGGCGGCGCCACGCAGATCGTCGGCGACGACGTCTTCGTGACGAATCCGGAAATCCTCCGCAAGGGAATCGAGGAGGGCGTGGCGAACTCGATCCTGATCAAGCTGAACCAGATCGGCACCGTGACCGAGACGCTCGACGCCATCGAGATGGCGAAGCGGGCCGGCTACACGACGGTCATCTCGCACCGCTCGGGCGAGACCGAGGACACCACGATCGCCGATCTCGCCGTGGCGGTGAACGCCGGGCAGATCAAGACCGGCTCGCTCTCGCGGAGCGACCGGATCGCGAAGTACAACCAGCTGCTCCGCATCGAAGAGCATCTGGCCGACGAAGCATGCTACTCCGGCGCGGGCGCCTTCCGGCGTCTCGCCGCCGCCAGACGATAGACCTGAGACGTTCGCGGGGGACCCGGCCATGATGCGCTCCCCGTACTCGAGCCCGAAGGACGCGCCTCCCTCCCGGTTCCTGCGCAGGCGCCCCGAGGAGCGGCGGAAGCTCCGCTACGTCTGGATCGGGCTCGGCCTCGTCGGCGCGCTCCTCGCCTACTCCTTCTTCCTCAGCGACACCGGACTCCTGAAGATCGCCGCGCTCCGCCGCGAGAGCGACATGCTTCGCGAGCGGCAGGCCGTCCTGACGGAGCGCGTGAACGACCTCGAACGCCGCCGCAAGGCCCAAGCGAAAGACCCGCTCCTCGAGGAGCGGGTCGCGCGCGAACGGTTCCATCTCGTGAAGAAGGACGAGATCGTCTACCGCTACCAGGAATCTCCCTCCGACACCCTTCGCTAGCCGCGCGCCTTCACCCTCTCGGGCGAGCCGGACCGGATCACTCGGGCAGCCGCATCCGGCGCAGCAGCTCCTTGAAGCGCGGCTCCGAGCGGAGCGGATCGAGCCGCGGGGAGACGGCGAGCCAGGTCATGCCGCGATCCCGCAGCGTGAAGGCCTGCTCGAGCAGATCGAGCGCCTCGCCCGTCTCGCCCAGTCCCGTGTGAACGGCGGCGAGCGCGTATCGGGAGACGTACCGGGTACGCCCGGCGGCGCGCAGTTCCTCGAGGAGGGCTCGGGCGTCCGCGGTCCGCCCCGCGACGGCGTACGCGTGCGCCAGGAGCGCTTTCGCGGAGAGGTCTTCCCCCGCGAGCCCGTTCGCCCGCTGAAACGTCTCGATCGCCTCCTCGAGCATTCCGTTCTCCTCGTACGCCCCGCCGAGACTACGCAGCGCGGGCGTGAATCGCGGGTCGAGCTCCAGCGTCTTCTTCTGCTGCGCGATCGCCTCGGGGTAGCGGCGCGCGTAGAAATATTGGAGCCCCAGGCCGCTCATGACGATCAAGTTGAGCGGATCGAGGCGCTGCGCGAGGCGCGCCTCCTCGATGGCCTCGTCCGGACGGCGGAGAGCCGAGAGGACGTCCCCTTTCCAGTGGTGGCCGTCGGCCAGGTTGGGATCGAGGGCGATGCCGCGCTCGTACGACTCGAGCGCCCCTTCCCAGTCCCAGTCGGCCTCGAAGCGGATTCCCCCCATGGAGAAGTGCGCCTGCGCGTTCGAATCGTCCAGCTCCAGCGCTCGCGCGGAGGCCTTTCGCGCCCGCGGGATCGCCTCGTCGGGCGGCACGTAGTTGTAGGCGGAGAGCGTGACGTAGGCGTCGGCGAGGCCGGCGTAGGCGGCCGCGTGCTCGGGGTCGAGCGCGATGGCGCGGCCGAAGCAGGCGATGGCCTTCCGCACGTCCTCCTCGGTGCGCCGGTTCCAGTGGAAGCGCCCGCGCAGGTATTCCTCGTAGGCCTCGGGATCGACGCGCCGCGCGCGGCGAAGGCGCGAGTCCTCCTGCGGCGTCAGCTGGACGCGGATCTCGTCGGCGATGGCCCTGGCCACGTCCGACTGAAGCGCCAGCACGTCGATGAGATCGCGCTCGTACGACTGGGCCCAGAGATGCCGGTCGTCGCGCGCGTCGATGAGGCGCGCGGTGATGCGGACGCGCCCGGCGTCGCGGGAGATGGCGCCTTCCACGATGGCGTCGACGCCGAGTTCGCGCGCGATCTCGGGAAGCGGCCGGTCGACGCCCTTGTAGCGGGCGACCGACGTCCGCGAGATGACGCGGAGCGCGCGGACCTGCGCGAGCCGCGCGATGATGGCCTCGGTGACGCCGTCGGCGAAGAAGTCCTGATCCGGCTCGCGGGAGAGGTTGGCCAGCGGAAGGACGGCGATCGAGCCGATTCCGCGCGAGGGCGCGGCGGCGCCGGGGTCGGCGTGGGCCGAGGCCGCCGCCGTGTGCGGCATGCCGCCGGAGCCGCGAAGGGCGGCGGCCACCTCGCGCGCGGACAAGGGACGCCGCGCGGGCTCCTTCTCGAGAAGCGTCATGACGAGGGCCGCTAGTTCCCGGGACGCGGACCACGACGCGGGGAGGACGGGCGCGACGTTCAGGACGTCGTTGATGAGCGCGGTGGCGGGCGCCGATTCGAAGGGACGGCATCCCGCCGCCATTTCGAAGAGGATGACTCCGAGCGAGTAGAGATCGCTCCGCGAGTCGACGCTCCGGCCGAGCATCTGCTCCGGCGACATGTAGGCGAGCGTTCCGACCACGAGGTGGCGCTCGGCATCGTCGGTCGTGTCGTGCGATTCGTAGGCGGCGCAGCGGAGCGCCAGGCCGAAGTCGAGGAGCTTCGCCCGTCCTTCGGGCCCGATCATCACGTTGGCCGGCTTGAGATCGCGATGCACGACGTCGTGGTCGTGCGCGGCGGCCAGCGCGTCGGCGATCTGGGCGCCGATGTCCCGAAGCCGGGATTCCGGAAGCGGCCCCCGGCGGAGGATCTCCTCCAGCGTCTCGCCGCGAACCAGTTCCATGACGAGGAAGTCGGTGCCTTCCTCGGCGGCGACGTCGAAGATCATGCTGATGCCGGGGTGGCTCAACTGGGAGAGCGTGAGCGCCTCGCGGCGAATCCGCTCGCGATCCTCCGGCGCGCCGCGGCCCGGCGCCAGCACCTTGAGCGCGACGTCGCGGTCGAGGCGCTCGTCGTGGGCTCGATAGACCTCGCCCATGCCTCCTTCGCCCAGCCTCTCGACGATGCGATAGCGCGACAGAGTTCGCCCGATCATGACCCCTTTGGATGCTCGAAAGCGCGTTCGGGAAAGGGACTTTACAGAGGGACCCGGATGGGAGAGTATACCCCTGCGGGGTGGAGCAGCCTGGTAGCTCGTCGGGCTCATAACCCGAAGGTCAGAGGTTCAAATCCTCTCCCCGCAACCATTTGAATCCCACGGGGCCGGGAGCCATCCCGGCCCTGTTTTTTTCACCCCCGCCAGACTCCCCCCGGTTACGGCGCCGTGACCCCCGCGCGCAGGTAGGATCGGAGCGCGCCCCCCTCCCGCTCCCGAAGACCGGCGCACTCGGTGACGCTGGCCGCCATTTTCAGAAGCTCGGCTTCCGTCCCGGGAGGAAGGTGGGCGGGTTCCGCGAAGAAGGCGCGGGCCGCCTCCAGCCGCGTGAGATCGCACCCCGACGCGAACCACGGCAGGTAGATGACGTAGAGAGCGGGAATCCGCTTCACGATCCGATCGTAGTGGGCTGCCACCCACGTCCAGGTCTCGTCCTCGTGCTCCGGCCTCTTGGCCAGCGCGCCGAGGAGGTAGTTGAGCTCCTGCGGCTTCAAGGGACCGCTCAAGACGTAGTCGAAGGCCCGGGCGCGGAGTTCGGGCGCCTCGAAGGAGCCGATGGCGCCGAGCAGCCGTCCCCGCTCCGACGGGACGGGATCGCCCTCGAACCGCTTCAGGAAGGCGCCGAAGAGCGCCGAGTCCCCCTCGAGGGCCGCGATGCGAAGCGCGGGCCCCTGCATGGAGGGATCGACGTTCTCGCCGGCGAGATAGCGGTCGGTCTGCGCGCGCGCGTAGGCGCGGAGCTTCGCGTCCTTCCCCTCGTCGGCCAGCACGGCGAAGAGCTCGGGGCGGAGCGAGGAGACGGAGGGGGACTCCCCCGCCTTCGCCTCGAGGCCGATGCGCGTCAGGGCGCCGCCGAGGACGCGGCGAACGTACTCGGCGAAGGGGTCTCGGAGATCCTCGGTCACGAAGTAGGAGCCGACGGCGCCGACCCCGTCCGACACCGCGCTGACGACGGAGGGATCGGGGTCGTCGGCGAATCCCGCCAGGAGCTTGGCGTACTCGTCGCCGCGCATCGCCCCGCCCTTCAGGAGCGCGTAGGCGTTCAGGAGGAAGCCGAACCGCTCCCGCGGCGTCAAGACGCTCACCGCCTCGCTCGCGAGCCGGGTCATTGCCGTCCCCTCGACGCGCCACCGGTAGTATCCCGCCTGGTCGGCGTTCAGCTGGATCCAGGGCGGCGGCGCGGCGAGCCCCGGCAGCGCCGCGGTGGTGTCTCGGCCGGTAAGCAGGATCTGATGCCGCGCGAGGCCCTTCGGCGTCGGGTACCGGATGGAGAGGGGGATCTGCCAGAGCCGCGCCACCGAGTCCTGCAATCCGTAGTTGAGGAAGCGGGCCTGTCGCAGAACGATCCGGCCGTCCTCCAGCAGCTCGCCCCGCACGATGGGGATTCCGGGCTGGTTGAAGTAGGTCGATCCCATGGCGCCGACGTCGCGGCCCGAAGCTTTCGAAAGCGCGCGCCAGAGATCCGCTTCGACGGCGTTCCCCCATTCGTGTTCCTTCAGGTAGGCGAGGACGCCGCGACGAAACGTCGCGGGTCCGAGCCACGACTCCATCATCTCGAGAACGCTCTGCCCCTTCTGATAGGTCAGCGCGTCGACCGTCGAGAGGAGGTTCGCGGCGGTCGTCACCGGCTGGCGGATGGTCCGCGCCGTGAGGCGGGAATCCTCGGTGTAAGCCGCTTCCGTCTCCCCGAGGCCCGAGACGCGGGTGTCGAGCTCGGGATAGACCTCCGTGACGATCTTGTCCCCCATCCACTCGGCGAACGATTCGTTGAGCCAGAGGTCGTCCCACCACTCCATCGTCACGAGATCGCCGAACCACATGTGGGAGAGCTCGTGCGAGGTGAAGCGGGCCAGGGTCCGGCGCTGCGACACGCTCATGCTCTTCGGATCGAAGAGGAGGAACTGGTCCGAATAGGTCACCGCGCCCGGATTCTCCATCGCGCCGTAGACGTATTCCGGAACGGCGAGGAGATCGAGCTTCTCGAAGGGATAGCGCCGCCCGAAGTACGTCTCCAGCGCGCCGAGGATCGGCGGCACCATGGCGGCGACCGGTCCGGTGAGCCGGCTCTTCCCCTTCACGGTGACGATCCGCGTCGGGATGGAGGTTCCTTTCACCGGGGTGAATTCGAGGGGCCCGACGGCGATCGCGAGGAGATAGGAGGGGAGCGGCTTCGTCTTCAGGAAGACGATCGTGCGCCGGCCATCCGAGGTCCGGTCGCTCACGATCGGGGAATTCGTGACAGCCTCCTCCCCCGCGGGGATCGTGAGCGTGAACTGGTAGGGGATCTTCACCGACGGTTCGTCGAAGCAGGGGAAAGCGGCGCGCGCGTCGCACGCCTCGAACTGGGTGAAGGCGTACCACTCCTCCTTCACCTTCAATCGATAGAGGGAGGAGGCGCGCTCGTCGAACTCGTTCGTGAAGGCGATCTCGAGCGTGTAACGGCCCGGCTCGATCGTCCCCCCGTCGCTCCGCACGGCCCGGACGAGCCCTTCCTCGTCCTCGTTCGCCGCTCGAAGCCCGGTCGCCCCTCCCGCGCCGCGGAGCGTCATCGTCCCGAGGTCGATCTTCTGCGAATGGAAGAGGAGATCGGGGCGGCTCTTCGCGACCGTCAGCTCGATCCGAACGGATCCCGAGTAGGAGGCGCGCGACGGATCGATCTCGAGCGCGATCGTCTGCGAGAGGGCGCGAACGTCGGCGGGAAGCCGCTCGAGCGCGGCTCGCGCGGCCGGAGCCGCGCAGAGCGAGCCGGCGATCGCGACGGCGACCGCGGCGAGGGAACGGAGGGTGAGGGAACGGATGCGGCGCGTTTGGGGAGCGGGAAACCAGGGCATGGTTGCGTCTCCGGATGCGTGAGCGACGTCCAGTCGGGCATCGTCGCACAATCAGATGAGCCCGGCATCAGGAAGGATGGCGTGATATAATTCAACGGTTGGAGTAGCGGGTCCGGGCAACGCGAACGACATCTTTGACAAGGAGCGCCACGACCATGTCCCACAATAACTTAGCCAAGCCGTCGCGCCGCTTTTTCGTGGCCGCGAGCCTGGCCGGGCTCCTGGCCTTCGGCCTGGCGGGCTGCGGCGGCGACACGGGCACCGGTCCGACCAAGATGGTTCCCCTCACTCTCGTGGCCCAAGGCGTGGGCGGCAGCGCCGCGCGCTACCTCGCGCCCGCGGGGAGCGTCTTCACGACCGCGACCGCCGACACCGACACGATCCCGGTGACCTTTACGAGGGCGCTCCTGGTCGTGCGCGACGTGCGTCTCGTGCGGCCGGAAATGATGATGGACGACTCGACCGGGCAGAGCGATTCGCTCGGCGCCACGGATTCGCTCGACGTCGAGGAGGGCGACGATCAGGGTCAGGTCCGCTTCCGCGGACCCTTCGTGATCGATCTCCTGAGCGGCCACGCGGCACGGCTCGATTCCATGATGGTGCAGCCCGGCGACTACGCCAGGGTCCAGGGACACCTCCAGATGCTTCGCGCGGGCGACGCCGATGCCGTCGACTTCCCGAGCCTCGTCGGCTCGACCGTCTGGATCGAGGGGACGATCGACGGCGACGGCGGCGGACCGTTCGCCTTCCTCGCGCGCATCGACAACGAATTCATGATCCGCGGCGGCTTCCACGTGGACGCCGAAACCCCGGCCACCGCGTTCGTGACCTTCGACGTCACGAAATGGCTCCAGGACCGCGACGGCCATTTCCTCGATCCGCGCGATCCCCTGAACGAGATGGCGATCAAGAGCGCGATCCGCCACTCGATCAAGGTCGGCATGGACGACGACCATGACGGCCAGATGGACGACCGCATGCACTGGGAGGACGGCGACTAGCCGACCCGTCCTCCTCGCAGCAAAGCCGGGCGGCGGGTGAGCCATCCTCCGCCGCCCGGCCGTTTCGCCGGCCGTGAGGGAGAAGACGCCATGCATCACCGCCTGGTTCCGCCCGCCGGGCCCCGCGCGATCGCGCGAGCCCTCCTGTTCGCCTCGTTCACGCTCCTCGCCCCGAACTTCGCGCCGCGCGCGTCGGCGACCGTGCAAGCCGTTTCGATCGATCCAGCCGCTCCGACCCTCTGCGACTCGGTCCGGCTGATCGTGGGCGGCTACCTCCCCGCGCCCTGCTACACGATCCGCGGATTCCGAGTCGGCGCGCCGGAGCCGCTCCCGACGATGGGACCGATTCCGACGTACCGCATTCGGGCGCTCGTCCGCGCGGAGGAACCCGATCCCGCGACTCAGCCGAACTGCGTGACGGTGATCGAGCCCTATCGGCTGGCTCGGGAGCTGGGCCGGCTTCCCTTCGGCAACTACTGGGTCGAGGCGCGCGAGTACCTCTACCCGTTTCCCGCCGATTCCGCTTCGTCGCCGATCGATTCGAGTCTCGTCCGCTTCGACTTTTTCGTCGGCCCCGACAGCTGCCGCGCGGGGGCCGGATGCGCCCTCTTCGGTTTCGCGGAGGCGGGAACCGGAATCGAGCCGCGGGTCGGCTGCACCGCGCGGACCCTCCCCGGAGGGCGCGCCTGCTTCGACGTGACCCTGGCGAACGACACGCCCGTCGGCGCCTTCCAAACGGCCGTGGCGATCCCGACGGGCGGCGGCGCGTTCGTCGCCGATTTCCCGAATCTGATCGTCCCGGTCGAGGTGACGGCGACCCCGCGCGCGGCCGGCTTCCAGGTGGCGTGGGCGCGCGACGAGACGAGGACGAAGATCGTCCTCTACTCGACGACCGGCGCCGTCCTTCAGCCGGGGCGGGGACCGGTGCTCCATCTCTGCTACGACGTGAAGGAGGGAACCCCCGAGGGGAGCTACTCGATCGGCTTCGGCCCGACGCTCGTCTCGACGCCCGTCGGCGACGTGATTCCGCTCTGTCCGACGTTCGCCGAGATCCAAGGGCGGCTCTGCGTGGGCGAGGGCGGGTGCGACCTGAATGGGGACGGCGTCGGCAACATTCGCGACATCCTCCGATTGGTCCGCTGCGTGCTGCAAGATTCCTCGGACTTCTGCCCCGATTCCGTCCGGGCGCACGCCGACTGCAACGGCGACGATCACGTCGACGTTCGGGACATCGTCTGCTGCGTGCGGAAGACGCTCCTCTCCGACGCCGGGTGGGGACCGTTCAGCCCCGTCGCTTCCGGCTTCTCGAGCGACCTGAGCGCGGTCCGATTCGAGGGTCCGGTCGAGCCGGTGAGCTCCGACGCCGCGCGCGCCACGGTGGCCATCGACCGCGGTCCGTCCTTCGGCGGCGTCCAATTCATGTTGGACGCGGGAACGGCCGCGCGGGTGGAGCGCGTGTCGTTCGACGATCCCTCGCGGCTCTCCTCGTTCGACTGGCAGCCGCTCGCCGACGGCCGCGCGCGCGTCATGATCTACAATCTCGGGCCCACGGTCGAGACGACGGGCGACGCGTCCGGATCGCCTTCGACGTCGCTCGCGACGGCGCGCGTTTTCGTGACCCTGAGGCGCAATACGTTCGCGACCGACGAGGGGTACCTGGCCCTCGATACGGTGCGCGGCGCCACGAACACAGGGGACGTCCTCAGCTTCGCCGGGGGCGTCTATCAGACGCCGCTCCCGACGGCCTATCCCCCGGCCGCCCCGGCGATCCTCCCGGCTCGGCCGAATCCGTTCATTTCCGACACCGAAATCTCCTATTCGCTTCCGAGCGCGGCCAGCGTCTCCGTCCGGGTCTTCGACGTGCGGGGCCGGCTCGTCCGCACGCTCCAAGACGGTCCGTCGGACGCCGGCGTTCAACGCCTGCGCTGGGACGGGCGCGACGACATGGGCCGGACGGCGAGCGTCGGGATCTACTTCGTACGCTTCGACGCCGGGAACACGCTCCAGACGCAGCGGATTCTCCGGCTACGATGAGCCGGCGCATGCGGTAGGATTCCGAGGTGCTTCCCGACCCACGGGACCCGATCGTTCAATTCCTGACGTGGATGCTGCTCTTGCTCGCGCCGCTCTGGATGCTCGGCTGCTAGCCGGGAACCCGGACGGCGCGATCGTTCGAAACAGGGACACCCTTTGACCTTCGTCGACAATCCGACCATCGCCGTCGTCGGCGCCGGCGCCAGCGGCGTCATCGCCAGCGCGGCGATCCTGCGTTCGCTTCGCCGCCCGGCGCGCGTCGTCCTCTTCGACGGCCGCGGCTCGCGCGGCGCCGGACTCGCCTACGGCACCTCCGACCCCGACCACGTCCTGAACGTCCCGGCCTCGAAGATGAGCGCGATCGCCGAGGAGCCCGATCACTTCGTGGAGTGGCTTCGCGGCGAGGGGAGCGATCGGGCCGCCGCCTGGCGCACGCCGGCCGTCCCCGAGGCGTTCGCCCCGCGCGGCCTCTACGCGAGCTATCTGGAGGACGTGCTCCGCACCTCGCTCGAGCGCTCCGACCCCGGCGTGGTCCTGGAGGTGCTGAGCGAGGAGATCGACGATCTCGTCCGTCGCGGCGCGGGATGGCGGCTCCTCGGACGGAGCGGCGCGGCCTGGATCGCGAACGTCGCCGTTCTGGCGCTCGGGTATCGCCCCCCGGCGCTTCCGCCGGAGATCGGGCCGGCGGCGGCGTCCCATCCGCGCCTCATCGCCGACCCGTGGCGCCGCGGCGCGTTCGAGGGCGTCCTTCCCGACGAGCCGGTTCTGGTTCTGGGGGCGCACCTCACGATGATCGACGTCGCGCTGACCCTCGATCGGCGGGGACATCGCGGCGGAATCGTCGCCGTTTCACCGCGCGGCCTCCTCCCCCTCGCGCACGGACCGAGCGACGCCGGCTACGTTCTCACGGCCCTCGACGAGGCGCCCGTGACGGCGCGCGGCCTTCTCCGTCGCCTCCGGGCCGAGGCCGCCGCGGAGGAGTCGCAGGGCGGCTCGTGGCGCTCGGTCGCGGATGCCGTGCGTCCGCTGGTGCCGCGGCTCTGGAGCGCGATGGGCCCGATGGAACGCGAGCGGTTCCTTCGCCACGTCCATCCCTATTGGGAGATCCATCGCCACCGCATGCCCCCCGCCATCGCGGTGCACGTCGAGTCGATGCGATCGGAAGGACGCCTTCGCCTCATGGCGGGGCGCGTCGCGTCGATCGCGCCGCACGAGGGAGGGTTCACGGTGGAGGTGCGGCCGAGGGGCGCCTCGGAAACGGCCACGATCCACGCCGGCTGGATCGTGAACGCCACCGGACCGACGCTCCGGTACGGCGACGATCCGACCGTGCTCGAGCGTCGGCTCTTCGACGGCGGCGTCGTGCGCCCCGGACCGCTCGGCTTCGGCCTCGACGCGAAGCCGGGCGGCGCCCTCTTCGACGCGGCGGGCGCGGCGCACGGCGACCTCTTCACGCTCGGCCCGCCGCTTCGCGGATTGCTCTGGGAGACGACGTCGATTCCGGAGATCCGGCTTCAGGCCGCCGATCTCGCGCGCTCCCTGACCGGCGCGATGGGGCTCGACCGCGCCTAGCCCTCGGGACGAAGCCGGCGCCAGACGTCGCGCAGGAGCGCGATGGAGCCGGGTGCGTGGCCGGCGTAGTGGTTGTTGAAGTATCCGAAGACCTCGATGTTCCGCTCGAGGATCGCGGCGAGCGCCGGAACCCACCGCTCCATCTCGCTCTCGCGATCGACGATGATCTTCTCCCACGATTCCGTCTTCGCCTCGATGCCGTGGCGATCCCCCAGCCAGCGCACGTAGGCGAAATCCGCGGTCACCGGATCGGGGCCTTTCAGGAGGTCGTCGATCGCGGGCATCCAGGGATGGTCGATGAGCGCGAACGCGACGCCGTGCTCGCGCAGCATCGTGAGGAGCGGCTCCGCGACCCAGGTCTTGTTGCGGATCTCCACGGCGAAGCGGCGGCCGCGCGGAAGCGAGGCGAGGAGCGGCTCGAGTCGCGCGAGAAACGGCTTCACGGAGGCGAAGGCGTCGCGCCTGAAATAGGGGAATTGAAAGAGGAGCGGCCCCAGTTTCTCCCCCGCCTCCTCCATCGCGCCGAGAAACAGCTTCAGTTCCTCTTCGGCCCCGGCGAGGAGCTTCTCGTGCGTGATCACCTGCGGCACCTTCGCCGCGATGCGGAAGCCCTCCGGCACCTTCGCGGCCCAACTTCGCACTTGCGCGGCCGACGGAATCCGGTAGAAGGTCGCATCGATCTCCACGGTTTCGTAGCGGCGCGCGTAGTCCGCGAGGAAATCGCCGGGCTTCGTCCCCGCGGGATAGAAGGGGCCGACCCAGGACGGATGGCTGAAGGAGGAGGTCCCCAGGTGGAGGCGCGGATGAACGGGCGTCATGAACGGTAACGTTACCCTGAGGGAAAGCGGCGCTCAAGGCGATGCCGCTCCGTCGAACGCTTTTCTCTGGGGCGCGGCGACCTCGGCGCATCAGGTCGAGGGCGGGAACGACCGGAACGACTGGTGGGAATGGGAGGAGCGCCCGGGCGCCATCAAGGGAGGCGCCCGCTCGGGGAGCGCCTGCCTCCACTGGGAGCGCTACGAGGAGGATCTCGACCTCCTCCGCGCGCTCGGCCTGAACGCCTACCGCTTCTCGGTGGAGTGGAGCCGCCTCGAGCCCGTCCCGGGGCGCTACGACGACGCGGCGCTCGCCCACTATCGCGCGGTGGCCCGGGCGTGCCGCGCGCGCGGCATCACGCCGATGGTCACGCTTCACCACTTCACGAATCCCCGCTGGTTCTCCGCGCTCGGCGGCTGGGAGACGCACGCGAATCTCCCCCACTTCGTGCGGCTCGCGCGATGGGTCGGCGCGGGGCTGGGCGATCTGGTCGATCACTGGATCACGGTGAACGAGCCGGAAGTGCTCGGCTTCTACGGCTACGCGTCGGGCGTCTGGCCCCCCGGCGTGGCCGATCGCTCGCGGGCGCTGATCGTCATCGCGAATCTCCTCGAGGCGCACGCGCTCGCGTCGCACGCGCTTCGCGATTCCGATCGCACGGACGCCGACGGCGACGGGCGCGCCACCGTCATCGGCGCGACGAAGCACTGGGTCCTCCTCGAGCCGAGGCGCGCCTGGAATCCGTTCGACCGGCTCGCCGCGTCGGTGCAGCAGAAGGTCTTCAACGAAGCGGTGGTTCACGCGCTGGCGGGCGGACCGGTCGACCTCTCGATCCCCGGCGCCAAGTCGGTTTGCCGCCGCGTCGACTCGCTGGCGGGGTCGTCCGATTTCCTGGGGCTCAACTACTACACGCGCTGGATGGTGACGCTCTTCGGGAAGGACTCGCGGAGCGCGAAGCGCGGCGCGCCGGTCAGCGATCTCGGCTGGGAGATCTATCCGGAAGGGATCGAGCGGGCCGTGGCCGGGTGCGGCGCCCACGGGCTCCCGCTCGTGATCACGGAAAACGGCATCGCCGACGCGGCCGATCGTTGGCGCGGAGAGTTCGTTCGCGCTTCGCTCGCATCGATCGATCGAGCGCGCGCGGCGGGCGCCGACATCCGCGGCTACTTTCATTGGTCGCTGATGGACAACTTCGAATGGGCCGACGGCTACGAGGGGCGCTTCGGACTCTACGCCGTCGACTTCGATCGGCCGGACGCGCCGCGGCGGGAGCGCGACAGCGCGCGCGTTCTCGCGGCGGAGATCGCCGCGCGCCGCGCCTAGCCCTCCTCCCGCACCATGCACGCCTAGGCACGCCTGTGACGCGTCGCGCACGGTGCCGCCCCGGCCCGAGATTGGCCGGGCCGCCAACTCCTTACGGACAAGCCGGTTAGACCCCTCCCATTCCGTCCAACGTGGCACGCGGGTTGCATCACAAGCCCTCGAGTCCCCACGCGGGGCTTTCGATCCCATCGAATGAGGAGGGACCCATGAAGCGCAGCCTTTACGCCTTTGCCGCGGCCGCGGTGCTCGCGGCGACCGTCACGGCGACGGCGAACGCCGGAACGAGCGTCGACTTCCGGGTTTCGGTCGGCGATCCCTACCGCGGCGCGACGCTCGCCTTCCGGAGCGAGCCCGAGGTGGTGCTCGTGCCCGACACGAAGGTCTATTACGTGCGCGATCACGACTGCGATCTCTATCGCTACGGTCGCTACTGGTACTTCGTGGAGGATGGATTCTGGTACCGCTCGGCCGCCTGGCGTGGACCGTTCGTTCACGTCCGCACGGCATCGGTTCCGCGCTCCGTCGTCACGGTGCCCGTGAAGTATCGCCGCCACTGGAAGGGCGGACCGCCGTCGCACGCGGTGGCCGAGGGATACGGCAAGAATCGCGGCGACGAACGCGGCCCGGGGAACAGCCGCGGCAACGGAAACGGCAAGGGGAACGGAAACGGCCAGGGAAAGGGCCACAAGCACTAGTCGTCTCGTCGAGGGGATGACACGAAGGGGACCGCGGGAGCGGTCCCCTTCTTCGTTTCGGCCACCGCCCCGCGAGCGCGCCGCCCACCTCTTGCGCCGCCCTGGCCGAATGGGCGAAACTTCGCGGCGGCGCCGCATGCCCGGCGCCGCCCATGACCGAATCGATCGGATCGCCCCTTCTCTGGGCCGGCTTCACCGGCCTGATCCTGGTTCTCCTGGCGCTCGATCTCGGAGTCTTCCACCGGAAGGCGCACGAGGTCTCGTTCAGGGAGGCGGCCGTTTGGAGCGTCGTCTGGATCGGGCTCGCGCTCGCCTTCAACGCCTGGGTCTACCGGGCGCACGGCTCCGAGCGGGGCCTCGAGTTCCTGACCGGCTATCTCATCGAGAAGGCCCTCTCCGTCGACAACGTCTTCATCTTCCTCGTCATCTTCACGTCGTTCCGCGTTCCGGCCCTCTATCAGCACCGCGTCCTATTCTGGGGCGTGGTCGGAGCGCTCCTCATGCGCGCCATCTTCATCTTCGTCGGAGCCGCGGCCCTGAAGGCGTTCCACTGGCTCCTCTACGTCTTCGGGGGCCTCCTCCTCCTGACCGGCATCCGGCTCCTCCTGCAGCGCCACGCCGAGGAGCACCCCGAACGGAACCCCCTCTTCCTCGCGTTCAAGGCGGTCGTTCCGACCACGGGCGACTACCACGGCGACAAGTTCTGGGTGAGGGTGAACGGCGAGCGCTTCGCCACGCCGCTCTTCATGGTCCTCGTGCTGATCGAGATCACCGACCTCATCTTCGCGGTCGACTCGATTCCGGCGATCTTCGCGATCACGAAGGATCCCTTCATCGTCTTCACGTCCAACATCTTCGCGATCCTGGGTCTGCGGGCGCTCTACTTCTGCATATCGGGGTTCGTGGCGAAGCTGGTCTATCTGAAGACGGGGCTGGCGGTGGTCCTCATCTTCGTGGCGTTGAAGATGATGGTCTCGGAAGTCTACAAGATCCCGATCGGCGTCTCGCTCTCGGTCGTCGCCTCGATCCTGGCGGTCTCGGTCGCCGCGTCCCTCCTGCGAACCGCCCCTCCCGACTCCACGCCGTAGCCGGCGGCCTTTTCGGCCCACCATCGCTCGAGCGGCGGCGCGATCCGGTCGGCCACGATCGCGACCGCGATCCCGGCGAAGATGTCGACGACCCAGTGGTGGCGGAGATAGACGGTCGCCACGATCAGCCCCGTCCCGAAGAAGAGCATGACCGGGAAGAACCAGCGCAGGTGCCGCCACGCGAGGAGGATCGCCAGGAACATGACCCCGCAGTGGAGCGACGGGAACGCTCCCTTGGCGGTGAGCGGGACGGCGGCGGTGACGCTCCGCGACTGGTCGAGGATCTGGAACATTCCGTGGAGGGGCGCCGCGAACTCCTGGGGGATCGTGTAGCGCGGCGGCCCGGCGGGGAGCGCCACGTAACCGATGTAGCCCATGTAGAGACAGAGGACGATGCTCACCAGCGTCTCCCGGAACGATTGCCACTCGCCGCGCAGATAGAGGAGAAGACCGAGGAGCGGCGGCATGACGTAGAAGAGCCAGTAGCAGACGGTGAAGAAGTCGGTGAGGAGCGGATGCGCGAACTGCTGCGCCCAGACGGTCGGCTCCACGCCGAAGAGCATCACGTCGAGCCGGTAGAGGGGCATCGTGATGTCGGGAGCGCCGAACCAGGCGATCATGTCGTGAAGATTCAGGTAGAGGTTCGCGGAGAAGAGGAAGGGCAGCATGTCCCTGGCCAGGGTCCAGTCCGGCTTCGTCCGGACGATCCAAAGGAAGACGACGACGCTCGCGGCCAGCGTGACGAGGCGCGTCAGCGCGGGCGGGTAGCCCGCCGTCGCCGCGGTGAGCGGCATGCCGCCGCCGAAGGCGACGATCGATGCGAGGGCGTAGGCCAGGGGAACGTAGAGGATCAGGGTGGCGACTTCTTCGGGACGGAACGCGAAGAGGAAGGCTCCGAAACCGTCACGCGGCCGAGGCGACGTGGGCACGTTCATCGACGAGTCGGCGCCTCCGCTTTGCTCGCCGCCACGGCGGCGTCCGCGGCTCCCGGGGCCGCCGCGGCTCCCGGCGCTCCGAGCCGCACGCGCGCGTCGAGCGCGATGCACGCGCTCGTGCCCGGCCGCGCGAGCACGGGGTTGAGATCGAGCTCCAGAAGATCGGCGTGCTGGTCGGCGAGGAGCGACACGCGGTGGAGGAGATCGAGGAGCGACGCCCGGTTCGCCGGCGGCGCGCCGCGGTAGCCGCTCAGGAGCTGCGTCCCCCGAATCCCCGACAGCATCTCCTCGGCGTCGGTGTCGGTGAGGGGCACCAGGCGGATCTGGACGTCACGCAGGAGCTCGACGGCGACGCCGCCGAGTCCGAAGAGGACGATCGGGCCGAACGCGGGATCGCGCGTCATCCCGACGATCGTCTCCACGCCGCCCGTGATCATCCGCTCCACCGAGACCCCTTCGAACGTCGCGTCGGGCATCGCCTTCTTCAAAGTCGTCTGGATGTCGTCGAACGCCTGGGCCGCCTCTTCCTCGGTTCGCACGTTCAGCCGCACGCCGCCGACGTCGCTCTTGTGGACGACCTGGGGCGATCGGAGCTTCATCACGACCGGGAAGCCGAGCCCTTTCGCCAGGGAGGCCGCCTCGCCGCGATTCGCCGCGACGCGCGCGACGTTCATGCCGATCCCGTACGCCGCGAGGAGGTCGTTCATCGGCCCGACCGGCATCCAGCCCCCGTCCTTGCCGCCGTTCGGCATCGCGGAGCGCGCGGCCGCGATCGCCTTCTCGGCGCGGGCGTGGTCGATTCCCGAGAGCTTCGGCACCTGCCCCGCCGGCGCCGCTTTCCAGACGCCGTATCGGACCACGTTCGCCAGCGCCCGGGCCGCCGATTCGGGGAAGGAGAACGAAGGGATGTTGCCCGACTGGAGAGACCGAAGACTCTCCGGAACGCCGTGGCTCCCCATGAAGCAGGAGAGGATCGGCTTCGTGCTCCCGTGCGCGCCTTCGAGGATGGCCTTCGCCACCTCCTGCGCCCCCGTCTCCAGAGGCGGGACGAAGATGACGATGACCGCGTCGACGTTCTTGTCGGCATGGAGGAGCCGCACCGCCTTCTCGTAGGAGGCCGCGTTGGCGGAGGCGATCATGTCGACCGGGTTCCGCGTGCTCGCCTCGACCGGAAGGAACGCCCGGAGCGCCTTCACCGTCTTCGCATCGAGGGTCGGGAGCTGCAGGCCGGAGCCCTCGCAGGCGTCGGCCGCCATGATGCCCGGGCCGCCGGCGTTCGTGAGGATGGCGACGCGCGGCCCGGTGGGAATCGGCTGGAGCGCGAGGAGGAGGGCCGTGTCGAAGAGTTCCTCGATGGTGTCGGTGCGAATGACGCCGCTCTGGCGGAAGAGCGCGTCGACGGCGATGTCGGAGCCGGCCAGCGCCCCCGTGTGGGAGGAGGCCGCGCGCGATCCGCTCTCGGTCCGCCCGCTCTTCACCGCCACGATCGGCTTCTTTCGCGCCACGCGGCGCGCGAGCTGCGTGAACTTGGCCGGATTTCCGAACGACTCGAGATAGAGGAGGATGACGTCGGTTCCGTCGTCCTGCTCCCAGAACTCGATCAGGTCGTTGCCCGAGACGTCGGCCTTGTTCCCCACGCTCACGAACTGCGAGATCCCGACGTTCAGCTGACGGGCGTAGTCGAGAATGGCGAGGCCCAGCGCGCCGCTCTGCGAGGAGAAGGCGACGCGGCCGGACGGCGGCTGGAGCGGCGCGAAGGTGGCGTTCATCATGACGGCCGGATCGGCGTTCACGAGGCCGAGGCAGTTCGGGCCGACGAGCCGCATCTTGTAGCGGCGGACCAGGTCGCGGAGCCGGATCTCGAGCTTCGCGCCCTCTTCCCCGATTTCCTTGAAGCCGGCCGTGATGACGACGAGCGCCTTCACGCCCTTCTTGCCGCACGCTTCCACCGCCTCCAGGACGCCCGCGGCGGGGACGACGATGATGGCGAGGTCGACCTCGCCCGGCACGGCCTCGATGGTCGGATAGGCGGGGAGCGCCTGGATGTGGCTCGCGTGAGGATTGACGGGATAGACGGGGCCCTGAAAGGGCTCCTGGACCAGATTGTGAAGAATCGCCCCGCCGATCGACTCGCGGCGGCGCGAGGCGCCGATGACGGCGATGCTGCGGGGACGGAAGAGCGGTTCGAGCGACGACGGCATGGCGTTTCGATCCTCCCGGTGCGCGGTTGGGCGCGGACGGGCGGAGTTTATTACGCCACGCCCGCCTTGCGGCGAACTTCTTCGACGCCCCGGGCCAGGGCCACGTCCTTGTCGGTGATGCCGCCGGCGTCGTGCGTCACGAGGGAGAGGGTGATGTTGCTGTAGCGGATGTCGACGTCGGGGTGATGGTTCGCCACCTCCGCCAGCTGCGCCACCGCGTTCACGAAGACGATCGCCTCGGGAAAGGAGGCGTGCGCGAAGGTCTTCCGGAGCGCGCCGCCGGAGAGGCTCCAGCCCGGGAGGGTCGGCAGGATCCGGGCGAGGTCCGCGTCGCCGAGGCGGGCCATGGCGCCTACCACCGTCCCAGGAGGCCCGGGTCGGGCATCATTTCGGGCGACCACGGGTCGGGCATGATCTCCACCTCGGCGTCCTTCCCGGTCACGCGCTTCATCACGTCCTTCACTTCCTGGACGATCTGCGGCGCGTAGGGGCAGAAGGGCGTGGTCAGGAGCATCCGGACCACGGGCGGCTCCGCCACGAGATCGATCTCGCGAACGAGGCCGAGTTCGATGATGCTGAGGTGGATCTCGGGATCCACGACCTCTTCGAGCGCGGTGCGGACTTCGGCTTCGCTGGCCATGGTCTCTCCTTTAGCTAATCGGGCAGGCCGATGTAGAGATCGTCCCCGTGGAGGCGGACGGGATACGATTCGACGGGCGTGACCGCCGGCATGCAGAGGACGGCCCCCGTCTTGATGTCGAAACGCGCCCCGTGGCGCGGACAGACGACTTCGTGACCCTCGACGTCCCCCTCGGCGAGAGGGCCCCCGTCGTGCGTGCAGATGTCCTCGATGGCGTAGTAGCCGTCGTCGAGCCGGTAGACCGCGATGTGGCGATCCTCCACTTCGAAGACTTCCGGGCGGCCCTGCGGAATGTCGCGGGCGAGCCCCACCTTCACGTACCGCGCGGTCTCGGCGCTCATTCCTCGTCCTCCTCCTTCCATCCCTGGATCCCGTAGATGCCCACCTTCAGCGTCTTGAGGGCGAGGAGCGCGCACTTGAGGCGCACGGGTCCGAGCTCGATCCCCAGCAGCTCCAGGACGTCGTCGCGGCCGAGCGCCTTCACTTCCTCGAGCGTCTTCCCGCGGATCTCGTCGGTCAGCATGGAGGCGGCGGCGCGGCTGATGGAGCAGCCGGAGCCGCTGAACTTCACGTCCTCCACGCGGCCGTCCTTGATCTTGATGTCCATCCGGATCCGGTCCCCACAGAGCGGGTTCGAATCCTCGGCGCTGATGTCGGGATGCTCGATGGTGCCCCAGTTGCGGGGATGCTGGTAGTGGTCGAGGATGTTCTGGCGGTAGAAGTCGTCCAGACTCATCGGCCGAAGGTCGCTTTCACTTTTCGGACTCCCTCCGCCAGCCGCTCCACCTCCGACGCGTCGTTGTAGATGGTGAAGGAGGCACGCGCCGTCGCGGGCACGCCGAGCCGCTCGTGGAGAGGCATGGCGCAGTGATGTCCCGCGCGCACCGCGATCCCCTCGCGGTCGAGGACGCCGGCCACGTCGTGCGCGTGGATGTCGTCGACGGTGAAATTCACGATCCCTCCCCGGTCCTCGTCGGCCGGCGGTCCGTAGACCGTCACGCCGGGAATGGCCGAGAGGGCGCGGATCGCCTGCGCCGCCAAGTCCCGCCCGTGCGCGTGGACCGCGTCCATGCCGATCGGGACGAGGTAGTCGATGGCCGCGCCCAGCGCCACGGCGTCGGCGAAATTCATGGTGCCGGCCTCGAACTTGGCGGGTACGTCGGCCCAGGTCGACTTGGCCAGCGTCACCTCGCGGATCATCTCGCCGCCGCCGAAGAAGGGGGGCATCGCCTCGAGGTGCTCGCGCTTCGCGACGAGCGCGCCGATTCCGGTCGGGCCGAACATCTTGTGGCCCGAGAAGGCGAGGAAGTCGGCGCCGACGGCCTTGAAGTCGACCGGGAGGTGCGGCACGGACTGCGCGGCGTCGAGGAAGACGAGCGCGCCGGCCGCGTGCGCGCGCCGGGTGAGATCCAGGACGGGATTGATCGTTCCGAGGGCGTTCGAGACCCAGGTGAACGCGACCAGCTTCACCGGACCGTCGAGAAGCCGGTCGAGGTTCGTGAGATCGAGCCGCCCCTGCGCGTCGATCGGGATGAAGCGAAGCGTCGCGCCCCGCTCCTCGGCCAGCATCTGCCACGGAACGAAGTTCGAGTGGTGCTCCATCTCGGTCGTGACGATGACGTCGCCCGGGCCGACGTTCGTCCGGCCCCAGGCGTTGGAGACGAGATTGACCGATTCGGTGGTGCCGCGCGTGAAGACGACCTCGCGCGAGGAGCCCGCGTTGACGAAGCGGGCCACCTTCTCGCGAGCCGTCTCGTACGCCGCGGTCGCCTCCTCCGCCAGGAGGTAGATGCCGCGATGAACGTTCGCGTTCCGCAGCCGGTAGAAGTCGTCGAGCGCCTTCAGAACCTGGACCGGCTTCTGCGTCGTGGCGGTGTTGTCGAGATAGGCGAGCGGCTTCCCGAAGATCTTCCGCTCGAGAATCGGAAAATCTCGCCGAATGACCGCCGGATCGAGGCGCCGCGCGGTGGCGGGCGCCGTCGCGGGATTCACCTAGCCCTCCGCCTTTCGTTCCACGGCCGCCGTGACGAGCGCGCGAAGCGATTCGGACGGGATGCGATCGAGCACCGGCGCGAAGAAGCCGCCGATGACGAGGCGCTCCGCGTCGTGCCGCGTCAGGCCGCGAGCCATGAGATAGAAGAGCTGATCCTCGTCCACCTGGCCGACCGTCGCCCCGTGCGTGCAGCGGACGTCGTTCGCCTCGATCTCGAGGCTCGGAATGGAGTCGGCGCGCGCCTTGTCGGAGAGAATCAGGTTCCGGTTCGCCTGGTAGGCGTCCGAGCGCTGCGCGTCCTTGTGGATCTTGATCAGGCCTTGGTAGATCGTCCGGGCCCGGCCGCGGAGCGCTCCCTTGAAGAGGAGGTCGCTGACCGAGTGGCCGACCTGATGGTTCTGGTAGGTATGGAAGTCGAAGTGCTGCGTCTCGTTTCCGAAGTAGCAGCCGGAGAGCTTCGCCTCGGCGCCTTCGCCGAGGAGGTGCATCTCGTAGTCGCCCTTCCGGAGCTTTCCGCCCATTTCCGCCACGGTCCAGTGGAAGCGGCCGTCTCGTCCCACGCGAACGCGCTCCGTCCCGAAGTGCTGGACGTTGCCGCCCCAGCGCTGGAACGTGGCGAAGTCGAGATTCGCCGCGTCGCCGACGGAGAGTTCCGTCACGCCGACGCAGACGCCGACGCCCGGCTCTCCGGCCGAGACGTACTCCTCGATCACCGTCGCTTCGGCCCCTTCCTCGAGCGCGACGACGATGTGCGGGAACTGGACGACGTTCGCCGTCTCGCGGGAGACGACGATCCGGATGGGGCGCTCGACGCGAACGCCCTTCGGGACGTGCAGGAAGGCGCCGCCGGTTCGAAGCGCCGCGTTCAGGCCGGTGAATCGGCTCTCCTCGGCGCGGACCGTGGCGTTGAGATACGTTTCGACGAGTTCCGGCTTCTGCTTCGCCGCCTCCGCGATCGAGGCGAACGTCACGCCCTTGGCCGCCAGCTCGGGCAGGGCCTCGAGGTAGACGACGCCGGAGTCGATCTGGACGAGGAGCCCGCTGCGCTCCTCGGCGGGGCCGATCGCCTCGTGGAGATGGGCCGGAAGCGCCGCCGCGTTCTTGACCACGGGATGCGGCGCGCGGAACGGCGTCAGCTCGTTCCACTTGAGCCCCGAGATGTCGGTGCGCCGCCAGAGCTCCTCGATCCGGCTCGGGAAGGGCGTCTCCTGGCAGAAGGACCAGGCCGCGGCCCGGCGCTTCGCCAGCGCGTCGGTGTCGCCCTGTCGAGCGGCGAGCGCGGCGACGTCCGCGTGCGTCAGCGCCCCGAGCTTCGGAGCCTCGCCGGGGGCCGAAGCCTCCGTCGCGACGTCGGCCCGGGCCGGGGTCGTCAGTTCGGTTGGATTCACTCGTGTCTCCTCGTTCACGCCGCGGGAGGCCGGCCGGTCAACCGACCGAGCCCTCCATCTGCAGCTGGATCAGTCGGTTCATTTCGACGGCGTACTCCATCGGGAGTTCCTTCGTGATCGGCTCGATGAAGCCGCTCACGATCATCGCCGCCGCCTCGTCCTGCGAAATGCCGCGGCTCATGAGATAGAAGATCTGCTCGTCGCCGATCTTCGAGACCGTGGCCTCGTGGCCGATGGAGACCTTGTCCTCCTCGATCTCCATGTAGGGGTACGTGTCGGAGCGCGAGTCCTCGTCGAGAATGAGGGCGTCGCACTTCACCGTCGACTTGCACCCCGTGGAGCCCTTCGTCACCTTCACCAGGCCGCGGTAGCCCGCGCGCCCGCCGTCCTTGCTGATCGACTTCGAGATGACGTTCGAGGTCGTGTTCGGCGCGGCGTGGACCACCTTGCCGCCGGCGTCCTGGTGCTGGCCCTTGCCCGCGAACGCGATCGAGAGGATCTCCGCGTGCGCGCCCTCGCCCATCATGTAGACGGCCGGGTACTTCATGGTCAGCTTCGAGCCCAGGTTCGCGTCCACCCACTCCATCGTGGCGTTCTCGTAGGCCATGGCCCGCTTGGTGACCAGGTTGTAGACGTTGTTCGACCAGTTCTGGATCGTGGTGTAGCGGCAGCGGCCGCCCTTCTTCACGATGATCTCGACCACCGCCGAATGGAGCGAGTCGGTGGCGTAGATGGGCGCGGTGCAGCCCTCGACGTAGTGCACGAAGGCGCCCTCGTCGACGATGATGAGGGTCCGCTCGAACTGGCCCATGTTCTGCGCGTTGATGCGGAAGTAGGCCTGGAGCGGAAGGTCGACCTTCACGCCCTTCGGCACGTAGATGAACGAGCCGCCCGACCAGACGGCGCTGTTCAGCGCCGCGAACTTGTTGTCGGAGGGCGGAATCACCGTTCCGAAGTACTCCTTGAAGAGTTCGGGGTGCTGCTCCAGCGCCGAGCCGGTGTCGAGGAAGATGACCCCCTGCGCGGAGAGCGATTCCTTGATCTTGTGATAGACCGTCTCGGAGTCGTACTGGGCGCCCACTCCGGAGAGGAACTTCTGCTCCGCCTCGGGAATCCCCAGCTTGTCGAACGTCCGCTTGATGTCGGCGGGAACGTCCTCCCACGACTTGCCCTGCTCGTCGACGGGCTTCAGGTAGTAGTAGATGTCCTGGAAGTCGATGTCGCTGAGACGTCCGCCCCAGGTCGGCATCTTCTTCTTCTCGAAATGCTCGAGGGACTTGAGCCGGAAGTCGCGCATCCACGCCGGCTCCTTCTTCATCTCGGAGATCATCGACACGACGTCCTTGTCGAGACCCTTCCGGGACTTGAAGATCGGCGCGATGTCGTCGTGGAAGCCGAACTTCTCCCTGTAGCCCTCGCGGATGTCGAGCACCGGCTGCTGAGGCTGCTGGTCGCTCATGGTCTTGCTCCTTGCCCGAGGGCGGTTAGGCCGCGCTCTCTTCGCGGATGGAAACGTAGCCCTGCGCCTCGAGCTCGTGCGCGAGCTCGGAACCACCGGACTTCACGATGCGTCCGTCGACGAGAACGTGGACGAACTGCGGCTTGATGTAATTGAGAATGCGCTGGTAGTGCGTGATGAGGAGGACGCCCAGATCGGGGCCGGCGAGCGCGTTCACGCCGTCCGAGACGATGCGAAGCGCGTCGATGTCGAGGCCCGAGTCGGTCTCGTCCAGGACCGCGATCTCGGGACGCAGGACCGCCATCTGGAGGATCTCGGCGCGCTTCTTCTCGCCGCCCGAGAAGCCGTCGTTGATGTAACGCCCCGCGAACGACTCGTCCATCTTCAGGAGCGCCATCTTCTCCTTCACCAGCGCGCGGAATTCCTTCGGCGGCATCGGCTTCTCCTCGCCGGCGGCCTTGCGGCGCGCCTGGATCGCCATGCGGAGGAAGTTGGCGACGCTGACGCCGGGAATCGCGGTCGGGTACTGGAACGCGAGGAAGAGGCCCCTCCGGCCGCGCTCGTCCGCTTCCCACTCCGAGATGTCCTCGCCGTGGAAGAGGATCTTGCCCGAGGTGATCTCGTACTTCGGATTCCCCATGAGCGCGTTCGCGAGGGTGCTCTTCCCCGAACCGTTCGGGCCCATGATCGCGTGGACCTCGCCCTTGTTCACCGTCAGCGTCAGCCCCTTGAGAATCGGCTTCCCCTCGACGGAGACGTGGAGGTCTTGGATTTGAAGCGTCGGCGTCATTCGTTCTCCTTTACGTGGCTATCGGCGCGGCGTCCGCGCTTGGTCGTGGCCGGAGCCGGCCGTCATACGCTGAAGCTGTCCCCGCACCCGCACGACTTCTTCACGCGGGGGTTGTTGAATTGAACGCCCGATCCCAGGAGCCCGCGCTGGTAGTCGACCACCGTTCCGTCGAGGATCGCGAGCGATCGCGGATCGACGACGACGGTGAGCCCTTCGTACTCCAGCACCAGGTCCCCCGAGCGCGGGGCCGTGGTGAAAACCATGACGTAGTGATGCCCGGAGCAGCCGCCCGCCTTCACGCCGATGCGGAGCGTCTGCCCTTCCTTCCCCTCGCGGGCGCGGACCTGCTTCACGTAGGCCACCGCCTCGGGGGTCAGCACGATCGTGCCGGGCGCCGCTTCGGGGCGCGCGCTGGGCGAGGGCGTCGTCGATTCGCTCATCGGTTCTTGGCCCCCAGCGGGATCGAAAGAGCGCCGTTCCCGCCCGTCGAGATATGGAAACCCGCGACCAGCGCGGGCTCTTCCTTCACGCCATGGTCCACCGGGCACTGCGGGCAGTCGTCGGCCGTCGTCCGGACCGGCTGGCACTGATCGCAGGTGTGGAGATAGTCGAGCGTCTCGACCAGCTCGCGCTCGAGCGCCTGGAAGCGGTCGATCTGCTCGCGCGTCTCCGAGAGCCGCGCCTGAAACGCCTCGCGCAGGACCCGCATCGCCTCGGGGCCGTAGTGCGTCGTCTGCCACTCCCGCCGGAGCGCCTGGATCTGATGGAGCGTGAAGCCGCTTTCTTGGAGCAGCTCGATCCAGCGAATCTGCCGGAGCGCCGAGTCATCGTAGAGACGAAAGCCCCCCTGCGAGCGCGCGGCCGGCGTCAGGAGGCCGAGTTCCTCATATAGATGTAGCGCTCGGACCGATTTCCCGGCCTGTTTGGCTAGATCGCCTACTTTCAGAAGCTTGCTCTGTTCGATCGATTCCATGGGTCCTCGTTGGCTACACAGGCTTAGATGCGTATCGTACCCTTACGCTTACGTAAGAGTCTACCCCGAATATCGGCCTCGGTTCGGGGGCGGGTGAGGGAATTTCTGCAGGCCTGGCCCGGATGGGGATTGCGGCCACAAGTTGCTGCCAAATAGAGCGTTGCGAACTTATCCCCGGAGGGCCGCGGGGCAAGGTCGAGTGTGACCCTTGGCACACTCTCGCACGTTCCCCCAGTGGTACCGTTTCGCGTGGAAAGCCGGCTGGAACCGAACCCTAGGAGGTGTCCCGTGCGACGAATCCCTACCCTGACCCTATTCGCTGTGACGATCACCGCAGGCGCGATGCTGCTGGCGTTCCAGGGCTGCAACGACAGCAAGAACCCGACGTCGCCAGGCGGTGGAGGAGGCGGAGGCGGAGCGGCCGATCACGTGATCAATATCGTCGGCAATGCCGGGGCGGGTTCCTTCTCCCCTAGCCCGGACACGGTCACGGTCGGGCAGACCGTGGCGTGGAAGAACCTCGACTCCACGCCCCACACCGCGACATCCGACCCGAGCGGGGCGGCCTTCAATACTGGTAGTATCGGCGGCGGCGCGACGAGCGCCGCGATCACGATGGGAACGGCGGGCTCGTTCCCCTACCACTGCAGCATCCACCCGAGCATGACAGGGATACTAGTCGTCAAACCATGACCGACACGATGCGGGTTCTCCATGTAATCGGTGCCGTGCTTCTCATCGGCGATTTGGTCTATTCGGGATTCTGGTTCGGACGCGCGATGAAGCGCGGCGACGCGAGCCTCCGCTCGTACGTCCTCGCGACGATGGCGTGGAGCAGCAAGACCTACGCGCTGCCGGCGATCTTGCTGAATTTGATCACCGGGCTCGCGCTCCTCCATTTCGCGAAGGTGGCGATGGCGTCGGCGGTCTGGCTCTGGATCGCGCTGATTCTCTACGTCGTGGTGACGGGCCTCTGGCACGGGGTCCTGATCCCGAAGCGGAAGAAGATGGCGGCGCTGATCGGAGAACCGGAGAAGGGCGGGAAGGCGGGCGCGGCGGCGGGTGCCGCGGCGGCGGGCGATTTCGACTCGATGGCGCGCGGCTGGCTTCAGATCAACGGCGTGACCGTCCTCCTCCTTTTCGCGATCCTCGTCCTGATGGTCTGGAGGCCGATGCTCTAGGCTTCCTTTTCGCGGGGAACTTCGTCTTGGGAGTCGCTTTCTTCTTCGGCGCCGATTTCTTGGGCGCGGCGGCGCGGGCACGCGGGGCCCCGCCCGCGTCGATCGTCGTCCAGCGCAGGAACGGCCCCAGCCGCGTCACCCCGCCATGCGTCCCGAGCGGCGTCGGCCGCTGGAGCGCTCCGACCGACGTAATCCGAGGCACGCCGAGCGCCGCGATCCGCGCGACCAGCCGGTCGCGCCGGGCGCCGCGTTCCTCCACCGCGATCGCTTCGAGGTAACGCTCGCCCCCCGACACCGCGCGGGAGAAATCCTCGACGTCGGCGATGGCGTGAACCCGCACGACGCGATGCCGCGGGCCCGGTTCGAAGCGGGCATCGGCGTCGTTCTCGAAGACCACCGTCCACTCCGTCCCCCGCTCCGACTCGATGACGCGCGCCACGCGGCCGGTGGCGGCTTCCAGCGCCGCCTGCGCTCGCGACAGTTGGATCGACGCCGCGTCGGCGGGCACGGGCTCGCGGCGCGGCAGCCGGCGCGACGCTTCCTCGAGGGCCGAGCCGAGCGCCTCCGCGAAGGCCACCGGGGCGACCATGCCGCCGCGCTCCACGAAGTAGGCGTGGGGCGAGAGACAGCCCTGTTGATCGTAGAGCGCCACGTCGTGGGCCGCGCGCGCGGCGAGCGACCGAAGCGCGCCGCCGCGCATGGCGCCGGCGCCGATATAGCCGACGCTCACCTTGGGGCCCTGAATGACCACGGACGCCGTGGGATTCGCCGCGTGCGCGACGCTCGACGTCGACGTCTCGCCCCCGAACACCAGGACGGCCGGCGCCCGGGTGAGCGCTTCGCGGTCGAGCTCGGACTGGCCCCCCTTCCACCAGACCACGGCCATGCAATCGCCGAGATCGGGATCGACCTCCGCGATGGCGCGCGCGAGGAGCGGCGCGAAGAGCGGTTCCTGCGCCGCCGTCTTGGCCAGGAGCGCCGACTTCATGAGGAGCGCCGAGACGAGCGGCAGGACCGGCACCGTCGGAACGTTCCCCGCGTAGATCTGGAGCATCCACTCGGGTCCGTGCGCCTGGCGGCGCGTGCCGCCGGGGCCCGGCATCGGACGATCGAGCGCCTGCGCCGAGCCGAGCTCCGCCGCGAGCCAGCGGGAGAGCCCGCCGTGAGCCAGGGGCTGGAACGCGTCGTCGAGCGCGTGGGCGAGCATCGGGGCCGAAAAGGTGCCCGTTCGCGCGAGCGCCTCGATCGCCTCGCGGCGCTGGCGCGAGCGTGGATCGAGGAAGCGCTCGACCACACGGTTGAGCGAACGGAGCGTGGCCGCGGTGGAGCGGGACGCCAGGCGCTTCGCGCGCGCGGCGCGGAGGTGCGCGATCCAACGCACGAGCGTCTCGGGCGCGATGAGCGGAATGCGG
>DASTKG010000092.1:0-33477 GCA_035716005.1 Candidatus Eiseniibacteriota bacterium
TCTCGCGTAGCGGACGATGGCGGCCGCGGAGCCCCAGACGGCCTGCCCCTTGTTCGTCCCGAGCGCGGCGTGGGGCGGGAGACCCACCGCGAGGAGCGCGGGAACCGTGATGATCCCGCCGCCGCCGGCGATGGCGTCGACCGTCCCCGCGAGGAACGCGGCGAGGCAGAGGAGCCCCATCTCCACCGGCGTGACGTGAATCATTCGGGGAGCGTGCCCGTGACGCGGAGCCCGGCCGCGGCGATGTCGCGTTCCCGGATGAGGCGGCTCTCGATCTCGAAGATTCGCGCCACGACGCGCGCGCCGATCTCCCCCGGCCTCGCTCGCTCGTGAGCGTAGCGGTAGAGGTAGGGCGCCTCCTCGGCGGGTCCGATCCGAAATCGCTCCCTCGCCGCGGCGAGCATGTCGTGCCCGCTCGCGAGGGGAGGATCGTGCGCGTGCTCCTGCCGCCAGCGGCCGAGCGGGTTTCGGACCGCCTCGAGCGCGGGATCGGGGGGCGGCAGGAGATCGGCCGCCACGAGGAGCGCCTCCGTGTCGTACCACCATCGGGCCGTCTGAAGCGTGACCCGGTCGACCGCGAACTCCTCGGCGACGAAACTTCCGCCGGGGCGAAGAAGCTCGGCGGCGCGATCGAGCGCTCGATCGAGGGGCGAGAGGTGGTGGAGCGACCGCGTGAAGAGAACCGCGTCGAAGGGGGCGCCGTCATCCGCCCCCTCGTAGAAGAGGAAGTTCGTCTCCACCCAGCGGACGGGATGGGCCGCGGCGGCGCGGCCCGCGGCCTCGTCGATCGCGAGCGATTCGTCGAGCGCCGTCACCTCGTACCCCCTCAGGGCGAGCGCGGACGCCACGAGCCCGTCGCCGCACCCCACTTCGAGGACGCGGGCGGGCGAAGGCGGCAGGGCGCGCTCGAGGAAGCGAAGCGTCTCCACGGCCGGGAGAGGCATCGGCTCGAGAGGCGCGCGGGACGCGGCGCGGCCGTCCGGGATCATTCCCTCTCCCTCGTCTGGACGGGCGACGCCGGAAGGAGATCGAGCGCGATCGTCCTCCCCGCCTTGTCGACGCGGCCGAAGGTGAGGACGCCGGTCGGGCACGATTGAACGCAGGCGGAGCAGCGGACGCACTCCGGATCGGTCATCGGCGCCCCCTTGTTCGCGAAGGACATCACGTCGATTCCCTGATGGCAGACGGAGGTGCAGACGTTGCACGAGATGCATTTCTTCTTCTCGGAGACGATGGCGAAGCGGCTGAATCGGGCGAAGAGGTGCATGAGGGCCGCGAGCGGGCAGAAGAAGCGGCACCAGACGCGTCCCGAGTACCAGAAGTAGACCCCGTAGCCGACGACGCCGGCCAGCGTGACGTCGACGAACCATTTGTAGGGCGTCTTGAACCAGGCGTCGAAATGTTGCGCGAGGACGTTGCCCGCCGGCAGGAGCCACCCCGCGATCCGGAGGATCAGGAGGAGGAGCGCGACCGCGAGCACTCCCTGCCCCGCCAAGTTGAGCCGGTTCCACCCCGGCCCGTGCGGCATCTTCTGGCGATGCGTGTCGCCGAGCGTCTCGGCCAGGGCGCCGCAGGAGCAGATCCATCCGCAGTAGACGCCCTTCCCGAAGAAATAGATCCCGACCGGGATGAGGACGAGGGTCTGCACGGCGGAGATCGCGAGCCACCAGCCGAGCGGCTCGTGCGTGAAGACGTTGTAGACGTTGAGGGGCCACGCGAGGATGAGCCCGTAGGCGCGCCAGTATTCCCGGCCGTGCCCGTAGTTCACCGCCGGAAAGAGCGCGTCGGCCAGACCACGCGGAAGGAGGTCGTTGTTCCCGAGGAGGGGAAGGAGCACTTCCGGAAGGAGGAAGAGCGGCACGACCTGGATCGCCATGAGCGTGAGCGTCTGCGCGGTGACGTACGGCGTGCGGCGGCGCCGGATGCGCCGCGCGCCGAAGAGGGCCACGACCGTGGAATATGCGAGCGTGTACCAGAACGCGGGCCCCGCCGCGCTGATGGCGAGCGTTCCGAGGAGCGTCCGCTTGTCGGCCGCGGCCGCCGCCACCGAGCCGCCCGCGCCCGCGAGGAGATCGGGGAGGTTGAAGGGAAACCAGTGACGGGCGGCCCACCACGCCGAGGCCGATCCGCCCGATTTCCAGTTGTAGAGCCACGTGCAAAAGAGAACGAAGAGGCCGAGCGCCACCCACGCGCCCGGGCGCATCTCGCCCTGGATCCGGATTCCCGAGCGGCGGAAGAAATCGAGCGGCGCCTCGCGGCCGATCATGGCGAAAACAAAGTCGTTCGGAATCGACTCCTCGCGGCCCGAGGCGCCCGTCACGACGATCCGCTCCCTCGCGATCTCCTTCACGCGCGTCTCGAATCGGATCGCCGCGGCGTGGCGCACCTGCTCCACGTTCTCCGGTTTCGGCCTGGCGAACTCGCGCCCCCGGTGGAGGAGGGTGACGCGAGCGCCCGCCCGCCCGAGCGCGATGGCGGCCTCGAGCGCGGAGTCGCCGCCTCCCACCACCGCGACCTCCTTCCCCGCGAAGTCGGCCGGGTCGTGGAGCCGATTCGAGACCTTGTCGAGATCCTCGCCCGGCACGCCGAG
Source organism: Candidatus Eiseniibacteriota bacterium (assembly GCA_035716005.1). Taxonomy (GTDB): domain Bacteria; phylum Eisenbacteria; class RBG-16-71-46; order SZUA-252; family SZUA-252; genus SZUA-252. Next base: position 2,591 of record DASTKG010000092.1, read on the forward strand.
CCGGCGGTAATCGCCGCTTCGGCCGATGGCGATGACGACGCGGCGCGCGCGAATCGGAGCGCGGCCCCCGAGATGAACGGTCAGGGCCCCGTTCTCGCGCGTAATCCGCTCGGCGCGGCCCGGGGTCACCTCGAGGGAGGCGGCGGCCGCCTGGCGTCGGAGTTCCTCGAGGAGCGCTTCCTTCACGCCGGCGCCGACTCGGAGGCGGCCGGCGGGCGTCATCTCCCTCGGGTAGGTGTAGATCGGCTTTCCCTGGGGGAAATTGGCGATCGTGGCGAACGGCTCCGCCGCCTCGATGAGAGCGAAGCGGAGTCCGCGCGACTTCGCCTCGATCGCGGCCGCGGCGCCGGCGACGCCGGCCCCTAGGATCGCGAGGTCGAGAAGGCCGGGATCGGACGCCGCGGCGGAAGCGCGGGACTCGCGGCCCGGTTCGACGGCGAGTTGGTCCGCGATCCGCTCGACCACGCGCGCCCCCGAGTCGAGGGCGAACTTGAGGAGGGGAATCCCGGCCAGGTCTCCCGCGACGTAGACGCCCGGGAGGGCGGTGCTCCCGTCCTCCCCGATCTCGGGAAGCGGCTCCACGCGTCCCGCCGGCCAGCGGAGGTGGAGCCAGTCGGCGTATCGGTCGAGGAGGCGAGGCATCGACTCATCATACAGGCGGGGCGCCGATCCGTGACAGCCTCGCCGCCGAACGGGCTCGTCAGTGCGAGTAGTGGGCGTCCATCTCGCCCGCGCGGATCGCCACCGGGAGCCGGTTCGCCCGCGGCGGAATGGGGCAGTTGTAGTCGTCCGAATAGGCGCACGCCGGGTTGTAACAATAATTGAAGTCGAGCGCGTAGCGGCCGTCCTTCAGGGCCACGGCGTTGAGGTAACGCCCGACGCCGTAGCTCTCCTTGCCGGTCGTGGCGTCGGTGAAGAGGAGGTCGAAATCGTTCTCGCCGACCCCGGGCTCCAGAAGGCGCGTGGCCTCGAGCCGGCAGGGAGTGCCATGCACCTTGAAGTCGAACCAGCCGACGCGGACGGCGCGCCGCTGGTTCCCCCGCGTGGAGACGATGATCGTCGTGTCGGGTTTCGGATTGGGCGTGAGCCGGGCCACGATGTGGTAGGAAAGGTCGGGCGGGAAGTAGCGAAGGCCCTTGTAGAGCTTGAATCGCGGGCTCTTCGGATCGAAGACGATGATCGCCGGAAAACGCTGATGGGAGAGCCGGAGCGTGTAGCGCCCGACCTTGAGGCTCCCGGGCGCAAGCGTCGCGGAGGTCTTCTCGATCTCCTTCACCTTGAACCGCGCGCCGCGATCGAGCGCCTCGACTCGGAACGAATCCCCCACGACGGTAACGCGAAGATGCCGCGGCTTCACGTCGGGATCCTCGATGCGGACGTCGTTCCCGGCATCGCTCCCCACGGTGAGAGACGGGCGGCTTCCGAAATCGCGGCGCTGGATGGTCGCGAGGTAGGAGGAGGGCGAGCTCTTCAGCCACTCCTCGGTGTCGGCGCGGTCCTTCGCGTACGACCGGAGGAGCGTGTCGGCCTCGGCCGCGCTCATCCCCGGCGGGCGCGTCGCCGCCGGGCTCCTGGACGTCTTCGCCGCGGCGGCCGTCCCGGCCGTCCCGGCGCTCGTCGCGGCGCTCGCGCCTCGGAACGCGCCCATGAGAAGGATCGCGGCGACGACGAGCGGCGTCCGGGCGCGCATCGCTACCGCACCGATCTCCGCGCCGCGGCGTAGGCCCCGGCCAGCCACGTCGCCAGGCGCTCCACCTTCGCGACGGCGTCCCTGTCGAACGCGTTCACCGTGTGGCTGTCGATGTCGATCTGCGCGTAGATCGTCCCGCCGTCGCGAATGAGCACGACGAGCTCCGAGCGCGTCTTGAGGGAGCAGGCGAGGTAATTCCCCACCTCGCGAACGTCGGGGATGTTCAGGTCCCGCTCTTCCGCCACGGCGGTCCCGCAGATCCCGCGTCCCACGGGGATCTCGGTGTGATCGGTCGCCTCGCCCACGTAGGGGCCGAGGTGAAGGACCTGGTCGGGGCCCAATTCGTAGATCCCCGTCCAGTCGAACCGGTCGTCCCCTTCGTGGAGGCCGCGAACCGCCTCCTCGAGGATCCTCGCGAGGGGCGCGCCCTCGCGTTTCATGGCTTCGAGCCGTTCCAGCAGAGGGTCGATCATGGCCACGAGGTCACCGGCGAGCCGCGCGAGTCGCGCCCTTCTTTAGTAGAGCGATCTGGCCGGCGTGGTAGAGAGCGTGCTGCACCTGGCCGTGAGCCAGCTCCTCGTAGGTTCCCCTCGTCTCGGGCCTCACGCTCAGGAGCTTCGCCTCCGTCATTCGGGCCAGGACGACGTTCAGCGCTTCGCTCGCTTCGTGGAGCGCGGCGCGGACCTCGTCCCACGACTTCTTCGCGGGCTTGGCGGGCGGCGGGGGCCAGTCGAGCACGGGCGACACGTCCATCGGCTCCCCGACCATCCGCGACCTCACGATCGTCTCCCAGCTCGTCAGGTGGAGAACGATCTCCCAGATCGAGTGCGCCTTCGCGATCGGGCGCTCGGCCGCCTTCGCGGCGGAAACGCCTTCCAGCAACTCGAACACGGCGGGCCCGTGCCAGGCCTCGCCGTGATAGGCCCTGCGATGCTGCTCCGCGATCCGTTCTCCGAGCGTCATGATTGCCTCCGAGGCGCCGGCCGGGCCGTCATCGTCCCTTGAGGAGGCTCTTGACGACGAATCCGAGATTCGCCGGGCGCTCCGCCAGACGCCGCATGAAATAGGGCACCCATTCGGTGCCGAACGTGACGTAGACGCGCATCCGGTACCCCTCCCGCACCAGCTGCTCCTGGAGGTCGCGGCGGATGCCGTGGAGCATCTGCACTTCCCAGGCGTCGGGGGCGCGGCCGAACTCCTTCGCCAGGGCGCGGGCCGCGTCGATCATATGCTCGTCGTGGCTTCCGACGGCGGGACTGAATCCGTCGGCGAAGAGAATCCGCATGAGCTTGACGAAATTGGCGTCGACGTCGCTCTTCGCGGCGAAGGCCACCTCCGGGGGCTCCAGGTAGGCCCCCTTCACCAGGCGGATCTTCGGCCGGAGCGGCTTCAGTCGAGCCAGATCGGCCTCGGTCCGGAAGAGGTACGCCTGGACGGCGAGCCCCACGTTCTCGTGGTCGCGGCGCACGCCCTCGTAGAGGGCCAGCGTGGCGTCCACCGTGGGGGAGTCCTCCATGTCGATCTCGAGGAAATTTCCGCGGGCGGCCGCGTCGGCGGCGAGGCGGCTCGTGAGGTCGAGGCAGAGCGCCGGGTCGATACTGAGTCCCAACTGGGTCGGCTTCACCGTAACGAAGGAGTTCAGCTTCCGGTCGGAGATCTCGCGGAGGATCCGCTGATAGGAGGCGAAGGACGCTTCGGCCGCGGCCCGGTCGGTCACGTGCTCGCCGAGCTGGTTCAGGATGACGAGGAGGCCCTTCGAGTTCAGCTCCGCGCTCGCGCGGACCGCGTCCTCCAGCGTCTCGCCCGCGATGAAGCGCCGGGCGAAGCCGAGACGCATGCCGGTCGCGCCGATGGCGCGCGTGAAGGCGCGGCGGTTCGAAAGCCAGGTGATGAACGTTCGGGCCAGGGACACGGAACCGGGGTTCCTCCTTGGACGGTGCGTGGAAGCGGAGCAACTATAGCGGATCGGCGGGTCCCCTGCTAGGCTGGCGCGGTCCGAAAGGAGGCCTTATGAATCGGGAATCGATCGCTCTCAGAGTCGCCGCTCTCCTCACGCTCGCGGCGGTCCTCGGTCCGCTGGCCGCCCCCCCCGCCTCGGCGCAGCACGGCCATGGCAACGGCCGCGCGGCCTCCGGGGCCGGCGTTCCGATCTTCCGCGGCGTTTCCATCCATCACAAGATCAGCACCTCGTCGGCCGAGGCGCAGCGGCTCTTCGACCAGGGTTTCGGGCTCTGCTTCGCCTTCAACCACGACGAGGCGATCCGCTCCTTCGAGGCGGCGGCGCGCGCCGACTCGGCGTCCCCCATGCCGTTCTGGGGCGTGGCTCTCGCGCTCGGACCGAACATCAACATGCCGATGTCGCCTGAGGCGGAGCAGCGCGCGCTCGACGCTCTGGCGAAGGCCGAGGCCCGCCTCGCGCGCGCCTCGCGCGCGGAACGCGACTACGTGGCGGCGCTGGCCAAGCGTTACGCCGCGCCGGCCGGAGAGAACCGCGCGGCGCGCGACTCCGCCTACGCCGACGCCATGCGGGCGCTGGTGAAGAAATATCCTTCCGACGTCGACGCCGCGGTGCTTTGCGCCGAGGCGCTCATGGACCTGAGGCCCTGGGATCTCTGGACTCCCGGCGGCGATCCCAAGCCGGGCACGCGGGAGATCGTGTCGAGGCTGGAGGCGGCCATGAAGCGCGCCCCGGACCACATCGGCGCGCTCCATCTCTACATCCACACGATGGAGGCGTCGCAGACGCCCGGCAAGGCCGAGGCCGCCGCCGACCGGCTGAAGAAGATCTCGCCCGAGGCGGGCCACCTGATCCACATGCCGACCCACATCTATCTCCGCGTCGGCCGTTACGACGAGGGGGTGAAGGAGAATCAGCGCGCGATCGAGACCGATCGCGCCTACATCGATCGGTGGAAGGTCGAAGGGATCTACCCGATGATGTACGCGAACCACAACATCCACATGCGCTGGTCCGCGCTCTGCGCCATCGGCCGCTCGTCCGAAGCCCTCGCCATGACGCGCCTCCTGCGGGAGAAGGCGCCCTTCGCCGTCGCGCAGCAGATGCAGCCGATGGAGCTCTTCACCGGCTCGACGTTCCTGACGCTCCCCCGTTTCGGACGCTGGAACGAGATCCTCGAGGAAGCCGCGCCTCCGGCCGACCTGCGGCTCACGAACGGCGCGTGGCGCTTCGCTCGCTCGCTCGCCTACGCCGCGACGGGGCGGGCCGCGGAGGCCGCCGTGGAGCGCGACAGCCTGGCGGCCATCGCGCGCTCGGTCGAAGGAGCCTACTGGGGCATCGCGCCCGGCCCCTCGGTGATGAACTTCGCGCTCACCTACCTGGACGGCGAGCTGGCCGCGCGGGCGGGACGGACCGACGAAGCGGTCGCGATCCTCTACCGCGCCGCCGGAATGCAGGACTCCCTTCAGTACGACGAGCCGCCGCAGTGGAACATGACGGCGCGCCAGTCGCTCGGCGCGGTCCTGATGAGCGCCGGAATGCCCGCGAAGGCGGAGGGGATCTACCGGCAGGACCTGACGCGATTCCCGGAGAACGGCTGGTCGCTTCGCGGGCTCGCCGACGCGCTTCGCGCGCAGGGAAAGAACGCCGAGGCCGACGCGGTGGAGGCGCGCTTCAAGAAAGCGTGGACCGGCGCCGACGTGGCGATCACTTCGTCGCGCTTCTAGGAGCGCGGGAGGGAGCGCGGGGGGAACGTCGGGACGGGGTCCGGGGGGCGCGCGCCGCGTCGTCGTCGATGCCGTAGTGACGCGCGCACTCCTCCTCGCGCCCGCGGACGATCCGTTTCCCGCGAAGCGCGCCCCGCTCGCTCGTGATCACCGTGCATTGGCGCTCGCCGTTCCCCGCGTCGAAGTAGAGCACGACCCAGTCGCCCGTCTTCCCCATCTCGTGCGCGCGCGCGGTGTTCGAGTAGAGCGCCGTGTAGTGCCGCTCCCCCCGCGCCGCGTGGAGGATGGGGAGCCAGGCCTCTCCTTCCGGATTGAATCGCCGCGGCGCGATCGTCCGGAGTTCGCCCGCGGCGGCGCGCTCCCGGTACTCGAGATCGACGTCGAGGATCTCCGCCACGTCGGGGATTTCTCCCGAGGGCGGCGGCTCGGGGCCCTCCGCGCGGCCCGGCCGGCGCGCGCGCCGTCGCACGCGCCCCAGGCGGGAGTCGAGCGTGTCGACGATGGCGGCCACGCGCTTCGGGCCGAATCCCGCGAACGCCGCGAGACGTCCGTCGTGCGCCGCCTGCTCCAGCTCCTCCAGCGTGCCGATGCCGAGATCGTGATGCAGCCGGTCGGCGGTCGCGCGTCCGATGCCCGGCACCGTGCGGAGGAGTTCCTCGGGATCGGCGGCGCCGCGGAGCCGCGCGAGCATGGGGAGGCGACCGGTCTGAAGGATGTCGCGGATGGAGCGGGCCAGGCTCGGCCCGATGCCGGGAAGCGCGTCGACGCCGGCGAGCCCCTCCCGCGCCAGGATCTCCTCCACGGAGCGTTCCAGGTGCTTCAGGACCTCCGCCGCGCGCCGGTAGGCCCTGATCCGGAACGGATTGGCGCCCTGCTCCTCCAGGAGGTCCGCCACCTCCTCGAAGCGCCGCGCGATTCTCAGATTCACGTCCGAGGGCATCGTCGTCCCCTCCGGGACCTGCCATCGTCAGTCCGATTCTGCCAGGCTGTCAGTCGAACGGCTCGACGCGAGGCCGGCGCGATTCCGGAGACCGCCGCAAGGTCGAGTCGCCAGCGCGCTTGGCGAAGGTCGGCTCCAGGGACGTTCCAGGCACGCCCTGTGCCACTGAGTATGGGTCGGAGTCGGGTGGCGGTCCACCGCCCGATGGAGGGACGAGAGGTGTAATGGACCCGCAGACGAGGCAGCCGGGAGCAATCCCTGCGGCGGTCGTCGGACAGCCGAAGTACAGGACCTAGCGAACGTCTCGAGGAGTTGCGAACCCCGCGCGAAAGCGCGGACCGGCCCGCGGCTCCACTCTGGAAATTCGAGGCCTGTACATTCCGCACGACGACGTCGGTGGGGCCTGGCTGCCTTCCTTATCGCCGGCCGAACCCCCTGCCTCGAGCCCTCTCCCTCACGACGAGCCCCGCCCGCTACGGCAGGTAATCCACGCTCGGCCCCCCGACGATCACGTAGGGATAGATCCACGCCTTCGAATCGTACGCCGCGGCGTCGTCGTAGAGCGTCCCATGGCTCAGGGCGTTCACGGCGAAGTGACGCCACCCCGAGAAGAGCCCCGCGCGGAATCGGCCGCTATACGTCCCGTCGCCGTTGTTCGTCAGCCGCTCCCTGCGGTCGTGATGGTAGAGGAGCACGACGTCGTCGGTGCGCGGGGTGGCGACGGTGACGGTCACGGTGTCCTCGGGCGAGAAGCGAAGGACGCGGCGGAGCGGGATGAGCGCCGACGGATCGGTGAGCGTCGTATCGAGCGACGCGGTCCGCACGCGAACGCTCGTGACGAGCGTCGTCGCGTTCTCGGCCGTCACCTCGATCGCGGACGCGGACGCGATCTTCCACATCGGGCGCTGCATGCCGGGCAGGTCGACCCGCTTCATGAGGAAGTTGCGCACCCAGTGGTCGATCAGGGGCTTGTGGGTCACGTGCGCCGTGTCGGGGAGATCGGGATGGCTCGCGTCGCGCGGGACGATGTTGAACCATCCCGAGAAGTCCCGCTTCACGGTGACGAACGCCGTTCGCGGCAGCCCGGTCGAGTCGCTGTCGGCGAAGGCGATCTGGAACGCGAGCGTCCGGTGCTCGATCTGGCGCCAGAAGAAGAACGGATCGAGGGCGGCCTCCGTGGTTCCGGAAACGCCGGCCGCGGCCCGCGCCCCACGGAACGTCGGCGCGAGGTTGGTCGTGGCGCCGGCATCCATGAAGCCGTCGTCGAGGAACTGGTACTCGGCGGCCAGGGTGCCCTGGATGAGAGCCTGGTCGTTCGTCGACTGTGGCGTTGGGTTCACGCTGTTGTCCGAGCAGCCTGCAACGAACAGGACCGACGCGGCCAACGCGAGAGCGAATGCGGAATGCCTTGGGCTCATAATCTCCTCTCGTGCAATCGGTTGAGCGGATGCCTCAGCGAGGCCGACCGAGTCGCGCCGGGATGGCCGCTCGGAGGGTGGCTGTTGTTGCAGAGTCCGTGCCATGTTGGTGTACCATGCTCTTCCCCCCCAGGAGAAACCGGCACTCCCGAAAGGACCGTCCGTGTCGAACAGCGCCCACGGCGTCACGCGCCCCGTTCTCGCCTCTCTTCTCGTCGCGTTCACGATCGCCTTCTCGCCGACGGAGCGGCCCGTCGCGTTCGCGGCCGAACCTGCGAAGCCGCCGGCGACCCTGGAGGCCGCGAATGGATACTACCAGGCGCAGGATTGGCCGCGCGCCGCGGACGCCTTCGCGGCGATCGTGAAGGCCGAGCCCCAGAACGGCCGCGCGTGGTTTCGGCTCGGCGTCTGCCGTCAGAAGCTGAAGGCGTACGACCAGGCGATCGCCGCGTATCGCCGCGCCGAATCGATCGGCCACAATCCGGTCGTGATGTACAACCTGGCCTGCGCGTTCTCGCTGGCCGGCTCGCCCGACAGCGCGTTCGCGTGGCTCGGCCGCATGGCCGACGCCGGCTACGGCCAGCCCGAAACCCTCAGGAGCGACGCCGATCTCGCCTCCCTGCGCGACGACGCCCGCTTCCCCGCTCTGGTGGACCGCCTGCAGCGGATCGCGACCCCGTGCGGCTTCTCGCCGGAAGCGCGGCAGTTCGACTTCTGGGTCGGCTCGTGGGACGTCCGCACGGCGCAGGGCGATCTCGCCGGAACGAACGACATCAAGATCGGCGCGGGAGGCTGCGTTCTCGTCGAGAACTGGAAGAGCGCGCAGGGCGGATCGGGACAGAGTCTCAATTTCTACGACGCCGACGCGAAGCTCTGGCGGCAGATCTGGGTCGACGCCGGCGCGCAGGTGACCCGCTTCGAGGGGACGTTCACCGAGGGGCAGATGCGGTTCAAGGGCGAGCGCGTGATGAACGGAGGTTCGCGCGTCCCCGTGAAGATGACCTTCACGCCGCTCCCCGACGGCCGCGTGCGCCAGCTCGGCGAGTCGTCGAGCGACGGCGGCAAGACCTGGGCGGTGGAGTACGACCTCTACTACTCGCCGGCGCGCCGCGACGGCTGACGCGCGCTACTGGATCGCGCCCTTCTTCCCCGCCAGGCGGCGCAGGACGGCGATCTGGCCCGCGTGGTACGCCTCGTGAAAATGGAGGAAGTAGACGGCGCGCCGCACGGTTCCGAAGTCGGCCCGCTCCTCCTCCCACTTCGCGGCGGGAAGGTTCTCGATGCCGCGAAGCAAACGCTCCTGCGAGAGGGCGAAGCGGGCGAGAAGCTCCGACATCGCCAGCCCGTCGCCGGGACCGGCGATCGGGCCGGAGCCGCGCTTGTAGCGCGCCGTCGCATCGGCCGGGAGGACCGGCTCTTCACCGAAGAGCTTCAGCGCCCCTTCCCGGGACGACAGAATGTGCCCCACGACCCAGTTCATGCAATTCCCGGCGGGGTGCGGCTGGAGGAGCGCCTCCGCGTCGGTGATCCCCTCCGTGTTCACGCGGATCGTGTAGAGATTCGTCTCGAAGAGGTTCGACAGGATCGGGTCGCTCATAGCGGTCGGCTCCTTCGGCGGTGGCGCGTGGGCGGCATGAGTTCGATTCGCGCCCCGGAGTATATCGCACCCGATTTTCGCGCTCCCTCCTCCGCCGGCGGGGGTATCATGGCGCGGTCATGAACGGAGTTCGAATCGCCCTCGGCGGACTGGCCGCCGGCCTCCTGCTTCTGGCGAGCGGAATCGCGCTCGGCCACGGCGTGCTGGGCCCCGAGTACATTCGCGCCTTCGCCTCGCACCGCGCCCATCCCGTCTCCGCCGCCACGGTCGTCGAGAACACCGCCATCCGGCTCGCCTACGGTTTTTTGGTCGCCTTTCTCTACGCGGCCCTGAGACCCCGCTGCGGCGCGGGCCCTCGCACGGCCGTCGTGGCGGCGCTCTTCGTTTGGGTGGCCGCGTTCCTGCCGCGATACCTCGAGCTGAACGAGTTCGGCATCCTGACGGGGTGGCGGCTCGGCGTGTCGATTCCCTGGGGTCTGGCGGAGCTGCTCGTGGCGTCGCTCCTCGCGGGATGGATCTACCGCGAGCGCCCGCCGGGAGCCGCGGCGCGATGAAGATCACGCTGAAATCGGAGCTTCCGGCGATCGTCTGCTTCGCGGCGATGGCCGCCATGCTGGCGCTCGCCTGGCCCTCGGCTCCCGAGCGCATTCCGGTCCACTGGAATCTGCGGGGCGACATCGACCGCTACGGCACGCGATTCGAGGGGCTCGCGCTCGTGCCGATCATCGGCGTCGCGATCTACCTCATCTTCCGATTCCTCCCTCTCGCCGACCCCCGCCGCGCCAACTACGCCCGCTTCGCGACCGCGTACGACGTGACCCGCCACGGCGCTCTCGTCCTCATGGCGGTCATCCAGGGGCTCACGATCGCGATCGTCCGCGGCGCCGATGTCGACATGGCCCTCGCGATCTCTTCGCTCGTCGGAGTCTTCTTCGTCGTGGTCGGCGCGCTCATGCCGACGCTTCGCCCGAACTGGTTCTTCGGCATCCGCACGCCGTGGACCCTGTCGAGCGATCTCGCCTGGACGCGCGCCCATCGAGTGGCCGGCCGGGTCTTCGTCGCCGCCGGGCTCGCCATCGCGGCCGCGGGCTGGATCCGCACGGCGGCGTCGCTCGTCGTGGTGGTCGCGATCCTCGTCGTCGGGCTCCTCGGCGCGACGTGGGTCTCGTACGTCACCTGGCGGGACGATCCGAGCCGGGAGTCCCCCGACGCCGCGGCGAGGCGATGACGGAGCGCCCCGTCACTCGATTCGCCACGATCGCGGTCTTCCTCCTCCTCGGCGCCGGCGGATGCGCCTCCACGTCGGAAGTCGTCGAGAAGCGCGGCGGGCCCGACTCGACGGGCCTCGCCCTCCTCGATTGCCGATTCACATTCGAGTTCTCGCGCGACATCCGCGCCTACGACCAGTACTTCCAGATCGGCATGCGCCATTACGAATCGGCGCAGACGGCGCAGAACGCGTCGATCTACGCGACGGACGATCCCGCGCACCCGATTCCGGCGAGGCCGATGAGGGGCCTGCTGCTGCTCGGGCCGCTTCGTCCGGGCGCCTACGTCCTCGAGCGGGTCGGGATGGAACGGATCTTCCTCGAATCGACCTCGCGCGAAGGAGTGCAGATGGTTCAGGAGCCGGTGACGTGCCGCCCGGGACAGGCGGGGACGACCCGCGTCGTCTTCGTCGTGGAGCCGGGGCGCGTCGTCTACATCGGCCAGCTCCAGGCCAAGGGCTTTCTCGCCTCGCCGGAACTCGAATCGGGGTTCGTGCCCCCCGACCAGAGCGCTCCGGCGCAGAAGACGGTCGTTCGAGCCCGGCTGGTGGCCGACGACCGCGCCTGGAGGATCGACTGGGACCGGGAGATCGGGAACGAGATCCGGGCCTGGGAGAACGCCCTCGCGGCGCTTCGGGAGACCCCTTGGAGCGGACCGATCGGCGAGCGCCTCGAATTCCTCAAGCAGGCGTCGCCCTGAAATGAGGCGACGGCCGGGAGATCCATCCCCCGGCCGCCTTGGGTAGTTCGGGCTGGAGCGCCCGGCCCTACTTTACCCGCACCACCTGCCGCACGATTCGTTGTTCGCCCGCCTGAACTTGGATCCAATAGATCCCGGCCCCGGCTTCGCGCCCGGAGCGGTCGCGGCCGTCCCAGACGATGCGGTGGGCGCCGCCACCGAGTGTCCCGTGTTCTCGGCTTGCCACGCGGCGCCCATTCACGTCATAGACGCTCCACCGCACCGCCGTCGGCCGTCCCAGATCGAGACGGAGCGACAACTGCGAGCCGAACGGATTCGCGAGGACCGCGAGACGAGGCGCCGCGGGCGCGGGGCCGCCGTCGGCGATCCCGGTGAGGTTCACGGCGAGCGACTCGGCGTCCATCAGAACCGGCGCCGCCCGGCCGTTTCCCGCCCACGCGTCGTACATCAGCTGTCCCGTGCCGTTCGTCGTGTTTTCGTTGCGCAGGAACTCGACGTAGTCCTTCGAAGTCGTCTGGTAGTAGAGCTTCGCGGTCACGATTCTCGCCGTCGGAGGGAGCGCGAAGACCGGAGCGTCCCAGTTCTGGCCGTCCGCGTAGCGCGTCCCCGCGACATGGTGGTCCACCGGCGCCCCGCCGAACGTGGCGAAGGCCGCGTTCGTGAACCCGGCCGGAGGAATGCGGTTGTCCTTGTAGACGGAGTCGTTCAGCGCGAAGTGGAACGACTTTCCGTCGTCCATGCCGATGGCGGAGGCGAGGGCCGGCGAGATGCCGAGCTCGATCTCGTAGACGACCGGGTCGGGGTCGGAGGCCAGGACGCCCGTCGCGGGATCGTAGGCGCCCGAGTGATAGACCTCGTTGCCGTTCGCGTCGCGCGCGATCACCTCGAGCCACATCCTCCTCCCTTCCGGGTATCCGGTGGGGAGCTTGTGGCCGGTGCGGTTGGTCACCGTCACCGTGGCCTGGAACGAATCGCCCGCGGCGGCGCACGTCACCCCCAGCGTCGCGGCCTTCTGGAGCGTGATCTCGGCGCGCGCGGCTCCGTCGGCGAGCGCGACGGCGTCGGTCTCGTTCGGATAGAGCGACGCGACGACCCCCGGCATCCAGTAGTTCCCGCCCGTGAGGTCGTGGAGCGGGAGATCGGGCCGCGTCGGCGCCGCCGGATCGTTGCAGCCCGTGCCGAGAGCGTCCGGCATGTGGCAATCCTGGCAGGTGCTCACGATTCCGTCGGCTTTGTTTCCCGCGAAGTCGGGCGCGTAGACGCCGGCCGGAAAGGCGCTGTGCTTCCACTCGCTGTACGTCCGTTCCAGCGGCAGGATGTCTTCCGACAGGAGAGACGTCGGGGCCGTGTCGAGCGGGCCCGGCGCGTAGTCCGCGCCCGAGACGCGGTTGAAGCCCGGGTTCGAAACGTCGTGACAGGTTCCGCAGAACTCGCCGGTCTTGTGGAACGCCGAGGCCAGCACCGGATGCGGAGCGACCGTATCGGCGAAGGGACCGCGCTTGCGGGAGCTGGAGTCGACCACGAACTGCCCGTTCGAGTAGTTCGTCGGCGTGTGGGACGGCGTGAGGAGATTCAGGACGGTGAGGTCTTCCAAGGGGCTCACGCCCGCCTTGTAGATCGGATCGGTCATCCGATGGCAGAGGTCGCACGCCACGCCGTCGCGGTCGGAGGAGATCATCTGGCTCCCGTCCGTCGGCTGGCTCCGGCCTCGCATCCATCCGAACGCCATGTGGCAGCGCAGGCAGAGATCCCCCGCCCCGGGCGCGTCCTGTTCCGCGACCGTGACGCAGGCGAAGAAGATCGGATCGCGGCCGGCCTGGGCCATCATGCTTCCCTGGAAGTTCCGGCCCGGCTGCGAGCCGCCGAGGTACGCGCTGTGGCAGGTCACGCAGACGCCGCTCGTGTCGAACGTGCCTCCGCCGAAGGGCTGCGTGCCCGGCAGCGTGAAGTCGCGGAGCGTCGTCGGCACTTTGCCGCCCGGCGCCGATAAAATCGTGAAGCCCGCCGCGCTCGAGTCGGCGCCCTGGTTCCCGGCCGCGTCCCGCGCGATGACGCGCACGCGCGTCCCGGGACCCGGGGTGTTGTGGACGAACCACGTCAGCGCGCCGGTGTTGGCCGCGTTCCTCGCCAGGAACTTCCACTCTCCCGTGACGCCGTCCTTGTAGAGAACGTCGACGTTGGCGACGGCGACGTTGTCGGTCGCGGTCCACGTCACCGTATGCGAGGTGCCGGGGGTCCACGACTCACCGCCGTTCGGCGTGACCACGTCGACGACGGGAGGCAGCATGTCGGCGCCCAGCGTCGGCGTGAGGTAGTTGAGGATGTCGTTCACGTCGATGCCGCTGACGGAGCCGACATTGGACGATTTGAGCCCCGGGAAGGTGGGCGTGTTCGAGTAGGTCGAGAGATTCGTGATCTCGGTCAGCGTCGTGTAGCCATCGCCGTCCTGATCGACGTTCTCGATGCTCCTGATCCCCGCCTGCCGGCCCGCGTCCGTGTTCGGCTGCGCGCTGATGGCGACCAGGACCGCCTCGCCGTAGGGGTTCTTCGGTCCGGCTCCCGTGAAGGCGTAGTGGCAGACGCCGCAATGCCCCGAGAGGCTCGGCAGGTTGTCGAGCCGGGAACCGACGGCGCCGGTGTAGACCGCGAAGAACGAGGCGCGGATCGTCGGGCGCCCGTGCGCCGGCTTGGGCATCATCAAGAGCATCAGCACGAGGATCGAGAGCAGCAGGATCAGCAGAAAGGCCGGCCGAGACGACAGCGTGTGACGCATCGTGCGCCTCCGCGAAGAGCGCCGCTTTCCCAATATTAGGAGGCCCCCCCGCCGGGAGGTGGCGCTCTCGGCGGGAGGGAAACACTAAGGAGGATGTGACGTCCCTTTCCTCTCGCAGAGAGCGTGCCGACGGCGCGCGCGTCGGAAAACTCGCGCAACCGTTTGCCGGGGCGCTCGTTCCGGAGCCCCCATGCGAGGGCGCGCGTCCGCGGAGCGGGGAGGTACTGCCAGCTTGTCAGGACATTGCCGCTCGCGGCAGTCAGGACGTACGATGAGCGCGCGAGGTCGCGGCCGCGTGTCGAAGCGCGTCGACGCGGCGGCTCGTCACATTCTTGCGCGAGGAGCGTAGATAGCAGCATGAACGAACCGATGCGTGGCTCCAGGTATCTCGCGACTCTCGGAATCGTTGCGATTCTCATCGCGGCGCCCGGCGCGGTGCGCGCGGCCGGCGCGCCCAAGCCCGCTCCCGGCGCCGCGAAGCCCGTCGCCCGCGCGACGGCGAAAGCCGTCTTCGCGGGCGGCTGCTTCTGGTGCGAGGAGGCGACCTTCGAGGGACTTCCGGGCGTGACGAGCGTCGTGTCGGGCTACGCCGGCGGCGCGGAGGCGAACCCCACGTACGAGCAGGTCTCCTCGGGGCGCACGGGGCACGCGGAGTCGGTGGAAGTCACGTTCGATCCCGCGGTCACGACCTACGAGAAGCTGCTCGACGTCTACTGGCACAACGTCGACCCCACGCAGCCGAACGCCCAGTTCTGCGATCACGGCGAGCAGTATCGCTCGGCCATCTTCTACGCCGGGGACGCGCAGCGGCGCGCCGCCCTCGCGTCGAAGAAGGCGATCGAAGATTCGAAAGTCCTGACGAAGCCGATCGTCACGCAGATCGCGCCGCTCGCGAAGTTCTGGCCCGCCGAGGAGTACCACCAGGACTACTACAAGAAGAACCCCGTCGAGTACCACGCCTACCGGCTCGGCTGCGGGCGGGACCGACGGCTGAAAGAACTCTGGGGCGCGAAGGCCGGGGGGCACTAGGCCGGCCGCCGCGCTCCTGCCTGCGCAGCAGCGCTCCTGCTACCGACGTACCACTGACGCTCGGGGGGGGCCCGGACTAGGCTGTTTGGGCCCCGAACAGGAGTGTGTCGCCATGCCGATTCCCGTTCCATCGTACGAGCCGCACAAGATCAAGACCGTTCGCCTCGTCTCCTTCCCCACGCTGGAGGAGCGGAAGCGCCATCTCGCCGCCGCTCACTTCAACACCTTCAATCTGACCCCCTCGCAGATCAATTTCGACCTGACCTCGTACGGGACGAGCGCCGTCACGCAGGAGCAGCTCGCGGGTCAGCTGGTGGGCGACGAGGCGTACGCCGGCGCGAAGAACTTCGAGAATCTGGAGCGGGCGATCAACCGCGTCCTGGGGCACACCTACGTCTGCCCGACGCACAACCTCCTCGGCTGCCTGAAGCTGGTCGTCGCCACCATGGTCCCCGCGGGAGCCACGGTCGCGAGCAATTCCCAGTGGCTGGCCGACGTCCTGGCTCCGCGCTCCATCGCGGTGGCCGACGTCCGTACGCAGGAAGACGCCGTCTTCACCGGCAACGTCGACCTGGAGCGCCTGCGCGGCGCCCTGGCGACGGGAGCCGTGGCGCTCGTCGATCTCCAGGCCTTCGCCGACGGGATGCATCCGTTCAGCCTGGCGAATCTCAAGGCGGTGCGCACCCTGGCCGACCAGCGCGGCGTGCGGGTCGTCCTCGACGGCTCGCGCCTCATCGAGAACGCCTGGTACATCCAGCGGCACGAGCCGGGCATGTCCGACCGTCCGGTGGCGGACCTCGTGAAACAGATGGTGAAGCTGGTCCACATCCTCATGATGGACGGCGCGCAGGATCCGAAGTGCCCCGCCGGCGGCATCCTCACCACCGACCATCCGGGCGATCACGAGAAGTTCGTGAACGAGGTCGTGGTCTACGAGGGACTCCATACCTACGGCGGCATGTCGGGGCGGACCATGGAGGTCTTCGCGCGCGGCATCGAGGAGATGTGCGACGAGAACGAGGTCCAGTGGGCCATGCGGGAGAGCGAGCAGTTCACGGCGCGTCTCCGCGAGGCCGGCATACCGCTGGAGCGAGGCTGCGACGGCGCGTACGTCGAGGCCGACAAGTTCCTCCCGCACGTGAGCGTCTATCCCGCGCACGCGCTGGCCAGCGCGCTCTACCTGACGTGCGGCGCGCGCGCCCTCGTCCCGGGCATGGTCGGGCGGCATCACTACCTCCCCGTCCAGGTCCCGCGCCTCGCCATGACGACCTGGCAGCTGAACCAGGTGGTGGAGGCGTTCGCCAATCTCTGGAGGCAGCGCGACCGCGTCGCGCCCCTGGAGCTCCAGACCGGCGGCGACTGGAACGACGATCTGACCTTCCGCTCGGTCTTCGCCTCGCTCGACGACTACGAGTTCGACTGCTATCCGTTCGTCATCCACACGGTGGAGCGGATTCCCACGACGTCCAGGGAGCACCGGCTGCGCGCGATCCGCGAGGCCGGCTACAATACGTTCCTCCTCCGCTCGGCGGACGTGACCATCGACCTGCTGACCGACTCCGGCACCTCGGCGATGAGCACCGACCAGTGGGCCGCCTACGACGCCGCCCGCGCCACGAGCGCGGTGAGCGATGCGTATCTCCGATTCGTGGAGGTCATCCGGGAGGCCTACGGCTACGAGCATGTCATTCCGACCCATCAGGGCCGCGCGGCCGAGCACATCCTGAGCCAGACGATGATCCGTCCCGGCCAGTGGGTGCCGGGAAACATGTACTTCACGACGACCAAGGTGCATCAGGAGCTGGCGGGCGGGGTCTTCGTCGACGTGATCGTCGACCAGGCCCACGACCCCGCGAGCGACTTCCCCTGGAAGGGGAACATCGACCTGTCGAAGCTGAAGGCGGTCGTGGACGAGCACGGCGCCGCGAACGTCGCCTACGTCTCCTTCGAGCATTCCGTGAACATGGCCGGCGGCCAGCCGGTCAGCATGGACAACATGCGCGAGGTCTACTCCTACTGCAGCGGCGTCGGCGTGCCGGTCTTCTACGACGCCACGAGGGCGGTGGAGAACGCCTATTTCATCCAGAAGCGCGATCCGCGCTACCAGCGCGTCCAGATCCGCGACATCCTGCGCGAGATGATGATGTACGGCGACGGCTGCACGGTGAGCGGGAAGAAGGATTTCCTGGTCAACATCGGCGGCCTCCTCGCCTTCAAGGACAACGCCGAGTGGAAGAAGCGGGCCGAGGCGATGCTCCGCGTCTACGAGGGCGGGCGCGCCGACGGCGGACTCTCCGCCGCCGATCTCGCCGCGATGGCGAGGGGCGTCGAGGAGATGCTCGACGACCGTTACATCCGGACGCGCGTCGAGCAGTCGGCGTTCCTGGGGCGGCTCCTCTCCGACGCCGGGGTGCCGATCGTCCAGCCTTCCGGGAGCCACGCCATCTTCATCGACGCGAAGCGCTTCCTCTCCCACGTCGACCAGGACGAGTACCCGGCGCAGCGGCTCTCGGCGGAGATCTACATCGAGACGGGCGTGCGGGTGATGGAGCGCGGCAACGTCTCGAAGGGGCGCGATCCCAAGACGGGCGCCAATTACCGCCCGGCGCTGGAGCTGGTGCGTCTCACGATTCCGCGCCGGGTCTACACCAACGACCACATGCGGGAAGTGGCCGAGGGGATCATCCGGGTCTGGAAGCGGCGGGAATCGATTCGGGGCCTGGCCTTCGTCTACGAGCCGCCGTACCTGCGCTTCTTCCAGGGCCGCTTCGCGCCGCTCGAGGAAGTGTCGGCGCCCAAGGAGCCGGTGCACGCCTAGCGCGGCGTCGCCGCGGGAGCGCACCGGCCGCTCTCGGGCGGGCCGTCACGACTGCATGCGCATCGACATCTGCCATCCCTGCTGGCGCTCCGCCCACGCCAGGAACGGCGCTCGCCCCCAGATTCGGGCGTAGTTCCGCACCCGATAGAGACCCTTCTCCGCGGCTTCGCGGCGCACGCGGCTCCCCATGAGCGCGTGCTCCCGCATGTCCCGGTCCATCGGCACTTCGATCAGGAGTCCGCCGTTCTCCGCCACGATTCGCGGCAGGAACGCGAGATGCGGGCTCAGGTCCCCCACGGCCGGATCGTAGTACCAGGACGCCGAGACGAGGCCCAGCAGGTCGGGCGCTCCGCGCAGGAGGCGGGCGATCTCCACGTGCGCGTGAACGAAGGCCTCTTCCGTGAATCGCATCCCCGGAGGGAGGACGGGGAGATGGTTCGACAGGACGGGGCGGAATCCCCCGAATCGCGTGAGGAGGTGGCGCGCGAGCTTCGTCCGCGACGCTCCGCGCGCCTGCAGAATCCAGCGGCGCGGGATGCCGGACCGCTCCCACCAGTAGATTCCGATGTGAAAATAGCCGCGCATGGAGCTGACGACCGAGGCGAGGGGCCGGGTCACCGGCACGATCGCGGCGTGGTCGATCAGGGGGTGGCGAAGCTCCTCGCCGTCGAGTATCGCCTCGGCGTAGGGACGCCAGAGCCCCGCGAGCGTTTCGTAGTTGGGCTCTTCTCCGTCCTCGAGCGCCGCGAGGAAGAGGAGGATGTCGAGGAGGTCGCCGGCGCCGTAGGGAAGCGTGCGGGTCACGCGGATGCGCGTGCGGGTGAGGACGCGGGGGTCCGCGCGAGGAGGAAGCGGATCGCCGGGCGCACCCAGGAGCCAGCGGCGAAGCTGCCTCCAGAGGACGAGACCCTCGGGGGAGAGCGCCGCGAGGGCCGACTCGGCGCGGCCGCTCAGGTCCCCGCTCCAGCTTCTGTCCGGCACATCGCCCCCCTTTCGGGAAAAGCGTTCGATTGCCGGTCGAGTCTAGCACGGCGACGCGGGCCCGAAGCGGGGAGGATCGCTTACCGGGTCGGGCGGAGGAGCGGAGTTAGCCTCCGGCGCCGTCGCCGCCTTGGGCGGGACGACGTCCGTGCGTCAGGGAGGCCTTGAGGAAGTCGCGATTGAGGCGCGCGATGTGGGAGACGCTGATCCCCTTGGGACAGGAGGCTTCGCACTCGCCGTGGTTCGTGCAGCCGCCGAAGCCCTCGGCGTCCATCTGCGCCACCATGCGCCGCGCGCGATCGTCGCGCTCCGGCTGCCCCTGCGGCAGGAGCGCGAGGTGCGAGACCTTCGCGGCCGTGAAGAGCATGGCCGAGGCGTTCGGGCACGCCGCCACGCAGGCGCCGCAGCCGATGCAGGCGGCGGCGTCCATGGCCAGCTCGGCGTTCTCCTTCCGTACCGGGAGCGCGTTCGCGTCCTGGGCGCTCCCGACGTTCGCCGAGATGTAGCCGCCCGCCGCGATGATGCGGTCGAACGCGCTCCGGTCCACCACGAGGTCGCGGATCACGGGGAACGCGCCGGCCCGCCACGGCTCGATGGTGATGGAGTCGCCGTCCTTGAAGGAGCGCATGTGGAGCTGGCAGGTGGTCGTGGCCTTCTTCGGCCCGTGCGGCGATCCGTTGATCACGACGCCGCACATGCCGCAGATCCCCTCGCGGCAGTCGTGATCGAAGGCGATGGGATCCTCGCCCTTGGCGGTCAGCCGCTCGTTCACGACGTCCAGCATTTCGAGGAACGACATGTCGGCGCTGATGTCGCCGGCCGAATAGGTCACGAACTTCCCCGGCTCCTTCGCGTTCTTCTGCCGCCAGACGTGGAGCGTCAGGTTCATTTGTAGCTCCGCTGCGCGAGGTGGACGTTCTCGAAGGTCAGCGGCTCCTCGTGCCGCACCGGCTTCTTGCCGGCGCCCTGGTATTCCCAGACCGCGGCGTGACAGAACTTGTCGTCGTTCCGGAGCGCCTCGCCGTCCTCGGTCTGGTACTCCTCGCGGAAGTGCCCGCCGCACGATTCCTCGCGCTCCAGCGCGTCGAGGCACATCAGCTCGGCGAGTTCCAGGAAGTCGGCCACGCGGCCCGCCTGTTCCAGCGCCTGGTTCAGCTCCATGCCGTCGCCCAGGACGTTCACGTTCGTCCAGAACTCCTCGCGGAGCGCGGGAATCTTTCGGAGCCCGGCCTCGAGCCCGGCGCGATTGCGCGCCATGCCGCATTGCTCCCACATGATGGCGCCCAGTTCGCGGTGGAACGACGTCACGGTCCGCTTCCCCGAGATCGAGAGGAACTTCTTCGTCCGCTCGGCCACTTCCGCCTCCGCGCGCTTCACCTCGGGATGGTCGGCGCCGACCTTCTCCAGCCTGGTCGAGGCCAGGTAGTTCCCGATGGTGTAGGGAATGACGAAGTAGCCGTCCCCCAGCCCCTGCATCAGGGCGCTCGCTCCGAGCCGGTTGGCGCCGTGGTCGGAGAAGTTCGCCTCGCCCAGGACGTGGAGCCCCGGAATGGTGCTCATCAGGTTGTAGTCGACCCAGAGGCCGCCCATCGTGTAGTGGCTGGCCGGGTAGATGCGCATCGGCACCTTGTAGGGATTTTCATCGGTGATCCGCTCGTACATCTCGAAGAGGTTGCCGTACTTCTCGCGGATCGCGTCCTCGCCGAGCCGCTCGATGGAGTCGGAGAAGTCGAGATAGACGCCGAGCCCGCCCGGCCCGACGCCGCGCCCCTCGTCGCAGACCTGCTTGGCGGCGCGGGAGGCGATGTCGCGCGGCGCGAGGTTGCCGTAGGAGGGGTACTTGCGCTCCAGGTAGTAGTCGCGCTCGTCCTCCGGGATCCGATCCGGCGTCCGCGTGTCGCCCTTCTGCTTCGGCACCCAGATCCGCCCGTCGTTCCGGAGCGACTCGCTCATGAGCGTCAGCTTCGACTGATGGTCGCCGCTCACCGGAATGCAGGTCGGATGAATCTGCGTGTAGCAGGGGTTCGCGAAACCGGCCCCCCGCTTGTGGGCGCGCCAGATGGCCGTGGCGTTCGAGCCCTTGGCGTTGGTGGAGAGGAAGAAGACGTTCCCATAGCCCCCCGTCGCCAGGCAGACCGCGTCTCCCAGGTGCGACTCGACCTTCCCCGTGACCAGGTTCCGCGTGACGATGCCGCGCGCGCGTCCGTCGATCACGATCAGCTCGAGCATCTCCTCGCGCGGATGGAGGGTGACCGTCCCGGCGTCCACCTGCCGCATCATCGCCGAGTAGGCGCCGAGGAGGAGCTGCTGCCCCGTCTGGCCGCGCGCGTAGAAGGTGCGCGAGACCTGGGCGCCGCCGAAGGAACGGTTCGCGAGGAGGCCGCCGTACTCGCGGGCGAAGGGAACGCCGAGGGCCACGCAGTGATCGATGATCTTCACCGAGATCTCGGCCAGGCGGTGGACGTTCGCCTCGCGGGCGCGGAAGTCGCCCCCCTTGATCGTGTCGTAGAAGAGGCGATGGATGCTGTCGCCGTCGTTCTGGTAGCTCTTCGCCGCGTTGATGCCGCCCTGCGCCGAGATGGAGTGGGCGCGCCGGGGGCTGTCCTGGAAGCAGAAGGCGGAGACGTTGTAGCCGAGCTCGCCCAGGCTGGCCGCCGCGGCGCCGCCGGCGAGGCCCGTGCCGACCATGATGACCTTGTACTTCCGCTTGTTCGCGGGATTCACCAGCTTCATCTCGAAGCGGTGCTTCTCCCACTTCTCGGCCAGCGGTCCCGACGGGATTCTCGAATTCAGTTCCATGGTCTCGTTCCCCCGCTAGCGGATGATCCCGAGGAGCACCGCCACCGGGAATGAGATGTTGCCGAGGACGACCACCGCCGTGAGGGTCCCCGCGACGGCGTACCGGAGCGGATTCCACCGCGGATGCGAGAGCCCGAGGGTCTGGAGCATGCTCCAGGCGCCGTGGAAGAGGTGCAGGCCGAGGCAGAGCATCGCCGCGATGTAGAAAAGGGAGACCGGCACCACGCGGAAGCCGGCGACGAAGTTGTGGTAGACGTCCCCCTCCACGAAATTCGGGTGCACGTTCCCGGTCGTGAGGTGGAGGAGATGGAAGACGATGAAGAGGGCGAGGATCGGGCCCGACCAGACCATCGTCCGCGACGCGTAGGTCGATTCCTCCCAGCGGCGCCGGCGGTATCCGACGGGGCGTGCCTTCCAATTCTCGAGCGTGAGGCCGACGGCGGCCCAGACGTGGAGAATCACCGCCGCGAGGAGCACGCCGCGCGCGATCCAGAGTCCCGCGCCGTGCAGGAGCTCGCGCAGCCAGACGGCGTACTCGTTCATGGCCTCCGGGCCGATGTAGGCCGTGAGGTTTCCGAGCATGTGGGCGACGACGAAGCCGAAGAGTACGAGGCCGGTGGCCGCCATGACGACCTTCTTGCCGACCGAAGCGTCGAGGAAGCTTGTGGTGCGGGGCATTCAGTCTCCCGGATCGACCGAAAGGAGGACGCGATTCGGAGAAACGACGACTCAGTCTCGGATTCTAGCGCCGGGCGGCGCCGAGGGCAACAGGAGGACGCGCGTCAGGGCATGGTCCCACGGTACCATTCGTCGAGCGGCACTCGCAGATGCGCGTTCGAGAAGTCGGCGTCGGCGAGCCCCACGTCGTAGACGACCGACTCGAAGTAGAGCTTGGTGTAGGTCCCCTTCCCGCGGCCCCACATGGTCCGTTCCGTGATGGTGAGGTACTTCTTCCCCTTCGCCGACACGACCGTCTTCAAGGAGTCGGTCGTGTAGGTGCGGTAGACGGCGTCCCTCCGGTCGCGGAATTCCTGCTTCCAGGGAATGAACGTGGTCGTGTCGACCCACGTCGTCATGCGCGTGTATTCGACGGGCTTCTTCGGCGTGCTCTCCACCACCCAGCAGGGATGCCCGTCGAGACGCTCGTATCGGGCGACCATGTGCGAGTCGGCGGCCGCGTCGCGCCCGGCGAACTCCTCGCGCGTGAAATCGGAACCGAGGAAACGCGACCGTTCGGGCGCCGCCACCCGCCGGATGTTGTTCGCGGCCGGGACGTACATCCACCGCTCGTCGTCGGCGCCGGCGTGCTTGCTCACCATGCACGTCATCCGCCGCACGTCGCCCGGTTCGTGGAAGTAGAGGAGGTAGCGCTGGTCCCCGCCGGCCTGGCCGACGTTCTTCCGGAAGAGGGTCATCACCCGATAGCGCTTCTCCCCGCCCCGGCCGACGATCTCCATGCGGATCTTGGCCACGGCGTCGTCGCCGGCGTAGTACCACGCCTTCACGCAGCGGTCCATCAGCGCGCGCCCGTTCGGGAGCGCCGGAACCGCGGCCGCCGCGCTCGCCGGGGCGGCATGGAGCCCGATCCCGGCGATCCCCGCGATCATCAGGAGCGCGAACGTCGTCGCGAACACCCTGTCCCCCAGCAGGCGAAGGATCGCCGGCAGGAGGAAGAGCGTCGCGAGCGCGCCGGCGATCATGAGCCCGGCGAAGAGGAGCCCCACCGTGACGTACGGCGTCAGCGTGGAGACGACGAGCGGCAGGAATCCGAGCGAGATGACGATCGCGTTCCTCACGATCGCGAGACCCGGCGCGCCGAAGACGTAGGCCACGGAGGCCGCCATGTCGCGCGTCTCGTCCCAGCGATGGCGAACGCGCTCGAAGAAGTGGATGGCGAAGTCGACCGAGAGCCCCAGCGCCAGCGACGAGCAGACCGCGATCGGCATGTCGTAGCGGCCGCTCACGAGGCCGATGGCGCCGTACGACGCCACGATCTCCACGCTGAGCGGGACCATGCAGAGGATGCCGATCGGCCACGACCGGAACTCGATGATCATGAGGAGGCAGATGACCGCGAAGCTTCCGAAGATCGACTTCATCATTCCGTTCACCATGAGATGCTGCCAGACGAGGTTGATGTGGTTGAGGCCCGACCAGACGATGCCGCCGCCCCCCGGGGGCGGATCGCGCTTCACGAAGGCCGCGGCCCTCGCCTCGACGCGGGTCATGGCGTGGTTGTCGCCGTCCCGCATCTGAACCCAGATGTTGGCGCGGCGCGCGTCGTGGTCGAGGTAGTTGTCGATGTCGTCCGGGTCGCCGGAGCCCTGGAAGAGAAAGATGAGCTGGCCGACCTCGTCGGAGGCGGCCGGGATGCGGTCGTACGCGACGTTTCCCCCGTGGACCACGCGGTTCAGCCTCCGCACGATGTCCGCCACCGACGAGGTCTTCCCCACGGCCGAGTCGCCCTCCAGATGG
This sequence comes from Candidatus Eiseniibacteriota bacterium, assembly GCA_035716005.1. Classification (GTDB taxonomy): domain Bacteria; phylum Eisenbacteria; class RBG-16-71-46; order SZUA-252; family SZUA-252; genus SZUA-252. The sequence goes on from DASTKG010000092.1 coordinate 26,763, forward strand.
CGCTGGAAGCGGTTCATCCAGGCCACCACGTCCGCGCTCTGGGCGGCGCCGTTCGCGCCGGCGTCGACGATGACGTGCGCCATGTAGGTGCCGCCGAATCGCGCGTTCAGCGCGTCGTGCGCCTCGCGCATCGGATGCCCCGGGCGGAACCACCGCACCGGGTTGTCGTCGCTGCGAAGCTTCGAGATCCCGACCGCGCCGACCGCGAAGAAGACGAAGGCCACGGTCAGGACGAGCCGGGCGCGCCGATAGGCGAAGGAGCCGATCCACCGGAGCGCCGGCGCGAAGCTGCTCGTGCTCCCCTCCGCCGCGGGCCGCGCGGGCTTGAGGGGGAGGAGCGCGACGAGGGCCGGCAGGAGGGTGTGCGTCAGGATGTAGGCGATGACGATGCCGACCGCGACGAAGGCGCCGAAGACGCGCACCGGCGGAATGTTGGCGAAGCCGAGGGATCCGAATCCGACCGCGGCGGTGACCGAGGTGAACGCGACGGGCGTGAAGAGCGAGCGCATCGCCTCGTCGATCGCCGTCCGGCGCACGCCGTGGATCCGCCGCTGCAGCTGGAACTCGCTCAGGATGTGCACGGCGTCGAGGATGGCGATCGGCATGAGAAAGATCGGGATCATGGAGCTCATGATGTGGACGGTGAATCCCATCGCGATCAGGAGACCCATGGTCCAGATGACCGAGAGCGCGGCCACGACGCCCACCGGCAGGAGGAACGACAGCTCGCCGAAGAGGAAGAAGACGAGGAGGAGGATGACGATGAAGGCGAGCGGCGCGACCACCGCCATCTGGATGAACATCTCGTGGCCGAAGGTGTCCTCCGCGATGGGAAGCCCCGCCATGTGATAGCGCACGCCGGCGGGCAGGTGGCCGTCGAGAATCCGGCGAATCGCCTTCGCCACCGGCACCGATTGGTCCTTGGCGACGATCGGGACGTAGATGGCGAGCGCGTCGCCGGTCGGCGAGGCGATCACCTCGTTGAGATAGGGATTTCCCGCGATCGTGAGCCGGAGCGACTCGGCCTCCGCCGCGGTCGTGGGGACGCGCGACATGACCGGATGGATGTCGACCAGATCGGCTTCCGACTGGGGATTGTCGGTCGTCGTGAGGCTGACCACGTCCTCGGGGATGACGCCGGGGAGGTCGAGAATGGAGTCGATGGCGACGGCCGTGGCGGCCAGCGTCTCCGGCCGGAAGGCGCCCCGCGGATCGACGATGCCGACGACGATCAGATCGTGGAGCCCGAACTCCTTCTTCATCCGGTCGTAGACCACCCGGTCGGGCTGCGTGGCCGCGAGCATGTTCTCGGGATCGGTGTCGATGCGGATACGCAGCGAGGCGACCACCGCCAGGAGGGTGATGACGACGCAGGCGAGAACCACCGTCCAGGGACGGTCGAAGGAGGCCAGGACGGCTCGATGGAAGAACTTCATAGGGGGTCCCGTCAAGTATGGCACCGCGGAGCGGGCCGAGGCTACCCGACTTATGGGCGGGCGGGAATCGCCCCGGGCCTACCGATCGGGCGGGGCGACCGTGTAGAGCCACCACCGCGAGCGGGCGGAGCCCTTGGACCGCGCCTGCCGCTCGAAGTAGATCTTCATCGTGGAGCCGTCCGAGACGCGGACGTGGAACCAGTGCTTGCGGAGGTAGCGTTCGGGCATCTGCCGCGACCCCTCCGAGTATTCCTTCCACGACTCGAGGACCGCGTCGATGCGGTATTCGGTCCCCCGCCAGCGGAAGAGGCTCGGCAGGATCGGCTCGCCGGCGAGGAAGGGGCGCTCGGCGAGGTCGTCCATCAGCGGCTCGATCGCCTCGCTGACGAGCGACTCCTTCACGGGGCTTCGGCGCCGGCCGAGAAGGCGCTTACTCGAGCCCGACGAGGCGGAGGAGGAGCGCCTTCCGGTCCTTCGCCTCGTCGGCCCGCTGGATGAGCGCGTCGAGATCGACGAAGACGGAGATGTGGCGCCCGCTCAGCGCGTCGGCCTCGCCCGTCGCGAGCCGGACCACGAGCGTGGCCGACGATTCCGCCGGCGTCACGCCCCCTCCCGCGAGATTCTTGAGAGTCCACGGGAAGAACTCCTTCGCGCGCGGATGGCTCGCGAGGGAGTCGATCATCGCGGTCTTGACCATGCCGGGCGAAATGGAGAAGACGGAGACGCCGGTCGACTCGAGCTCGGCGGCCAGGCTCTCGGTGAGGCGGATGAGGGCCGTCTTCCCGACGGAGTAGGCGGAGAGGTAGGGGTAGGCGCTGGTGCCGATCCCGCTCGAGATGTTGACGATTCGGCCGCGCCCCCGCTCGATCATCCCGGGCAGCAGGTGGCGCGCGAAGAGATAGGGCCCCCTCACGTTGGTCTCGATTCCCTTCCACCAGGCGTCGGGATCGGTCTCTACGAGCGGGCCGAGCGGCTCCGCGGTCCCCGCGGCATTGACGAGCAGATCGACCGGGCCGAGATCGCGCGTCACCGACGCCACGATCCGGTCGACGGCGATCGGGTTGGTCACATCGCCGGGATACGCTCGGATCGTTCCGCCGGCCCGAGCGCCCAGGGCGACCGTTTTCTCGAGATGTTCCTCGCTCCGAGAAACGACGGCGACGGCCGCGCCGGCCTTCGCGATCGCGATCGCGTAGGCCTGCCCTAGACCCCTCCCTCCACCGGTAACGATGGCGACCTGATTCGCGAGGGGTTGAACCTGGGACATGCCACCTCCAGAGCGGGCGCCGCGTGGGCGAGGACCAGCCAAAATGGTACCATGGGGAGAGCCTCAGTAGGGGAAAAGGGCCTATTGGCGGGAGCTTCGGGACCGCGGCAAGTTCGGGGGGAGGGCGATCTCGGACCAGCCCCCTTCGCCCATGATCGGGGGTGCGAACGCCATCCATTCCTCCGATTGGCCCGGCCCGAGCCCCCATCGTACCATCCCCGGAACCACGCACGGGGGAGGGCCCATGTCCCAGCCGTTTCACTTCTCATTTCATGTCCGAGACCTAGCCGAGACCCGCCGCTTCTACGGCGAGATCCTCGGCTGCCGCGAGGGGCGGAGCACCCAGGAGTGGGTCGACTTCGACTTCTTCGGCAATCAGATTTCCTGCCACGTGACCGGCCCGGTCGCCGCCACGCACGACACCGGGAAGGTCGACGGCATCGCGGTCCCGATGCCCCACTTCGGCGCCATCTTGGAGTGGGGGCAATTCCAGGCGGCCGCCGACCGGATCCGCCGCGCGGGGATGCCCTTCATCATCGAGCCGCGCGCGCGCTTCGAGGGCCAGCCGGGCGAGCAGGTGACGATGTTCCTGCGCGACCCGAGCGGGAACGCCCTCGAGTTCAAGGCCTTCAAGCACCCCGAGCACGTCTTCACGGCGTAGCGCCGGATCCGGTGCGCGGATGAGCCTTCCGAAGCGGGCCCAGGTCGTCGTCATCGGCGGCGGCGTCATCGGCGCGAGCGTGGCCCATCACCTGGCCGAGCGCGGCGTGCGCGACGTCGTCGTCCTCGACCGGGCCGACGGGCCGGGGCGAGGGAGCACCGGCGCCGCCACGGGCGGCTACCGCGCGCAGTACGGCACCGCGATCAACATCCGGCTCTCGCTCCTCGCCCGCGGGAAGCTCCTCGCGTTCGAGGAGGAAACAGGGGTCGATCCCGGCTACGAGCAGGCGGGCTACCTCTGGCTCGCCTCGACGCCCGCCGCGCTCGAGGCGCTCGCCGCGGGCCACCGGCTGCAGCGGGAGGAGGGGCTCCGCGAGGCGATGCTCGTCTCGCCTGGGCAGGCGGCGAGCATCAATCCCCACGTGAATCTCGACGGCGTTCTCGGAGGCGCGTTCTGCCCCACGGACGGGTTCGTCCGGCCGCTGAGGATTCTCGAGGGGTACAGGGCCGCGGCCGAGCGCCGGGGCGTCCGCTTCGTCTGGGGCGCGGAGGTGGTGGCGATGCGCCGCGACGGTGGCGGCGGCGGTCGCGTCCTCGCCGTCGACTGCGCGAAGGGGGCGATCGAGTGTGATGCGGTCGTGAACTCCGCCGGCGCGTGGGCGAAGTCCGTGGCCGCGATGGCCGGCGTCGATCTCCCGGTGGAGCCCCTGAGGCGCCAGGTCCTTCCCACGCTCCCGACGGAGTCGCTTCCGGGTTCGATGCCGATGACCATCTGGGCCGACGACGGATACCACCTTCGCGTCCGCGACGGTCGGGCCCTCCTGCTATGGCCCTCGCCGGGCGCCCCGGAGCGGCCGTTCGACGCGTCGGTCGATCCGGAGTGGATGGCCCGAGTGGAGGCGATGACGAGCCGGCGCGTCCCGGCCCTGGCCGGCGTCGCGGCCGACCGCTCGGCCGCCTGGGGCGGCCTCTACGAGATATCCCCCGACAAGCACGCCATCCTCGGATGGGCGCCGGAGTGCGAGAACCTCTACCTGGCGAACGGCTCCTCGGGACACGGCGTGATGCACGCCCCGGCGCTGGGCCAGCTCCTGGCGGAGATCATGACCGGGGTGGACGGGCGGGCGCGGGCGCTCGACGCTCACCCCCTCCGCCCGTCGCGGTTCACCGAGGGCGCTCCGATCGAGGGCCCCGCGCTCCTCTAAACGTAGCGCGGCCCCGAAGCTAGGCTCCGAGGCCGCGTGCTACCGGTGGCGCTCCCCACGCCACCTGCCCCTAGGGGGCAATCTCTACCTGGAAGTACCTACTTCAAGATCGTAAGTTGGCCGGTTTTTACGCCCGCCCCCGTTTCGATTCGGTAGAAGTAGACGCCCGACCGGAGCGCCCGGCCCCCGTCATCCCGTCCGTCGATCCGGAGATCGTGCCACCCGGCCGCCATCGACTCGTTCGCCAGCGAGCGCACCAGGCGCCCCTGGATGTCGTGGAGCGTGACGCGCACCGAAGTGGCCGAGGCGATCTCGAACGTGAGCACCGCCTCCGGGTTGAGCGGATTCGGCGACACGGAGGCCGTAAGCGCGCCGCCCGTGCCGATGACCTCGACGTTCAAGGAAGCGATGAAGGTAGCCCCACCCATCAGGGATCCCGTGATCGTCACGGGAACCGTCTGGCGGCCGCTGACGAAGGCGAAGATGTTGCGTAGCTCGGTCTTCCCGAAGCAGAACGTGGCGTCCTGCGTCAGGTTCCCGTTCTGGTCCCCGACCACCACCGGCTTCGTCGCGTCGATGCCGATCGAGGAGACCGTGCCGGTTCCGGTCGAGTTCATCCGGACGGAGGCCCAGTCGACGTCGGTGAGGACGAACGAGCCGCCGACCGGCTCCAGCACCGCGCAGTAGGTCGGCTTCCCGGAGGAGAGCCGGAGCACGCTCTTCGAGGCCGGGAACGCGATCGCCGAGGCCACGTCGAGCACCAGGATCTGCGTGACGGCGCTCCCGCTCCCGCCGGAGCCGTCCGAGGCGGAGAACGTCACGAAGTAGGGCGATCCGGACGCGTCGGCGTAGGTCGGCGTCCAGGTGAAGAGCCCCGTGTTGTCGCCGTTGTCGGCGAAGCTCGGGCCCGACGGAAGTCCGGAGAAGTTCGCGGACAGGGTGAGAGGCGTCGCGGCGCCGTCCGGATCGCTGGCCGAGATCGCGATGCTGAGCGCGGACCCCTCGTTCACCGATCGGCTCGCCGGCGCGCTGACGGACGGCATCCGGTTCGTGTTGGCCACCGCGATGGTGGTCGTGGCCGTCGCGGTCGCGAGACCCGCCGTGGCGGTGAAGGTCACGGGGTAGCTCCCCGCGTCGTCGTACGTCGGGGTCCAGGTGAGGGTGCCTTCCCGCTCCAGCATTCCCACCGCCGCGTCGCCGAAGGCGGCGTCGTTCCCCGCCGGGAGCGCGGAGAGATCGGCCGAGAGCGCGATCGTCTCGCCGTCGTCGTCATGCGCCAGCACCGTCATCGAGAAGGGCACCCCTTCCGAAGCCGCCTCGGAGGCCGCCGCCGCGAGCGTCACCGGGCGGTCGGTGTTGAGAACGGTGATCGTGAAGGCGAGGCTCGCCGAGCCGTCGCACCCCTCCGTCGCCGTCACGCTCCCCGGGTAGGTCCCGGAGTGCAGGTAGCCCGGAGCGAGCGTGATCGTGCCGTTCCCGCCCCCGTTGTCGACGAACGAGCCGAACACCGGGAGAGTCGCGCTCAGCGCGATCGGGTCGCCCTCCGCGTCCGACGCCGACACCGCGACGTCGAGGAGCGACGCTTCCGCCACGATCGGATCCGCGATCGGGCCGATCGACGGCGGCGTCCCCACGTCCGCCACCGCGATCGTCGTCACGGCCGTGGCGAGGTTGCCGCTCGTGCCGCTGAAGGTGACCGTGTACGTCCCCGCCATGTCGCAGCCGGGCGTCCAGGTCAGCCGTCCCGCCGCCGCGACGGCCGGGAGCGGATCCCCCACGATGGCGAACGCCGCGTCATGACCCGCCGGAAGACCCGACAGGTCCGCTGTCAGGCTCGTCACCGGCTCGCCGTCCGGATCCGACGCCGTCACGTCCACCGTGAGAAGAGTCCGCTCCGCCGCGCTCAACGACGCGGGAGCCGTGAGGACCAGGCCCTGATCGGTGTTCGAGACCGTGATCCCGAAGGTCACCGATGCCCCGCCTGCCTCCGTCACGGTCGCCGAATGGCTTCCCGCGTCGCTGAAGCCCGGAGAGAGGGTGATGCTCGTGGCGACGTCACCCATCCCGGACTGGGGCATGTTCAAGACTCCGAAGCTCGGCAGCGTCGCCGAGAGCGAGATCGCGTCCCCTTCCGCGTCGCTCGCGTG
>DASTKG010000093.1:0-51436 GCA_035716005.1 Candidatus Eiseniibacteriota bacterium
GGCGACCTCCTGCACTGCGGATGCGCGAGGATGGAGTCGCGGGTCGACTGATCAGCGTAGCGCCTCGGCGCGGGCTCTCGGCAAGGGCGACCATCGGCGGATGGCGTCGAAGGTGGAGGTATACCCCGGCGGCATGCCGGGCAGGGCATTGCCCGGGGCAGGGATCGAACCTGCACGGGGTGTGAACCCCAGGGGATTTTAAGTCCCCTGCGTCTGCCGTTCCGCCACCCGGGCCTACTGCTGCGAGGAGGCGCCGATGCCGACGGACGGGCCGACCGCCACGACCGGAGGTCCCGCCGCGATCGGCGCGCCTCCGCCGGGGTCGTGCTCGTCCTCGACCTCCCCGATCAATTCCTCGACGATATCCTCGAGCGTGATGATGCCGATCGCTTCCCCCGACTCGTCGTTCACCACCGCCATCTGGCGGCGGATGCGGCGAAACTCCTTCAGCTGATCCGCGGTCGAGCGATCGGCGGGCGCCCAGGTCGCCTCGATCATGGCATCCTCGAGATTCACGAGGCCGCTCGTGGCGTAGATGGCGAAGAGATCCTTCGAGTTCACGATCCCCACCACGCGGGTCCGCTCGCCGTCGTAGACCGGGAACCGCGTGTGGACGCTGTCCTGGAGCGCGACGAGGATCTCCTGCGGCTTCATCCGGTACTCGAGCATGACGGCCCTCTCGAGCGGGACCATCGCCTCGCGCACGCTCCTCTCCCGAAGCCGGAAGGCGTTCTTCAGGAGTTCCGCCTGCTCCGCCGGCATCTTTCCCGCCTCGCTCACGTCCTCCACGATCAGGCGCAGCTCGTCGACGGAATGCATGTGCGCGGCGTGGGCCATCGGCCGGAAGCCGAGGAGTCGCACGAGGCCGTTCCCCACCCAGTTCACGGCGAGGATGAAGGGACGGAAGATCCGCTCGAAGACGAGGACGGGACCGGCCAAGAGGAGCGTGACCGTGTCGGGAATGCGGATCGCCACCGCCTTCGGCGCCTGCTCCCCGACCGCGACGTGGAGAAACGTGATGAGGAGGAAGGCCACGGCCGTGGCCACGCCGTGCGCGGCGAGCGGTCCCCAGGCCTCCGGGAGCCAGCGGAACCACGGCTCGAAGATGTGGGCGAGGACCGGTTCGCCCACCCACCCGAGTCCGAGGCTCGTCATCGTGATGGCGACCTGGGTCGCCGCGATCATGTCGTCGATGCGGCGCGTCACCTCCTGCGCCGCGCCGGCCCCGGGCACCCGCTTCGCCGCGAGCTCCTCGAGCCGCGTGCGGCGAACGGTGACGAAGGCGAACTCGGCCGCGCAGAAGAAGGCGTTTCCGAGGAGGAGGAGCGGAATCGCCAGCAGGCGGAGGGCGGTGGTGAGCGTCGTCCAGAGATCGTCCATGGAGCCGGCCGGGGCCTAGGCGAGGGCGGCGGTCAAGGTGGCGGCGTCCTCGCCGGCCTCCTCGAACCGCACCGAAACGTCCCAGGCCGGGTAGGCCGGGACGCAGACGCCCTGCCCTTCGTGGCAGTAGGCGAAGGAGACCTGCACGCGAAGATCGGCCCGTCCGCTCGGCTGGGCCGGAAGCTCGAAGGCGAGGGGCCACGTCGCGCCTAGGAGGGTGCGCTGGAGGAGCACCTCGTCGCCGCGGCTCACGCGGACGCTCGCCGGCGCCTCCTCGCTCGCGTGAGCGCCGCCGGGCAGGGTGACCGCGAGACGCCACGAGGTGGCCGCGCCCGAACGGAGCCGCGTGGAGGTCGCGGGCGCCGCGGCGGCACCCGTCGCCGCCTCCTCCGCGCTTCGACGCGCGGCCGGCGCCTCCAGTCCCTCGATCGTGACTTCCCGCCATGCGCCGTCGGGCAGCGAGACGCGGACGACGCGGTGGTTGTTCGTGTCGGCGACGTAGAGGGCGTCGGCCGCCGCGTGGAGACCGCCCGGCTCGAAGAGGGCGAGCGCGCCGCCTCGTTCCGTTCCCGGCTTCCCGTCTCCGAAAAGCGTGCGGATCGTCTTCGTCTCGGGATCGAGTTCCTTGATCTTGTGATTGTAGGTGTCGGCGACGAGGATCTTCGTCCCCCACGCGGCCACGCCGAGCGGATGCTGGAGGCGGGCGCGCTTCGCGTCGCCGTCCACGTCGCCGAAGTCGAAGAGACCGCGGCCCACGAGCGACTCGACCCGCTCGGCCGCCAGATCGACGCGGCGCACGGCGCTCACTTCGCTGTCGGCGAAGTAGAGGTAATTCCCCGCGAGCGCGAGCCCCGACGGCTGCGCCAGCGCGGCCGACTCCACCGGTCCGTCGACGATGTTCTCGCGTCCCGTGCCGACACAGGCGCGGCAGAGCCCCATCGGAAGATCGAGCCGCCAGATCTGATGCGGGCCCGCCATGGCGATGTAGCAGGTGCTCCCCTCCACGGCGAGATCCCACGGCGAGTTCAGTCCCTGGGACGTCCCGCGCTTTCCGCCGGCCCGATCGTACGACTGCTCGCCCGTGCCGGCGACGGTCCGCACCTCGAAGGTCTCCGTGTCGACGGCGCGGATCGAATGGTTCTCCGTGTCGGCCACGAGGAGCGTCTCGTTCATGAGCGCGAGGCCCTGCGGGTGATGGAACGTGGCGCGATCGGCGGGGCCGTCGTCGAGCCCGACCTCTCCGGTCCCCACGGTCGCGATGAGCCGCGAACGGCCCGCCTCGTCGGGGAGCGTGGCGACCACGACACGGGAGTGATTCGAATCGGCGATGTAGAGGCGCCCCGACGCGGGATCGGCGAGGACCTTGCCCGGATAGGCGAGGCCGCTGGCGGCGCGCACCGACTCCTCCCGCTCGAAGCGGAGCGGCGCGGCGGCGGCGATTCCCGCGGCCTTCGCGTCGGCGATCGCCTTCCCCACCGCCTCGTCGAGGGCGGCCCGGTTCCCTTCGCCGGCGACGGCACCGATCACGCGCCCGTCGGCGCCGACCAGGACGAGCGTCGGCCAGGAGCGGACCGTGTACTCGCTCCAGAGGGCCATCTCCTCGTCCACGATCACGGGGTGCTTGATGTCGTATCGGTTGATGGCCGCGCGAATCGTCTGGCGGCTCCCCTCGTTCGCGAACTTGGCGCTGTGGACGCCGATCACCACGAACGGCTCGCTCGCGTACTTCGCCTCGAGGTAGGCGAGGTCGGGGAGGACGTGCATGCAATTGATGCAGCAGTAGGTCCAGAAATCGAGGAGGACGACCTGCCCCTTCAGCTCCTTGGAGAAGGAGAGGGGGCGGTCGGTGTTCAACCAAGCGAACCCGGCCCTCAGCTCCGGGGCCCGCGGATGGGCGTTCATGGGGGGTAGGGTAGCCGATTTCCCGATTCTTTGCAGGCCGGGCCTCGCCCCGCGCCTGCCCGCGGCCGCTAACCGGCGCGGGCGCTAGGGGCTGGCCGCGACGGAGGGAACGCGTCATAATCGACGGTCCTATGGGAGCTTTCAATCCGCCATCGGTGGTCATCGTGGGGGCCGGGATCTCGGGGCTCGCCCTGGGGCAGGCCCTGAGGGAGCGCGGGCAGATGCCGCTCCTTCTCGAGCGCTCCCGCGGCGTGGGTGGCCGCTGCGCCACGCGGCGCGTCGCCGGCTGGCCCGTCGATCACGGGCTTCCCTTCCTCCACGGCCGCGACACCGAGTTCCTGGCCGCGCTCGACGCGGTCTCCGACGCCACGCCGATCCACGGCTGGCCGCATCGCCGAATCGGGGGCGGCCTTCCCTGCCAGCCCGAGGCCTTCGAGGGGGAGGACCGTCTCCTCGCGTTCCGGGAAGGGCTGACGCGCTTCCCCAAGCAGCTCGCGAGGAATCTGGCGATCCGGCTCGACTCGAAGGTCCGGTCGCTTCGCCAGGCCCCCGGAGAGGCGCGCCTCGCCCTGACGCTCGAGAGCGGCGAGGAGATCCTCGCCGGAGTCGTGGCCCTCACCATGCCCGCGCCGAGCGCGCTCGAACTCATCGCGGCGAGCGGCCTCGATCGCGAGTCGCCCGCGGTGGCGGGAGCGCGCCCCGTGCTGGAGCAGATCCGAACGATTCCCTGCCTGGCCGTCATCGCGCGCTACAGCGACGACGCGCCCGTCCCCGACTGGGACGCCTGCTACCCGACCACCAGCAGCATGGTCCACGTCGTTCTCCACGACAGCACGAAGCGCGCGCCCGGAGCGCCCCGGACGCTCGTCGTCCAGGGGCGGCCCCGATTCTCGAGGGAGTTCCTGGGCAAGCCGCCGGCGGAATGGGCGAAGGAACTCCTCTGGGAAGCGGGCGAGTTCGTCGGATCGTGGATGGAGCATCCGGTGGAGCGACAGGAGCACGTTTGGAGGAACGCTCGGGTCGACACCACGAGCGAGTTGGCGGCGCCGCTCGCCATCCGGCTCGAGAACGGGGCGATTCTCGCCTTCTGCGGCGACGGATTCTCCCCGGCGGGCGGGGCCGAGGGCGCGTTCAGGTCGGGCCGATCCCTGGCCGCCCGCATCGAAACGCTTCATGAGACGCCGGCGCGCGCCTCGTGAAAGGAGATCGAGTGTTCCTCTCAGAACAGCGCATCGACGAAATCCTGCGTAAGGAAGCCGACCACGACTGCCCCGGCGTGGGCGACGCGAAGGTCTGCGTGAAGATCGTGGCGATCGCCGACCTCCCGACCCGGTTCGGCCGCTTCCAGATCGCGGCCTTCTGGAACAACCGGGACGCGAAGGAGCATGTCGCCATCATGCACGGCGACGTCTTCGGCGCGACCGACGTGCCGACCCGCGTCCACTCCGAGTGCCTGACCGGGGACGCCGTCGGCTCCCTGCGTTGCGACTGCCGCGACCAGCTCGAGGCGGCCCTCCGAGCCATCGAGGCCGAGGAACGGGGCCTGGTCCTCTACCTCCGCCAGGAGGGGCGCGGCATCGGACTCCTCAACAAGATCCGGGCTTACGGTCTTCAAGATCGGGGCCTCGACACGGTGGAGGCGAACGTGGCCCTCGGATTCCGGGACGACGAGCGGGAATACTCGATCGCCGCCCACATGCTCCACTCGCTGCAGGTAAAGTCGATTCGGCTCATGACGAACAATCCGCGGAAGATCAACGATTTGACCCGTTACGGAATCCAAGTCACGGGGCGGAAACCGCACGTCATCCCGCCGAACGAGTACAATCGATTCTACCTGGAGACAAAGGCCCGTAAGTCGGGCCACTTCATCGACTTCTCCGGAAAGCCTCACCTGGAGGAGCAGGGAGAATCGGTCGTCGTCGAAGGAGGGAACGGGTGAACGCGCCTCGTCGTCGATCCGCCCGATGGGCGGCCCTGCTGGTCGGAGTCGCCGCGTTCCTGGCGGCGGCCGCGTCGGTGGCCCAGGTGGTGGTGCCGACCAAGGATCCGCAGCATCCGCGCATTCGGTACCAGGATTCGCTGCTCTCCTTGAACGATCGATGCATCGTCCGGGGCGGCACCCTCAACCCGATCTTCCGGCCGGTCTACGTGAACGGCAGGCCGATCGGCTTCTGTTGAAGGACCTGCCCGGGGGTCTTCGTGCAAGACCCGGAGCCGTACCTGCGAAACCAGAAGATCGAGGTGGCGTGCGTGGTCTACCCGAAGAAGATGGCCCGGATCGACTCGTCCATTCGTCGGCGACTCGGCCACGACCTCTTCTACTTCTCCACGGCCCAGGCGATGAAACAGTTCGACCGCGACCCGCTGAAATACGCGAAGACGCTCAGCGATCCCGTGAGCAACGATCGCTTCAAGGTGACGCGCTCCTCCCCGAAGGAGGAGTACAAGAATCGGACCTATTACTTCGAGAGCGAGAACACGCGCGCCACCTTCGACACCGACCGCGAGAAGTACCGCGACCGGCGGACCGCGCCGATGCTGGACGAGATGGAGTGACCATGGCGAGAGGACCCGCGGCACGATGACGAGCACGATTCCCGCGCGATCCATCGCCGAGGTCCACGAGCCGCGCGCCCGCGCGTGGCTGGAATCGCAGGCCGAGCGCCCCGACACGCTGGGCATCCTCCTCGTGGGGAGCCGGGCCACCGGATGGGGGGCCGCCGACTCCGACTACGACGCGTTCGTCTACGTGACGCCGGAGCGCTATCGGGCGACCCCGCCCCGCGACACGCTCGTCTGGCTCGAGGCCGAGGGCGAGTTTCCGGCCCGCGTCGTGGGCGACTTCTCCATCTTCAGCCCGGAGCACCTCGACCTTCACGAGCGCTCCCCGCTCGACATCGATCACTGGCCCTACGAGGACGCCATCCTCCTCTTCGACCGCACGGGCTCGCTGGAGGAGCGCCGGCGGCGCATCGCCGCCTTCCCCGAGGAGGGCTGGAGCGGGCGAGCCGTCGACAAGTACCTGCTCCTCGCCGGGGCCTACTCGTACGCCCTGAAGAGCGATCTCGCCGGTCTCGACGCGCAGCGGCAGTTGAACATCTTCCGGGCCGTTCTGGCGGGCGTGAGCCTCTGGTTCACCCTGCGGCGCCGATGGGCGCCGCCCTACAAGTGGCTCACGCCCGAGATCGAGCGATTGGAGATGCGCCCCGACACGCGCGGCATCCTCGAGGGGGCGCTCCTGAATCCCTCCATGGACACGCTGACGCATCTTCGGGATCACTTGAAGAGCGAGATGAAGTACGCCGGCATCGCCGAGGTGGCGTCCCGCGACGCGATCCTCGAGGCCTTCGCCGCGACCTTCCTTCCGGAACGGGCGCCCGGCGTTCAGCGAAACCTTTTTCTGTAATCGCGGCGCCGTCGTGAACGGCCCGCGAGTCCCTTCACCACCGAATCAAGGAGGACTCGTGCATCGTCTCATCCGCGTCTCACTCGCAGCGCTCCTCGCCGTGGCGGCGATCGCGTCGGGCTTCGCCGCGCCCCGTGCCGAAGCCGCGAACGCGGCCGGCGGGAAGGGCGACGGCAAGTCGCTTCCCCCGCGCTTCTTCTCGGGCGGGCTCGACGCCGCCGGATTCCGCGCCTACACCGACAACGAAATGAAGGAGGCGAAAGCCGCCCTCGACCGTCTTCTCGCGATGAAGGGGAAGCGGACCGTCCAGAACACGCTCGAGACCTACAATCAGATCCAGCTCCACTCCGACAACGCCGGCTACGTCTCCGGCCTCATGGAGAACGTCCACCCCGACTCCACGTTCCGGTCGTCCGCCGAGGCGATCACGCAGGAAGTCGACAAGTTCCAGACCGAGCTGAGCCTCAACCGCGCGGTCTACGACGCCCTCGCCGCCATCGACACGAAGGGGCTCGACAAGGAGACCTCCTGGTTCCTCGACAGGACGCTCAAGTCGTTCCGCCGGGGCGGCGTCGATCGCGATCAGGCGACGCGCGACAAGGTCGCCGCGCTGAACGAACGGCTCACGCTCCTCTCGCAGGAATTCAGCCGGAACATCCGGAACGACAAGCGGTCGTTCACGGTCGACCCCTCGGATCTGAAGGGCGTCCCCGCCGACTTCATCGCGTCGCACGCCGCCGAGGCCGACGGCAAGATCCGGCTCACCATCGACACCCCCGATTACGTTCCGGTCATGCGCTACGCCGAGAAGGCGGAGGTCCGCCAGAAGATGCGCTTCGAGCGGCTGAATCGGGCCTATCCGGGCAACATGGCGGTCCTCGATTCAATCCTCCTCGTCCGGAACGAATTGGCCACGCTCCTCGGGTACCCGAACTGGGCGGCCTACATCACCGAGGACAAGATGATCGGCACGGCCGAGAACGCCGCCGCCTTCCTCGACCGGCTCTCGAAGCTCGTCACCGCCGCGGCGCGCGACGAGTACCAGGTCTACCTGGCCCGCAAGCGCGAGGACGACCCGAAGGCGACCGCCGTCGAACAGTGGGAGGCGTCGTACTACGGAGCGCTGATCCGGAAGCGCGATTTCGACTTCGACGCCCAGGCGGCGCGGCCCTACTTCGCCTTCAAGAACGTGAAGAAGGGCCTCATGGACACGATGGCGAAGATCTTCTCGGTGCAGTTCGTGAAGGTGGAGAACGCGGCGGTCTGGCACCCGAGCGTCGAGGCCTACGACGTCTACGACGGCAAGACGCTCCTCGGCCGCTTCTTCCTCGATCTCCATCCGCGCGAGGGGAAGTACGAGCACGCCGCCCAGTTCGGCATCCGCAAGGGCGTCCGCGGCGCGCAGCTGCCCGAGGCGGCCCTCGTCTGCAACTTCCCCGGCGACAAGGAGGGCGACCCCGGCCTGATGGAGCACGGCGACGTGGAGACCTTCTTCCACGAGTTCGGCCACCTGCTCCACACGATGTTCGGCGGCCAGGGCCGCTGGGAGCCCGTCTCGGGAACCTCGGTCGAGCGCGACTTCGTGGAGGCCCCCTCGCAGCTCCTCGAGGAGTGGGCGTGGGATCCCAAGGTCCTCTCCACGTTCGCCAAGCACTACCAGACGGGCGAGCCGATCCCGGCCGACATGCTGACGAAGATGCGCCGCGCGGACGCGTTCGGACGGGCCATCGACGTCGCCTACCAGGTCTTCTTCGCCAACATCTCGCTCAACATCTACAACAAGGATCCGAAGGACGTGAACACCGACGCGGTCATCGCGAAGTACGAGCGCGACCTCGTCCCCTTCCCCGCGACCGCCGACACGCACATGCAGACGAGCTTCGGCCATCTCGACGGCTATTCGGCCATCTACTACACGTACCAGTGGTCGCTGGTCATCGCGAAGGACCTCTTCAGCAAGTTCGACCACGCGAACATGCTCGACCCGACGATTCCCACGCGCTACCGGAAGCTGGTGCTGGCGCCCGGCGGGTCGCGGCCCGCGGCGGAGCTGGTGCGGAACTTCCTCGGCCGCGACTACAACTACGACGCGTACGAGGCGTGGGTGCGCGAAGGATTGAAGGCGGGGACGACCCAGTAGGAGCGGCGGTACGTAGGAAGCGAAGCGACGCGGGGAACGCGCCGCCGGGCGATCAGCGCTTGGCGGCGCGTTCCGCGCGAAGGGGCGACAGGACTTCCCGCTCGAAGCGCTCGGCGTCGAAGGCCTTGTCGAGGTACGGCAGGACGACTTCGTCGGTCGTGGTGAAGTGGGCCGCGACGAGCCCCAGGAGACCGTAGGAGAGATGCATCAGCTTGCCCGGAGGCGCCCCCTGGGAGATGGCCTTCTCCAGCGCCTCGAGCTTCCGCCCCACCAGCTGGTGCTCGAAGCGGGCGATCTCGGTCAGCTTCGCTCCCTCCCCGGCCGCCCAGTCGGCGGCGGGATAGAGCGAGTACTCCTCGGCGCGCGCGTGCGGCACGAACTGGCGCTTCACGAAGTCGACGACGTCGCGCGCCATGCTCATCTGCTCGAGGGTCGTGTTCTCGTGGAGTTTTTCGAGTCGCTCGCCGAGAGCGTGGATCGTGGCGAGGAGCTTTCCGTGCTCGGCATGGAGCGCCGCGGTCGCTTTCGGCTTCGGGGCCGGAGTGGGACTCATATGGCGGGTAGTCTTTACCGCCGGGCCCGTTCTGTCAACTCCCATCCCCGGGACCGGGGCGCGGCGGGTCCGAGTCCCCTGTTGCGCATCGCACCCCCCTGCCCTAGTGTCGAATCGCTCGTCCCCCGTCTCGAAAACGGCTCGACGGCTCGACGCCTCGACCTCGTCCATAGGAGTGTCTCGCCATGAAGATCGCCATCGGCGCCGACCACGCCGGGTTCGAGTTGAAGGAGCGCGTGAAGCGGTATCTGGCCTCGCGCGGACACGAGGTTCTCGACATGGGAACGACGTCCGCGGAGTCGACCGACTACCCGCCATACGCGTTCCACGTGGCCGAGGCCGTCCGGGACGGCGGGGCCGACCGGGGCATCCTCGTCTGCGATTCCGGAAACGGGATCGCCATCGCGGCGAACAAGGTCGACGGGGTCCGCGCCGCCATCGGCATCAATCCCGAGCACGCCGCGCTCGCCCGCAGGCACAACGATGCGAACGTCCTCGTTCTCGGGGCGAAGATTCTCCCGCGCGAGATCGAGGACGCGACCGTCGAGGCCTGGCTCGCCGCCGACTTCGAGGGCGGACGCCACGCGCGACGCGTCGGACAAATCACCGACTACGAGAGGGCCCACCAGCGAAGCGACGCCTAGTCGTCCGCGCGCCCGTCCCCTTTCGAAGGACATACTCTCGAGCGAAGGAGCGCCGATCATGTCCGCCACCACCCCGATTCAGACCGAGCACCCCGGATCGCTCGCCGCGGCCTACCGCGACGCCCTCGATTGGCTCGTCTCCCATGACGCTCCATCCCGCCTCTTCCGCCGCGACCACACGCTCTGGAAGGACGACGCCTCGCACGCGGCGCACGCGGCGACGATCGAGAGCCGCCTCGGCTGGATCGACGCGCCGGCGTGGCTCTCGGCGCGGCGCGAGGAGCTGCGCGCCTTCGCGGCATCGCTCCGGGAGGAGGGCTTCACGCGCGTCCTCCTCCTGGGAATGGGCGGCTCCAGCCTGGCGCCCGAGGTTCTGCAGCGGACGCTCCGGCCCGGTCCCGGCGCGCCGACGCTCGCCGTTCTCGACACGACCGATCCGGCCGCCGTCCGGCACGCGACGGGGGCCTCCAAGCTCGAGCGGACCTTCTTCCTCGTCTCGAGCAAGTCGGGCGCCACCATCGAGACGCTCTCGCAGTACCGCTACTTCCGCGCCGCTCTGGAATCGGCGAAGGTCTCGAATCCGGGACGCCGATTCGCCGCGATCACCGACGCCGGCTCCCCGCTCGACGCCCTCGCCGCCCAGGAGGGATTTCGCGCCGTCTTCCGGAACCCGCCCGACATCGGCGGCCGCTACTCGGCGCTCTCCTATTTCGGCATGCTCCCCGCCGCGATCCTCGGCCTCGATCTCGACGCGATCGCCGAGCGCGCCGCCTCGGCCCGCGCCTCGTCGACGGATCGGGATCCCACGCGAAACGCCGCGCTTCGGCTCGGCGCCTTCCTGGCCGGCGCCGCGAAGGCGGGCCGCGACAAGCTCACCCTCCTCGCGCCTCCCGCGCTGCGGCCGCTCGGCTACTGGATCGAGCAGCTCGTGGCCGAATCGACCGGGAAGGAGGGTCGAGGCGTCGTCCCGATCGAGGGCGAGCCGCTCGGCCCCGCGCACCATTACGGCGACGACCGCGTCTTCGCCTTCCTGACGATGCAGGCGGAGCCGAACGGAGACCTCGACCGGCTCCAGGCCGACCTCGAGCGAAGCGGCGCGCCCTGCGTGCGCATCGAGATGGCCGACGCGCAGGAGATCGCGGGCGAATTCTTCCGCTGGGAGACGGCCACGGCGCTCGCCGGCGCCGTCCTCGGCATCGATCCCTTCGACGAGCCGAACGTCCAGGAGAGCAAGGACGCGACGCGGCGTCTGCTCGCCTCGCGGGGGCGCGACGGGCGCCTCCCCGAGGAGGCCCCGCGCTCGGAGGATTCGGGCGTGGCGATCGGCGCGGACGAGACGGTCTGGCGCGCCATCACCGGGAGTCTGCCGGCCCACCCGAGCCTCGAGCTGGTCGTGCAGCGCTTCCTCGCGCTCGCGAAGCCGGACGACTATCTCGCGGTGCTCGCCTACGTCGAGCGGACGGCCGAGAGCGAGGCGGCCTTCGAGCACCTTCGCCGCGCCATCCGAAACGGCACGCATCTCCCCGTGCTCCAGGGTTACGGGCCGCGCTATCTCCACTCGATCGGACAGCTCTACAAGGGGGGCCCCCCGACGGGCCTCTTCCTCGTGCTGACCGCCGATCCGGCGCCGGGCGAGGACGTCGCCATACCGGGCGCCGACTTTTCGTTCGGACAGCTCCTCCGCGCGCAGGCGCTGGGGGATCTCGAGTCGCTGGCCGCGCACGGGAAGCCGGCGCTTCGCCTCCATCTCGGATCCGACGTGGCGGGGGGTTTGCGGACGATCAATCAGGCGGCCGAGCGGGCGGTGGCCGCTCGAGTCTAGCGCGGGGAGTCGGCTAGCGCGCGGCGCCGAGGCGCGCGCGGATGGGCGCGTAGGCCTGCTGCTCGCAGGGGAGCCCGACGTCGAGCCCCATGCTGGCGATCTCCTCGCGCAGGCTGCTCACGCGTTTGTCGAGAGGCGGCGCGCCCCAGGAGGCCCACTCCCAGTACTCGACGGGGCCCGTGGCGGACCCGGGAAGAAAGGCCTCGATCGATTTGGGATAGCCCTCCGACGCGAACGCGGTTCGGGAGAGGTAGAGGAGCGTGAGCCGGTCGGCGTCCGCTTCCCATTCGCGTGGAAAGCCCTTCCAGCCCTGGAGCGCCGACTTGGCGCGCTCGACGCCCGCCATGCGGTCGGGGGCTTCCAGGATCTCGCGGATCCCGTCCGGCCCCACTCCCTTGACCTTCTCGAGCGCCATCGCGGGATGGTTGAGCGCGGCATGCGCCACCATATGGGCCA
Organism: Candidatus Eiseniibacteriota bacterium; assembly: GCA_035716005.1. Classification (GTDB taxonomy): domain Bacteria; phylum Eisenbacteria; class RBG-16-71-46; order SZUA-252; family SZUA-252; genus SZUA-252. The sequence goes on from DASTKG010000093.1 coordinate 12,307, forward strand.
GCACGGCCGCCACCTCGCACTGCGACCGAAGCCGTCGCAGGAGGCCGGCGGAGACGTAGATGTAGCCGCCCGGAAGCACGACCCCGCGAGGCGCCTCCCCGCGGAGGACTCTGAACGTGTATGGAATCGTCGGCTTATCTGAAAGTCTGGCAAGCTTTTGTCCGATTTGATTCACGTAAGCTAGAACCGTCTTGTCGACGTAAACGCTCTCCCCTTCCTCGAACGCCGCGGCGAGTCGGGCCCCCAGGACCCGCTCCTGTCCGTCGTTCATCTCGAGCGCCGGCTGCGCCGCCTGCCGGGTCGAGGCGCACCCCGAGAGGAGGATGGGGAGCCCTAGCGCGAGGAGGAGGAAGATCGGCACGATCGGAGCCGGTCGGAAGGCGGGGCGGGATCTGAGCACGCAGGCACGCTAGCCCGGATCGCTCCCGAGGTCAACCGCTTGCGCCGCTCTTTCCCCATGCGGCATCATCGGAGGAACGGGCGTGGGGGAATCCCCGGCGCTTCCCCCGCGCGCCGCGAAGCCGGAGCCGACAGGATTCGTTCAGACCAAGGAGGATGCCGATGCCCGCCCGCAAGAAGGCTCGCCGCCCCGTCGCGAAGAGCGCGCGCAAGAAGGCCGCGCCGAAGAAGGGTCCCGCCAAGAAGGCCGCGAAGCGGACGAGCGCGCCGAAGAGGAAGGCTGCTCCCGCGAAGAGGGCCGCCGCGCCCGCGCTTCCGCCCGCGCCGGCGAACGCCATCGGACTTCAGATGCAGCACATGGACTTCACGACGCACGACGTCCCGGCCCTCCGGCGCTTCTACGTCGAGGGTCTCGGCTTCTCCGACGCGAACTTCGACGAGAAGTTCCAGTACCTCTGGATCCCCACCGGCCATTCGTCGAGTCTCGGCTTCATGCCGCCCATGCCCGGGATGGGGGAACCGAGCCCGGCCAAGGAGCCGACGATCTACCTGATCGTCGCGGACGTCGACAAGGCGTACGCGACGCTCGCGTCGAGGGGCGTTCACTTCGAGGGCCCGCCGGCCGACATGCCGTGGGGCCATCGCGTCGTCTCGACCGTCGACCCCGAGGGGCGGCGCGTCATGCTCGCCACGCCGAAACCGATGGCCTGACGTTCGGCCGTTCCGTTCCACACACGCACCGACCGGAGACCGACGATGAAGCCCTCCCCCGCGATCGCGCTGCACGAACAGGGTCAGAGCCTCTGGCTCGACACCATCAGCGATGGACTCCTGACGTCCGGCGAGCTGGCGCGCATGGTCGAGGAAGGAACGGTCTACGGCGTCACGTCGAATCCCACCATCTTCCGCGGCGCGATCGGCGGGGACCGTTTCGGGTACCCCGCCGCCATCGCCCGGCTCGCCTCCGAGGGGAAGAGCCCCGAGGCGATCTACGACGCGCTCGCGATCCACGACATCACGCGAACGGCCGACGTCCTCTCGGGGGTGTTCCGCCGCGGCGAGGGGCGCGACGGATTCGTGAGTCTGGAGGTCCCGCCCGACCTCTCGGACGACACCGACGCCACCATCGCGGAAGCGCGGCGCCTCTGGGCGCTGGTGTCGCGGCCGAATCTCCTCGTGAAGGTTCCCGGGACGCCGGCCGGGATTCCGGCCATCGAGACCTTGATCGCCGAGGGCGTGAATCTCAACGTCACGCTCCTCTTCTCGCGCGGCCAGTACGCGGAGGTCGCGGCGGCCTACCGGCGCGGCCTGGAGCGCCGCCTCGCGGCGGGCGGCTCCCTGGCGGGCCTCCACTCCGTGGCGAGCGTCTTCGTGAGCCGCCTCGACACCGCGGTCGACAAGGATCTCGAGGCGCGCGCGGCGGCGGCGGGCGCGCCGGCCGAGCGGGAGCGGCTCCTCGCGCTCCGCGGCGCCTCGGCCGTGGCGAACGCTCTCGACATCTGGGAGGAGTACCGCGCTCGATTCTTCGGCGACGGCTTCGAGCGGCTCCGCGCCGCGGGAGCGAGGCCGCAATGGATGCTCTGGGCGAGCACGGGCACGAAGAACCCGGCCTACTCCGACGTGAAGTACGTCGAGGAGCTGGCCGGTCCCGACAGCATCAACACGGCGCCGCGCGAGACGATCGACGCGTGGCTCGATCACGGCTCGGTGACGGGGAACCGCCTCGATCCGCGCGTGGAGACGGCGCGGAAGACGCGGGCCGCCTTCGCGGCGGAGGGCATCTCGCTGGAGAAGCACTGCGCGAAGCTCCTGGACGACGGCGTGAAGTCGTTCGCCCAGTCGTTCCGGGAGATGATGGACACGATTCGCGAGCGCTCCGCCGCGCTGGCCCCGCGGCGTTGAGTCGCCGCGACGCGGAGCGGAGTTCGGCCGCGTGAGCCGGCGGCTCGTCCTCGCGGCCGACGCCGGCGGCACCAAGACGAACGTGGCCCTCGTTCCGGTGGACGATGGCGCGCATCTCGGCGTGCCGCTGGCCGCCGCCACCTATCCCTCGCACGACTTCCCCTCCCTCGAGGCGATCCTCGACGCGTTCCGCGCCGCGCACGCCGGCGTCTTCTCGAACGGCGTCGACGCCGCGACCATAGGCTTCGCGGGCCCCATCGCGGGCGGCCGCGGCGCGGGGTCGAACGTTCCCTGGGCGGTCGATGCCGCCTCCCTCGCGCGCCATCTCGGACTTCCCCGCGTCGGCCTCGTGAACGACCTCGTGGCGACCGGCTACGGCGTCGTCTCGCTCGGTCCGGAGCAGTTGGTGCCGCTCCTCCCCGGTACCGCGGCTCCGGACGCCAACGCGGCCATCCTCGCCGCCGGGACGGGCCTCGGCGAAGCGATCCTCGCGCGGGTCGGAGCCGGCTTCCTCCCCATCGATTCGGAGGGGGGCCACGCCGACTACGCCCCCCGCACCGACACGGAGCTGGAGATCTGGCGCCTCCTTCGCTCCAGGCACGGCCGCGTGAGCGTGGAGCGCGTTCTCTCGGGGCCCGGGCTCGCGAACGTCGCGGAGGCGATCCACGCGCGCGCGGGCGCGGAGGCGGCCTGGCGGGCCCACGAGCGCGAGGCGGGAGGCGCCGCGGCCCTTCCCGGCGCCGTTTCCACGAAAGGGCTCGAGGGATCGTGCCCGGCGTGCGCGGAGGCGCTCGACGTCTTCGCCGGGATCTACGGCTCGGAGGCCGGCAATCTGGCCCTTCGTTGCGTGGCCCGCTCCGGCGTCTACCTCGCGGGCGGCATCGCGCCGCGGATCCTCCCCGCGCTGCGCGGCCCCGCCTTCGAGCGTGCGTTCCGCGACAAGGAGCCTCACCGGGCGCTCCTCGCCGCCATTCCGGTCTGGGTCGTCCTCGACGATCGCGCCGCCCTCTGGGGCGCGGCGCGCCACGCGGCCGGGGCGCTCTCCCCCTCCGCCTCGTAGTCCTTTCGTCGCACCTCCCCGCCCTTGCCGCAAGCGGCACGGCGGCTTATTCTTAGCCCGCGATTCTCGGCGCTTCCAAGCTCCCCGTCACCGATCGAACCTGAACCACGAAGGGATGTTTCCCATGCGACTCACCCCTCGCGTCCGCGAGATCCTCTCCTGGTATTCCTCCGACAACCCCGGCGTGAAGGCGAACCTCGCCCGGATGCTCATGCACGGCGCCACGGCCGGATCGGGCCGGATGGTCATCCTCCCGGTCGACCAGGGCTTCGAGCATGGTCCGGCCCGCTCCTTCTCGCCGAATCCGGCCGGGTACGACCCGCGCTATCACTTCGAGCTGGCGGTCGAGGCGGGCTGCAACGCCTACGCCGCGCCCCTCGGCTTCCTGGAAGCGGGCGCCGCCGATTTCGCGGGCGAAGTCCCGACGATCCTCAAGCTGAACAATCACGACGTCCTCCACGACGAGAAGGATCCTCTCTCGGCGGTGACGGGAAGCGTCGGCGACGCGCTCCGGCTCGGCTGCGCCGCGATCGGCTTCACGATCTATCCCGGGTCGTCCCATGCCGGCATCATGTACGAGCAGATCCGCGATCTCGCCGAGGAGGCGAAGGCCGCGGGGATCGCCGTCGTGGTCTGGTCCTATCCGCGCGGATCGGACATCAGCAAGGCGGGCGAGACGGGGATCGACGTCGTGGCGTACGCCGCGCAGATCGCGGCGCAGCTCGGCGCCCACGTCATCAAGGTGAAGCTCCCCTCCGAGCACATCGAGCAGGAGGAGGCGAAGAAGGCCTACGTGAAGAACGCCATCCCGATCGCGACGCTCGCCGAGCGGGTCCGCCACGTGGTCCAGTCGTCGTTCGACGGGCGCCGCATCGTCATCTTCTCGGGCGGGGCGACGAAGCCGAACGACGAGGACGTCCTGAACGAGGCGCGCGCCATCCGAGACGGCGGCGGCTTCGGCTCGATCATCGGGCGGAATTCGTTCCAGCGGAAGAAGCCGGACGCCGTGAAGCTCCTGCGCAGCATCATGGCGATCTACACGGGGGAGACGAAGTAATCGGGCGACGCTAGTGCCCCGGCTGGGCCTGTTCCTTGGTGGGCGGGTGCTTGATGAGATAGCCGCCCCAGAAGTATCCGGCGACGGCGAGCGCGCAGCAGACGAGGAGGACCGCGGCGAGCACCCGGCGGAGTCGAGCCGGCGTGGCGGGCTGGGCGCCGGCGGGGGCGCTCAATTCGCCTCCTTCGCGGGAACCGGCAGGGGCCGGCTCGGATCGCGCGGGAAGAGCGTGTAGGAAAGAATCAGCTCGTGGATGTTCGCCGGGGTCCGCGGCGAGAGCGCGAAGTAGACCGGCAGATGCACCGTCTGGCGCGGCCCCAGAACCTGATCGTCGAAGCAGAAGCACTTCATGAGCTGGAACTCGCGCGCGGCCTCGACCGGCGCGATGGAGTGGACCGCGCGGAAGTAGACCGAGTCGTCGCTCATGTTCGTGAAGTAGTAGTCGACGTGCACCGGCTTTCCGATCTTCGCCACCACGTTCGGATCGGTCGGACCGAATCGGACCGGCAGCCCGCTCGACACGACCCCCATGAACTTCACCTGGACCTCCCGCGTCGACATCGGCCCGGTGGAGCTCGACTGCTCGTAGATCTCCTCGACGGAACCCGCCTTCGCCGCCCCCCCGAGCCCGAACCGCCTGCAGAAGAGCTGGAAGAGCGGGACGTTCGCGTACGCGAACGAGAACATCGCGAGGACGAAGATCGAGATCCCGATGCCGAGGAGGGCGTTCTTGCTGGGGCGCTTCACGGGGCTCCTAGGATAGGAACGGCGCGATCGGGACGCGCCAGATGGCGTCGGCGATCATGCCGAGGAAGAGCGCGAAGAGGTAGACGATCGAATAGCCGAAGAGCTGCCATGCGCGATCGACGCTCGCGGCGCGGCGCGCCTCGACCGCCTTCCAGACGAAGAGCGCGCTGAGCGGAATCGCCACGACCGCCAGGACGAGCCCCCCCGCGTCGAGGAACGGCATCGCGACGGTGAGCGCGGCGAGCGCCAGGCTGTACCAGACGATCTGGCGGTAGGTCTCGGGGTCGCCCTTCACGATCGGAAGCATCGGAATCCCCACCTTCTCGTAATCCTTCCGCACGCAGACCGCGAGCGCCCAGAAGTGGGGCGGCGTCCAGAGGAAGATGACGAGGAACATGAGGACCGGAGGAAGCGCGAGCGTCCCCGCGGCCGCGGCCCAGGCGATGACGGGACCCATGGCCCCGGCCGCGCCGCCGATCACGATGTTGTGCACCGTGCGGGGCTTGAGCCAGAGCGTGTAGAAGAAGCCGTAGAAGACGATCGTGCCGAGCGCGAGCCCCGCGGCGAGGAGATTGGAGACGGCGGCGAGGAGGAGGGTCGCGCCGGCTCCGATCCCGACGGCGAAGGCGAGCGCGTTCCGCGCCGGAAGCCGGTGGAGCGGCAACGGGCGGCGCGTGCGCGTCCGCTCCATGCGGGCGTCGAGGTCGCGCTCGAAGTACTGGTTGAACGCGTTCGCCGATCCGGCCGTCAGCGTGATCGCCAGGAGGACGAGGAGAAACCGGGCGGGATCGCGCAGCAGCGAGCCCTCCACCACCGCGCCGGCCACCGCCGTCACGATGACGAGCGCGACGATGCGCGGTTTCATCAACTCGACGTAATCACGCACGGGAAAGCTCATGGCTCGCGACGCGAAGACTCCAGAAGAGCATCAGGGCGGTTCCGAGGTGGGCGGCGCTCACCGGCAGCGGAAGCCGGAGGAGGACGTTTCCCACCCCGAGGGCGAACTGCAATCCGAGGAGTATACCCGAGAATCGGAGAACCCAGCGCGCCTTGCTCGGGAGCGCCACCGAGGCCGATCGGACGAGCATGGCGAGGAGGACGAGCGTGACGAGGTAGGCGCCGAGACGGTGGGCGTAGTGGATGCCGATGAGCCCCTCCATCCTCGGGAGCCAGGAGCCGTGGCAGGTGGGAAAGTCGGGGCAGGCCAGGGCCGCGCCCGACGACGAAACCCATCCCCCGAGCGCGGCCTGTCCCAGCACCAGGAGCGACGCGATCGCCGCCCAGAGGGAGAGCCCCCGGGCGCGGCCGTCCGCGCTGGCGGGACGCCCCTCCGGGCCGTCCTGCACGCGCAGGGCGATCTGGAGAATCGTCGCGAAGAAGAGGAAGGCCAGGACGAGGTGCGTCACGACGCGGTCGACGGGGAGTTCCTCGAGGACGACCCGTCCCCCGATGAAGATCTGCAGCGCGAGCACCGCGAGCGCGACCGCCATCCAGCCGCCGAGGCGGCGCCGCCACGCGGGATCGCGGTAGAGAACGATCGCCGCCGCGAGCGTCAGGAGCCCCACCGTGCCCGCCAGGGCCCGGTGGATGTACTCGATCAGCACGTTCGGGTGGGGGCGCGGGAGGATCTTCCCCTCCGCCAGCGGCCAGTCCGGAATGGCGAGCCCCGACCCGCTCAGCCGGACGACTCCGCCCCAGACGACGAGGACGAAGATCATGACGAGCGTCGTGATCAGGAGCGCGGCGAGCGGCGAGCGGCGGTCGTTCATCGATGCCAGCGGAACGGTTCCTCGAGGCGCGGCGGGCCCGCCCCGAGGGGCGGGCCGATCGCGGTCAGCGAATGACGGGAATGGTCGCGAAGTTTTCGGCGGGCGGCGGCGACGAAACCGTCCACTCGAGCGTGCGGTTGAAATCCTCGTGCTGCCAGGGGTCGACCGGCGCCTTGCGACCCTTCCAGAGGCTCCCGATCATGTTGACGACGAAGATCGTCATCGCGACGAGGAGGATGAACGCCCCCACCGTCGCCATCTGGTTCAGGGAGGTGTACTGCGGCTGGTACGTGTAGATGCGCCGCGGCATCCCCAGAATTCCCATCAGGTGCATCGGCATGAACGTGAGGTTCATCCCGACGAAGGTGAGCCAGAAGTGAATCTTCCCCATCCCCTCGTGGTAGAGCTTGCCGGACATCTTCGGGAACCAGTAGTAGATGGCCGCGAAGATCGACATGAGCGAGCCGCCGAAGAGGACGTAGTGAAGGTGCGCCACCACGAAGTACGTGTCGTGCACCTGGACGTCGAACGGCACGAGGGCCAGCCAGACGCCCGTGATGCCGCCGACGACGAAGAGGGCGATGAAGCCGAGGGCGAAGAGCATCGGCGTGCGGAATCGGAGCGACCCGCCCCAGATGGTGGCGAGCCACGACCAGATCTTCACGCCCGTCGGAACGGCGATGACCATCGACGCGAAGGAGAAGAAGAAGCGGAGCCGCGGATCGATCCCCGTCGCGAACATGTGGTGGCCCCAGACGAGGAAGCCGATGAGCCCGATGCCGGCCGTCGAGAAGACGAGGCCCTTGTAGCCGAAGAGGCGCTTCGACGCGAAGACCGGGAGGACCTGCGAGATGACCCCCATCCCGGGGAGGACCATGATGTAGACGGCCGGGTGCGAGTAGAACCAGAAGAGGTGCTGCCAGAGAACCGGGTCGCCGCCCGCCGCGGGCATGAAGAAGGTGGTGCCGAAGAGGCGGTCGGTGAGGAGCATCGTCAGGGCGCCGGCGAGGACCGGCGTGGCGACGAGGATGATGCACTGGGTGATGAAGACCGCCCAGCAGAACATCGGGAGCTTCCACATGGTCATGCCGGGCGCCCGGAGATTCGTCGTCGTGACCACGAAGTTGATGGCGCCGAGGATCGACGAGAGCCCCGCGAGATGAAGCCCGAGGATCCAGAGATCGACGCCGGGTCCGGGCGAGTACTGGCGCGCCGAGAGCGGCGGATAGGAGGTCCAGCCCGAGGCGGCCGAGCCGCCGTGGAGGAACATGCTCGTGAGCATCATGAGGCCGGCCGGGATGAGGAGCCAGAAGGAGATGGCGTTCAGCCGCGGGAAGGCCATGTCGCGGGCGCCGATCTGGATCGGCAGCACGTAGTTTCCGATCCCCGCGAGGAGCGGGATCGTGAAGAAGAAGATCCTGAAGGTCCCGTGGAGCGACATGATCTGGTTGTAGACCTCGGGATGGAGGATCTTGAGCCCCGGCGCGAAGAGCTGCGTGCGCAGGAGGAGCGCGAAGATCCCGCCGACGGCGAAGAAGGTGAATCCGAGCCACATGTACATCACGCCGATCAGCTTGTGATCGGTCGTGAAGAGCCATTTCAAGAGGCCGGCCTGGGGCTTCGCGCCCGATGCCGGGGCGTGCGCGCCGTGGAGACCGCCCGCCAGGGATCCCGCTTCCATCGTCCTACGCTCCCTTCTTCTTCTGCTCGACCCAGCGCTGGAACTCCTCGGGGGTCACCACGTTCACCGTGATCATCATGTCCCCGTGGAGGACCCCGCAGAGCTCCGCGCACTGTCCGTGGAAGGTGCCCGTGCGCTCCACCTGGAACCACGTGTGGTTCACCCGGCCCGGATTCGCGTCCATCTTCACGCCGAACGAGGGAACGAACCACGAGTGGACGACGTCGATCGACGAGATGTCGGCCGCCACGATCTTCCCCTGCGGGATCACGAGCGGCTCGTTCGCGAAGACGACGCCGAGCTGCGGGTACCGGTATTCCCAGAACCACTGGTGACCGATGATCTCGACGGTCAGGTCGGACTTCGGGACCGTCTCCATGTACTTGAGCGTCGTGAAGGTCGGCCCGGCCAGCACCACCATCGTGATCGCCGGAATCGCCGTCCAGACGAGCTCGAGCCGCACGTTGTCGTGGAAGTTCGCCGCGGGAACGCCCGGCTTCGCCCGGAACTTGATGACGGCGACCAGGAGGATGAGCTCCGCCAGGAGGAAGAAGCCTCCGGTGAGCCAGACCGCCTTCCAGAAGAGGTCGCGGACTTCATGCGCGACCGGAGTCACCGGATCGTTGATCCACGCGTGGGCGGCGCCGGCCGCGAGGAGCCCGGCCGAGACGACGACGGCCGCGAGGATCAGCCGCGACGCGCGCCGGGACGGAACGATGGAATTCAGGATGGAGCGCATGGGGCTAGGAGCTCCGGCCGCGGCCGGCTGCTTCCTGCCGCGCGCGCAAGGACTGGGTGAAGGAGTAGAGCTCGCGGAGCGATCCGCGAGAGAGGTCGCCGTTTCCCGGCATCATGCCGCCGGGCAGCCCTTCGAGAACGTGCCGGTCGAACGAGGCCTGGTTCGAGTACCAATCCCCCGCCGCATCGCCGAGGCTCCGCGTCTCGACGTAGGCGTAGGGCGCCGAGCCGAGCATCCGCACCCGGATTCCCCCCTGCCCCGCGGCGCCGTGGCACGACGCGCAGCGCGCGGCGAAGAGGCGGGCCCCTTCGCCCGTGTCCTCGCTGGTCGTGGCCGTGACCGCGCCCGGCTTCGGCGGAGCCACGGCCAGGAGCGCGAGCGCCTTCTCGATCGGAATCGTCGGACCGGCCACCGGCGCCGCCGCGGCCGCCGCCGCACCGCCGGCCGCGGCGCCGGGCTTGCCGACGCCCAGCCAGTCGAGGTCGGCCTGCTTGTCGGCGTCGGGATTCGGATTCAGCGAGCGGACGTAGTGCGCGAGGGCGATGCGGTCGGGCATGGGAATCGTCTGGAACGCGGCCATGGCCGTTCCCGGCGACCCCTCGGTCAGGGTTCGCGCGATCCGCGCCACGCCGCTCCCGTACTTCCACCCCTGATCGGACGTGAAGTTTCGCGGCTTGGGATTGAGCGCGGCCGCGGCGGCGCCGTCTCCGTGGCCGCCCGTGCCGTGGCAGGTGACGCAGTTGACCTGGAAGACCGCCTTCCCCTGCGCGATGAGTTCGGGCGTCTCGACGATGAGCGCGCTCACGTCGGCCGTCGCGGCCGTCGCCGAGGCCGCGGCGGTGGAGTCCGCCGCGCCGCCATGCCCCTTCGACGACGTGAACCCGGCCATGTAGGCGAGCGATCCGATGGCGCCGAGAATCACCGCGGTCACCACGAACTGCGCCCACGAGAGGTAGTTCGGAATCTTGTCGTCGTCCGGGAGGTGCTTCGGGGCTTCGCTCATCCGTGGAACCTCACGCTGCGCTCGAAGAAGGGATCGCCGTGCGCCGCCACGGGGTGGCGCGCCAGGAATCCGAGTACCGTCCAGCCGAAGAGACCCAGGAAGCCGAGGCTGATGCCCATCTCGGGCCAGCCGAGGACGACGCGCTCGGGCGAGAAGGCCGGGAGGATCAGCCAGAAGAGGTCGATCCACTGCCCCACCAGGATGCCGCCCGCGATCGTCAGGAGCATCGCGTCGCTTTCCTTCGCCTTCTGATGCAGGAGGGCGAAGAAGGGTATTCCGAACTTCAGGACCATGAGCGCGATGCCGATGGCGCCCCAGCCGGTGTAGGTGCGGGGGATGAACCACTCGATCTCTTCCGGAAGGTTCGCGTACCAGATGAGCATGAACTGCGAGAACGCGATGTACATCCAGAAGACCGAGAAGGCGAACAGGTACTTTCCGAGGTCGTGGTAGTGGACCTTGCTCACGATGCCCTGGAGCGCGCCCTGCCGGCGCAGGAGCACCACCGCGATGGTCAGCGTGGCGAGCCCCGCCTGCCAGAGGCCGGCGAAGCAGTAGACGCCGAACATGGTGCTGAACCAGAGCGGCTCGAGCGACATGAGGAAATCGAAGCTGATGACCGTCAGCGTGATGGCGAAGATCGGCACGAAGATGGCCGCGGCGCGGTGGCTCGACTTGGTGAGCTGCGGATCGCGCGTGTGATCCTGCCGCGTCGAGTTCCGCACGAAGAACCAGCCGAAGAGCGTCCAGACCGTCAGCACGACGATGCCGCGGATCGCGAACGCCGACGGCGTCAGCCAGCCCCCCTTCGTCAGGTGCTCGGCGTCGACGCCGTGCGCCGGAACGCCGGGGTTGGACCAGACGTAGAGGTGCGGCACGCCGAGGAGGAGCACGAAGAAGAGGAGGAACGCCACGGGAAGGTACGAGGTGAAGGCCTCGGCGACGCGCCGGACGACGACGCTCCAGGTGGCGCCCACCAGGTAGTGGATCGCCGTGAAGAGCGTGCCGAAGAGCGCGAGCCCGAGCGTGTAGAAGTAGCCGAGCAGGAACGCCGCGTACGCGCGCGTCGGATCGCTTCGCACTTCCACGAGGAAGGCGGCGGCGCCGATCGCCATCAGGATGCCGAACATGGCCCGGAGGCCGATCGGCGCGGGAAGCGGGGTCACGCGGGCGCGGAGCGCCTCGGCGGACCCTTGGGCGGCGGTGGCGTGGCTCATGGAGTCACATCCTGTGCGTTCGGATGCGCCGCGCGCTGGAGCGCGCGGACGTAATGGATGGCGGCCCATCGATCCTCCGGGAGGATCTGGGACGCGTACGAAGGCATCAGGTTCTGCCCCCGGGTGATGACGTGGAAGATCCGTCCGTCGGGCCAGTTCCGGACCTTGTCCGAGTAGAGCGACGGCGGCATCGGGAACTTCGGAACGATGTAGCCCTGCCCGTCGCCCTTCGGGCCGTGGCAGACGACGCAGTACGTCATGTAGACGCGCTCGCCCCGGCCCAGCACCTCGGCCGTGCGCGGAAGCGGGTTGAAGAGATCGGTCATCGCCTGTGCGGTGTCGGCCTGGGCGAAGCGATAGGGCGTGTAGTCGCGCGGCACGGTGCCGGCCACGGGCGTCCGCATGACGGGCTTCCCGGGATTCAGCGGGTCCTCGTGCTGCGCGCCGACCCGCGCCTGGTACGACATGTCGGGCATGTACTCGATGGCCGGCTGCTTCTTCGTGGAGCAGCCGGTCGCGAGGAGCGCGGCGAGGACGATGCCGGCGAGCGGCGCCGGGGCGAACGGGCGCGCGAGGCGCGGACGGTTACGCACGGACCACTCTCAGGTCGACGGGCTTCGTCCCCTTCAGGAACTCGAGCGCCCGCGCTTCGTTCCAGTCGCGGCCGCTCTCCGGAATGAAGAGGGCGAATCGGTCGTTGGTGATGTCGCGATCGAGGACCGGCGTCTGGAAGTCGGGGAGGCCGCACGCGACGAGGAGCGCCGCGAGCGTCATCGTGCCGCCGATCAGGACGCCGCACTCGAACGTGACCGGAATGAACGCCGGAAGCGAGATCAGCGGCTTTCCGCCGACGTTGATCGGCCAGTCGTAGGCCGAGGTCCAGATCTGGAAGGCGAGGCCGAGCCCCGCGCCGGCGAGCCCCATGACCAGCGTCACGTAGGGGACCCACGACTTCTTGATGCCGAGCGCCTCGCTCAGGCCGTGCACCGGGTAGGGCGTGTAGGCGTCCGCGCCGGTGAATCCGTGCTCGCGCGTCAGGGCCGCGGCGCGAAGGAGCGTGTCGGGATCCTCGTAGAGGGCGAGGACGCCGCGGATCGGCGTCCGCTTCGCGAACGGGTTATACATGGGCGACCTCCGCGGCCTGCTTCGACGCGGACTTGGCGTTCCCCTTCGCCGTCCAGAGCACCCCCTTCACCTCCGCGATGGAGATGGCCGGGAAGAACCGGCAGAAGAGGAGGAACCACATGAAGAACCAGCCGAACGATCCGGCCAGGACGCTCCAGTCGAAGATCGTGGGACGGTAGTAGCCCCAGTTCGACGGCAGGAAGTCGCGATGGAGCGACGTGATGATGATGGTGAAGCGCTCGAACCACATCCCGACGTTCACCAGGAGCGAGATGACGAACATGACGGGGATGCTCCGGCGGAACCGCTTGAACCAGAAGAGCTGCGGGAAGATCACGTTGCAGGAGACCATCGTCCAGTACGCCCACCAGTAGGGGCCGCCGGCGCGGTTCAGGAAGGTGAACCGCTCGAACGGGTTGCCGCTGTACATGGCGATGAAGAACTCGGTGGCGTAGGCGTAGCCGACCATCATCCCCGTGACGAGGATGATCTTGTTCATGTTCTCGAGGTGATGGATGGTGACGTAGTCCTCCATCTTGAAGACCTTCCGGAGGATCACGAGGAGCGTCACGACCATGGCGAAGCCGGAGAAGATGGCGCCGGCCACGAAGTAGGGCGGGAAGATCGTCGTGTGCCACCCCGGGAGGATCGACGTCGCGAAGTCGAAGGAGACGACGCTGTGCACCGAGAGGACGAGCGGCGTCGATATGCCCGCCAGCATCATGTAGGCGCGCTCGTAGTGCTGCCAGTGGCGCTCGCTGCCGCGCCAGCCGAGCGAGAGGACGCCGTAGATGGCGCGCTTCCAGCCGCTGTTCCGGTCCCGCAGCGTCGCGAAGTCGGGGATGAGCCCGACATACCAGAAGCAGAGGGAGATGGTGAAGTAGGTGCTGACCGCGAAGACGTCCCAGATGAGGGGCGAGCGGAAGTTCACCCAGAGGAGCCGCCAGTTCGGATACGGCACGAGCCAGTAGGCGAACCAGGGGCGACCGACGTGGATGAGCGGGAAGAGCCCCGCCGTCATGACGGCGAAGATCGTCATCGCCTCGGCCGAGCGGTTGATCGCCGTGCGCCACCGCTGCCGGAAGAGGTGGAGGATGGCCGAGATGAGCGTCCCGGCGTGCCCGATGCCGATCCAGAAGACGAAGTTGGTGATGTAGGTACCCCAGCCGACGGGATGCATGATCCCGAGGATTCCCAGTCCCATCTGCATCTGGTAGGCGAGGGTCGCGCCCATCTGCCCCACCAAGAGAAGACAGACGCCGAAGGCGGCCTTCCAGAGATTCCCCGGTTTCCTCTCGGTCGGCGCCGCCACCTCGGCGGTGACGTCCCCGAAGGACTTCCGGTGATCGATGAGGGGCGGCTCGCTCATCACCGCGGCGGCCTGTTCGCTCACGCGGAGCCCTCCTCTCGATTGCGGATCTTGGTCTGATAGGTGATGGAGGGCAGCGTGTTCAGCTCCTGCAGCACGTGGTAGCCGCGGTCGTTCTTCGCCAGCTTGGCGACGCGGCTCTGCGGGTCGTTCAGATCGCCGAAGACGATGGCGTCGGTCGGGCAGGTCTGCATGCAGGCGGTCTGGATGTCGCCGTCCTTCACGGGAATCCCGAGCGCCTTGGCGTGCTCCTTGCCGTCCCGAATCCGCTGCACGCACATCGTGCACTTCTCCATGATCCCCTTGGTGCGGACGGTCACGTCGGGGTTCAGCACGAGGCGGAGCGACTTCTCCTTCACCTCGCTGTACTCCCACCAGTTGAACCGCCGCGCCTTGTAGGGGCAGTTGTTCGAGCAGTACCGCGTGCCGACGCAGCGGTTGTAGGTCTGGACGTTGAGCCCTTCCGCCGAGTGCGTCGTGGCGAGGACCGGGCAGACCGTCTCGCAGGGGGCGTTCTCGCAGTGCTGGCAGAGCATCGCCTGGTGGACCGTCTCGGGATTCTCCGGATCGCCCGAGTAGTAGCGGTCGATCTTGATCCAGTCCATCTCGCGTCCCTGGCCGATCACCTGCTTGCCGACGACCGGCACGTTGTTCTCGGAGCGGCAGGCGACCATGCAGGCGCTGCAGCCGATGCAGGCCGTCAGATCGACCGCCATCCCCCACTTGTGCCCGGGATATTTGTGGCGCGTCCACATGCTCGGCAGATGATCGTGCGATTCGTTCCCCGAGCGCGGATCCTTCTGGTACTCGACGAAGGTGCTCTCGAAGATGATCGGACGGTCTTCCGTCGACTGGTGTCCCTGCGACATGGCCACGGAGGCGCGGCGGCCGGTGTTCTGCACCCTCACGGCGATGCCCGCGGTGCCGATTCGTCCGCCCGTCACCTCGGCGAGCGCGAAGGCGTTCTGCCCGACGCGATTTCCGACGCGCCCGGCCGCCGAGCGTCCGTATCCGACCGCGATGGCGATGACGTCGGGATGGAGACCCGGCTGGATGAAGACCGGGATCTCGAGCTTCGCGTGTCCGGCGTCGACGACGATCACCTCGCCCGCGAGGACGTTCTCCGTCGGCCCGGTGAGCCCCAACTGCTTCGCGCGGGAGGGGGCGACGAGGGCGACGTTGTCCCAGGCGACCTTCGTGACCGGGTCGGGGAGTTCCTGGATCCAGGCGTTGTTCGCGCTCCGGCCGTCGTAGAGGGCCGTGGGGGCGAAGAGGACGAGCGTGAGCGCCCGATCGGTCCCGGCGGCGGGCTCCGGAAGCCCCGTCATCGAGCCGGACCGGAACGGACGCGGCGACGCGGCGGGCGTCCCGAGCCGGACGACGCCGGTGCGGAGCGCGCCTTCCCAGAAGAGATCGAACGGCGCGGCGGCGTCGACGGCCGGATAGACCTCCGTGCGCCAGCGCTCCTTCAGCCAGTCGTGCCATGTCGCGGTCGTGGCGGCGAGCGATCCCTTGCCGATGAAGCGGGCCCAGGCGAGGAGCGTCTCCTGGACGGGGCGGACGTCGCAGAGCGGCGTGATCGTCGGCTGCGAGAGCGAGCGGACCCCGCGGCGCGGCTCGTGATCGTTCCACGATTCGAGGTGGCTCGTGTCGGGCGCCACCGCGTCGCCGAGGAGCGCCGTCTCGTCGATCCGGTCCGAGAAGGAAACCGCGAACGGGACGCGCTTCATGGCGTCGGCGAATCCGACCGCGGCGGGCAGCGTGAACGCGGGGTTCGTGCCGTAGACGAGGAGGACCCCGACGTCTCCCGCCCGCATGCGCTCGACGAGGCGCGTCATCGACTCCTCGCTCCCCTGCGCCTGGTTCGAGGCGGAGGCGGCGTTCACCGTCACGCCCTCGTTTCCGAGCGCGCTGTTCAGGAGGTTCACGGCGACCTGGAGCCCGACGGCGTGCGCGGCGGGAGCGGCCTGCGGGCCGGCGAGGACCAGACCGCGGCCGCGCGCCTCCCAGAGTTCGTTGGCGAGCGCCGCGAGAGTTCCCTGCGGAATGCCGGCGGCCGTCTCCACGCTTTCCGCCGGGAAGGGCCGGACCGCGGCCGCGACCGCGGCATCGCCCGACAGGCTTCCGCGAGGCTCCCGAACGAGAAGCTCGTGCGCGAGAGCCATCGCCACGGGATAGAGGTCGTCCGGACGGACGCGAACGCGCCAATCGGCGTTCGTTCCGGTGAGGCTCATGGAGGGCTCGAGGACGATCAGGCGGCTCATGGCGCCCGACTCGGGACGGCGGCGGCTCGAGAAGCCGCGCGCGAATTCCACGGGCGAGAGCCACGAACCGAGGAAGTCGGCGCCGAGCGACACGATGACGTCGGCCTTCTCGAGGTCGTAGCCCGGCACGAGGCGCGCGCCGTACGAGAGTTCCTGCGCCCTGGCGATCGAATCGCTCGAGACGGCGTCGTAGACGACGTGCTCCGAAGCCGGGAAGGAGCGGAGGAACTCGCCGGCGAGGGCGAGCGTGGAGGGGCTGGTGATCGTCCCCGAGAGGAGGACGACCGACTTCCCCTGCTCCGCGGCCTGCTGGAGGGCGCGCACCGCTTTCTTGTCGATTTCGCCCCACGTCGCGGCGCTGGCCGCGCCGTTCGAGCGCTGAATGGAGGCCGGCGACTTGAGCCGATCGGGGTCGTAGAGGTTGAGCACCGACGACTGCCCGCGGGCGCAGAGTCCGCCGCGCGTGAGCGGATGGTCGGGATTCCCCTCGAGCTTGATCGGGCGGCCCTCGCGCGTCTTCACCAGCACGCCGCACGCCGCGGGACACTCGCCGCAGGTCGACGCGTAGTAGAGGGCGTTCCCGGGCGTGATCTCCTCCGGCGCCTTCAGATACGGGAGGATCTTCTCGACCGGCTTTCGCGCGCAGCCCGCCGCGGCGAACGCCGCGCCCGCGCCGAGGAGTTTCAGGAAGTCGCGGCGCGACGGGAGTTCGGTCGGCGTCTCGCTCGGCGTCTTGAACTCGCGCGACTGGAGATCGCGAACGCCCGGCTCGCCCTCGAAATCGGCGACGCTCGTCCAGTACTTCGGCGTCTTGGGCGTCTGGGGCGTCGTGGCCCCTCCCTCTACATGTGACATGCGCTGCACTCCTGCGTCGCCTTGTTCTGCCTGTGGCAGGTGATGCACCAGCCCATCTTGAGCGGGGCCACCTGCTTCACGACGTCCATGGTCTGGACTTCGCCGTGGCATTGCTGGCAGGCGATTCCCTTCGCGACGTGCCACTTGTGCGGGAAATAGACGTGATCGGGGAGCCGGTGCACGCGAACCCACGGCACGCCCTGCTCCGACTGGTAGAGGCTCGTCAGCTTCTGGATGTTCGGCTTGTCGATGGCCACGACGGTGTGGCAATTCATGCAGACGTTCTCGGCCGGGACCGTGGCGTGGCGCGAGCGCTCGGCGCTGGAATGGCAATAGAGGCAGGGGATCTTGTTCGTGCCCGCGTGGATCTTGTGGCTGAACGGGATCGGCTGGGTCGGGGCGTATCCGATGTTGCTGAACGTGTCGAAGAACGCCCACGCCCCCGCGCCGAGGACGGCGACGACGAGAAGCGGGAGGAGGCGGCTTCCGGTCTGAGGGCTCACTGCGGGATTCACTACCTCCTTAAGTACCAGAAGGGCGCGAAAAGACCGAACCACGGAAAAAACTTTGTGAACTATGTCACATGGCCGCCGGGAGCGTCAAGCGACAAGGATCGCGAGATGAAATCGGGATCGCTCGCGGCGCAATCTAGCGCAGGAATCCCCGCCCGCCAACCACGAAGTGAGCCCCGTCGGACGATTCCAGGCCGTGGCATCTCGCGGCGATTCCGGCGCTTCCGCGGATTGCCCCCGACCCCCGACCTCTCTATACTCTCGGCGCCGTGACCACCCGAAGCTCGTCCCCTGCCACCCTACGCCTCGACCTCCGCAGCCGAATCGGCGCGCGGGGCGGCCTCGCCGCGCCCGGAGAGGCGGAGTCGGCCGCGCCGTTCGAGCTTCCGGGGCTTTCGGGGCGCATCGAGCCGTTCGACCGCACCGACCTCTCCCTCCTTCGCGAGGCTCGCGAAGGGCGGCCCGGGCGGCCTCTCTTCTATTGGGAGAGCCCCGAGGGCGAGGTGGTCCTCGGCTGGGGCGCCGTCGCCTCGTTCCATGCCCAGGGCGCGACCCGTTTCGCCGATGCCCATGCCTGGATCACCCGGCTCGCCGCCCTCGCCACCCTGACCGGCGCGCCTCGCGGTCCCCGTCCGGAGAGCTACCTCGTGGCGCTCGGCGGATTCGCCTTCGATCCGCTCGGCGGCTGGGGCGCGGGATTCGAGCCGGCCTCCTTCGTCGTGCCTCGCGTCCTCATCCATCGCCGCCCCGACGTCGGGCCGATTCGAATCGCCTGGAGGCGCGACGACGATCCGGCGGAGGGCGAGCCGAGCGACCAGGCGCCGCGGATCGAGTGGACGCCCGAGGTCCCGTGCGGCGCCCGGGACGAGGCGCTCGCGGCGCAGGGGTCGTGGGAGGCGGCCGTCGCGGACGCGCTTCGCGGAATCGACCGCGGCGCGATCGAGAAGGTGGTGCTGGCGCGGCACGTCCACACGTCTCTCCCGATCGGCTTCGATCCGCTCGATGGACTGGAGCGGCTTCGGGAGCGCCATCCGGGCTGCTACCGCTTCTATTTCGATTTCGGCCTCGGCGGGGTCTTTCTCGGCGCGAGCCCGGAGCGCCTCGTGACGCTGCGCGGCGTGCGCGTCGCGTCGGACGCCATCGCCGGCACGGCCGGCCGTCCGGACGACGCCTCCATGGAGGAGGACGCGATCGCCGCCCTGCGCGGAAGCGCGAAGGACCGGAGCGAGCACGAGATCGTGGTGCGCCACATACAGGACGCGCTCACCCCCTTCGCGGACGAGCTGACCGTCGAGGCCGAGCCCGAGGTGCAGCGCCTTCGGCAGCTCCTCCATCTCCGCACGCGCATCGCGGGAAAGATGCCGAAGGGAACGCACATCCTGCGTCTCGCCGAGCGGCTCCACCCCACGCCGGCCGTGGCGGGAAGTCCCCGGGAGAACGCGCTCCACTGGATCGCGGCGAAGGAGCCGGGCGATCGCGGCTGGTACGCGGGCCCGATCGGGTGGATGACCGCGGGCGGCGATGGCGATTTCGCGGTCGGGCTCCGCGGCGCGTTCGTCGCCGGGCGCCAGGCGCTCCTCGCGGCCGGCGCGGGCATCGTGTCGGGATCCGATCCGACCCTCGAATGGAAAGAGACCGAGGCGAAGCTCTCGGCCATGCGCGATGCCCTCGAAGACGTCTGACAGCCGGCGGGCTTCCTCGCCTCCCGACACCGGGAGCCTGAACGTGACGTGGGCCCGGGCGCTCGTGGAGTCGATGGCCGAGGCCGGCGTCACGGACGCGATCGTGGCGCCCGGATCGCGGAGCGCGCCGCTCGCCCTCGCGCTCGACCGTTCGGGCGTGCGGTCGCACGTCGCCATCGACGAGCGCGCCGGCGCCTACTTCGCGGTCGGCCTGGCGCGCGCGTCGCGGCGCCCGGTGGCGGTCGTGACGACGTCGGGCACCGCCGCCGCGAATCTCCATCCCGCGGCCCTCGAGGCGTTCCATGGCCGCGTTCCCCTCATCCTCCTGACCGCCGACCGCCCGCCGGAGCTTCGCGGCACGGGCGCGCCGCAGACGATCGACCAGATCGCCCTCTTCGGCACGGGCGTTCGCTGGTTCGCCGACGCCGGAACGCCGGAGCCGGGCGACGCGGGAGCGCGTCACGCCGCATCGCTCGGCGCGCGCGCGGTGGCCGCCGCGTGGGGACCTCCCGCCGGCCCCGTGCATCTGAACCTCCCCTTCCGGGAGCCGCTCCTCCCCGAGCCCGAAGCGATGGCCTCGATGCCGGCGGCGACGGCGGCGGGGACGATCGCCCCGCGCCGAGAGTCGGCGCCCTCGGCGGGACCCGATCGCCCGGAGGCGCCGGCGGCGGCCGCGGCGCCGGCCGCGTCGATCCGACGCGTGGCCAGGGCGCTCCGCGCGCGCCGGCAGGGGCTCATCGTCTGCGGCCCCCTCGACGGCGGCGCCGAAGTCGCGGCCGCCGTCGCCCGGCTCGCCGCCGTGACCGGCTACCCGATTCTCGCCGATCCGCTCTCGGGCGTTCGATTCGGCGGACACGATCGCTCGAACGTCTTCGGGCTCTACGATCTCTTCCTCCGGTCGCCCGCCTTCGCGGAGCGCGCGACGGTGGACGCGATTCTCCAGTTCGGCGCGCCGCTCACCTCGAAGAGCTATCACCTCCACGCCGCGCGCCATCCCGCCGCGTACCGGGCGCTGGTGGACGAGGCCGCGGAGCCGCGCGATCCGTCGCGCCTCACGCGCGAGATCGTGAAGGGCGATCCCGCCGCCACGGCGGCGGCCCTCGCCGACGCGCTCGAGAAGGGGACGGAGCCGCTTCCCGAGTGGCTCGACTCCTTCCGCCGGGCCGAACGGGCGGCGGCCGAGAGCGTCGCGCGCCATCTCGCCTCCTCCGCCGCGCTGGGCGAGGAGGGCGTCTTTCCCGCGCTCCTCGACGCGATGCCGGATGGAAGCGACGGCCGGCCGGGCGGAATTCTCTACGTCGGAAACTCGATGCCGATCCGCGACCTCGATCTCACCGCCGTGCCGAGCGGCAAGGCGATTCGCGTTCTCGGCAACCGCGGCGTGAACGGAATCGACGGGGTCCTCTCGAGCGCGCTGGGGGCGAGCGCCGCCGGGGACGCGCCTCTCCTCGCGGTGGTCGGCGACCTCTCGTTCCATCACGATCTCAACGGACTCGCCGCGCTCCGCGAAGGGCGGGCCCGCGCCACGATCGTCGTGATCCAGAACGACGGCGGCGGCATCTTCTCGTTCCTCCCCGTGGCGCGGCACGGCGACGTCTTCGAGCGCTATTTCGGGACGCCGCACGGACTCGATCCGGCGAAGGCGGCGGCGCTCTACGGACTTCCCCATCATCGCTGCGCGACGGCCGAGGAACTCCGCGATCGGGCGAAAACATCGCTCGCTTCGCGCGAGAGCGTCGTGCTCGAGGTTCGAACCGATCGCGGCGAGAACCGCGCGGCGCACCACGTCCTCTCCGAGGCGGTGCGGCGCGCGGTGGAGGGAACAGCGTGAGCGCTCTCCCCGCGGCGCGCGGCCCCCGCGAGGCGACGCTCGAGACGCGCGTGCTCCGTGGGTTCCCGTACGGCGTCCGGATCGCGGGCGACGACGGCGCCCCGGTCGTCCTCCTCCTTCACGGCTTCGCGGGCTCGAGCGAGGAGTGGCGGAGAGTCTCCGACGCGCTGACCGCGGCCGGCTATCGCGCCGTCGCGGTCGACCTTCCGGGGCACGGCCGGACGGCGGCGCCGGCCGGACACCCGCTCGCCCGCTTCTCCGCCGCGGAGACGGCGCTCGATCTCGTCTCGCTCCTCGACCGGCTCGGAGCGGAGCGGGCCCACTGGGTCGGCTACTCCATGGGAGGACGCCTCGCGCTCGCGACGGCGTTGGCCCATCCCGAACGGGTCGACACCCTCACGCTCGAGAGCGCCGCGCCCGGCATCGCCGACGACGAGGAGCGCGCCGCTCGCGTGCGGAGCGACGAAGCCCTCGCCGCCTCGATCGAGGCGCGCGGCGTCGAGTGGTTCGCGGCGTCGTGGGAGTCCCTTCCCATCTTCGCGAGCCAGCGGTCGCTCCCGGAATCGGTGCGGGCCGATCTGGCCGCGCGCCGGCGCCGAAACGACGCCGCGGGACTCGCCCTCTCGCTTCGGACCGTGGGACAGGGCGCTCTCCCCTACGCCGGCGACCGGCTCGCGGGGTTTCCGCGCCCGGTCCTCCTCGTGACGGGCGACCTCGACACCAAGTACGTCGAGCTCGCGGCCTCGATGGCCGCGCGGCTCCCGAGCGCGCTCCATCTCGTCGTTCCCGCCGCCGGGCACAACGTCCACCTGGAACAATCGGAGTGGTTCGTGCGATCGCTCCTCACGCACCTCCGGCGAAACGCCGGGAGCGTGCCGCACGCTTCCCACGCGACCCCGTGAAGGAGACCGTCATGACGATTCGCCCCGCGCTCGACTGGAAGCCGGTGACGGGCATCGCGCCCGACTTCCCCGAGGGCTATCAGGACATCCTCTACGAGAAGGCCGAGGGGATCGCCAAGATCTCGATCAACCGCCCGGAGGTCCGGAACGCCTTCCGCCCCCGCACGGTGAAGGAGCTGATCCGCGCCTTCGACCGGGCGCGCGAGGACGCGGAGGTCGGCGTCGTCATCCTGACCGGCGCCGGCGGCGAGGCGTTCTGCAGCGGCGGCGACCAGCGCGTTCGCGGGAACGCCGGCTACGTCGGCGAGGACAAGGTTCCCCGCCTGAACGTGCTCGACCTGCAGCGGCAGATCCGCACGCTCCCCAAGCCGGTCGTGGCGATGGTGGCGGGCTACGCCATCGGCGGCGGGCACGTGCTTCACGTCGTCTGCGATCTCACGATCGCGGCCGAGAACGCCCGCTTCGGGCAGACGGGCCCCAAGGTCGGCTCGTTCGACGGCGGCTTCGGCTCCGCGTATCTCGCCCGCATCGTGGGACAGAAGAAGGCGCGGGAGATCTGGTTCCTCTGCCGGCAGTCCGACGCGGCGCAGGCGCTTCAGATGGGGCTCGTGAACGCGGTGGTTCCGCTGGAGCGGCTCGAGGAGGAGACGGTCTCGTGGTGCCGCGAGATGCTGAAGATGAGCCCCCTCGCGCTCCGCTGCCTCAAGGCGGCGCTCAACGCCGACTGCGACGGCCAGACGGGACTCCAAGAATTGGCGGGAAACGCGACGCTCCTCTACTACATGTCGGCGGAAGCCCAGGAAGGACGCGACGCCTACGTGGAGCGCCGGGAGCCGGACTTCTCGAAGTTCCCGCGCCTCCCCTAGCGTGGCCGCCCCGACGAGAGCGAAGGCGTGGCTGGCGGCCTTCCGCGTGCCGACGCTCGTCGCCGCGGTCGCGCCCGTCGCGGTCGGCGCCGCGCTCGCGTGGCGCGACTACCGTTTCCGGCTCGGCCCCGCGCTCGCGGCGCTGATCGGCGCGCTCGCGATCCAGATCGGGACGAACTTCGCCAACGATCTCTACGACTTCCGAAAGGGAACCGACAGCCAGGAACGCCTCGGCCCGCCGCGCGTCCTCCCGCTCGGCTGGCTCGCGCCGGAGGAGATCCGGCGCGCGATGATCGCCTCGTTCGCCGCGGCGATGCTCGCGGGCGTCTACCTCGTCACGGCGGCCGGCTGGCCGGTCGTCGCGATCGGCCTCGCCTCGATCGCGGCCGGCATCGGCTACACGAAGGGACGCTGGGCGCTCGCCTACCACGGGCTCGGCGACCTGGCCGTCTTCGTCTTCTTCGGCCTCGTGGCGGTGGCGGGCACCTACTACGTGCAGGCTCGGCTCGTCTCGCCCCTCGCGTGGATCGTGGCGGTTCCGGTCGGCGCGCTCTGCACGGGAATCCTCGTCGTGAACAACATCCGCGACCTCGACGGCGATCGCGCGGCCGGCAAGCGGACGCTCGCCGTGCGGCTCGGCCGCGCCGGAACGCGCGCCGAATACGGCACGCTCCTCGCCGTCGCCTTCTCCGTTCCGCTCGCGCTCTGGCTCCGCGGGACGCTCTCCGTGGCGGCGCTCCTTCCGTACGCCACCGCCGCGCTCGCGTGGCGGACGCTCGGGACGGTCCTCACGCGCGAGGACGGCCCGTCGCTGAACGGCGCGCTCGTCGACACCGCGCGGCTCCACGGCCTCTTCGGGCTCCTCTTCGCGGCCGGGATCGCGGTCTCGGGGCCCGGGCGCTGACGGCGCCCCGATCGTGACGAGGCCGGCATGACGACGGGCGCGATCGCGCGGGTCCGGCTCGGGAGCTATCGATTCCCCTTCCGCGAGCCGTGGCCCTCCTCCGAGGGAGCGCAGACGGCGCGCGAGGGAATCTTCGTCGTGCTGGAGGACGACGAAGGGCTCCTCGGCGCGGGCGAGAGCGCGCCCTTTCCGGGGTTCGGCATGGAGTCGCTCGGCTCGAGCCTCTCGGCGCTCCGCCTCGCCGCGCGCTTCGCCCTCGGGCTCCCGGCCGAACACTTCCTCGCCGCCGCGGACGATCTTCCCCGGCTCGCGCCGGTTGTCGCATCGCCCGGCGCCCGGGCGGCCCTCGATCTCGCGCTCCACGATCTCGCCGCGCGGCGCGAGGGCGTCACCATCGCGCGCCTCCTCGGCGGTCCCGGCGCCGCGACGAGCGTCGGCGCGAACGCCGTCCTCCCCCGGCTCGCGGCCGGCGCCGCGGCGGAGGCCGCGCGCGCGGCGGTGGCGGCGGGCGCGCGGACGGTGAAACTCAAGGTGGGCGGCGCGCCGATCGCCGAGGACGTGGATCGCGTGCGCGCCGTGCGCGAGGCGGTGGGCCCCGGCATCGCCCTTCGCGTCGACGCGAATCAGGCGTGGAGCGAGAGCGAGGCGGTGGAGGCGCTCCGCGCTCTCGCGCCGCTCGGCCTCGAGTACGCGGAGCAGCCGGTGCCGGCCGGCGCCATCGAGGCGATGGCGCGCGTCCGCGCCGCCGGCGGTGTCGCGATCGCCGCCGACGAGAGCCTCGCCGACCTCCGCGCGGCGCGCCGTCTGATCGGGGCACGCGCGGCCGACGTCTTCGTCGTGAAGCCGATGGCGCTCGGGGGACTCGCCGCCTCTCGCGCCGTCATCGAGATCGCGCGGAACGCCGGCATCGGCGTCACCGTCACCTCGCTCCTCGAGAGCGCCGTCGGCCGGGCGGGCGCGCTCCATCTCGCCGCGTCCTTGGGCGCGGGCGAAGCGGGCGGCGCCGGCCGCGGCGATCACGGCCTTGCCACGGGGGGAGCGCTGGCGGAGGATCTCGTGGCCGACTTCGCGACTCGGCCCGGCCCGATTCCGCTCCCCTCCGGCGCGGGACTGGGCGACGCCATTCGTGACGCCGCGCTGGCGCGCACCGAACCGATTCGCGTGGAGGAACCGGCATGAGCGTCACGCACGATCCGATCCGATTCTGGGCCGTCCTCCAGCCCGGGCGGATGGCCCTGAAGAGCGAGCGGCACGAGTGGAGCTACGCCGAGCTGGAAGCCGCCGTCGCCGCGGCGAGCCAAGCGCTCCTCGCCCGCGGACTCGGCGCCGGGGAGCACGTGGCCCTCGAGTTTCCGCCCGAGGAGGGGGCGCTCCTCGCCATCACCCTTCACGCCGCGCACCGGCTGGGGCTCCTTCCGGTCCTCATCCCGAGCAACGCGACGCAGGCCGAACGCGAACTCCTTCGCGCCAAGGCCCAGACCGATTTCATCCTCACCGCCGAGGGAATCGCGAAGCCCGCGGCCGCCGCCGCTGCCGCCGATGCGGCGATCGCCGACGACGGCGCGCCCCCCCTTCGCCGGCTCGACGCGCCGGCCGCCGTGGTCTTCACGTCGGGCACGTCCGCCTCGCCGCGCGCCGCCGTCCTCACGCACGGGAATCTTCTCTGGAGCGCCGTCGCGTCGGGGCGGAATCTCGGCGTCGTCGAGGGGGATCGGTGGCTCTGCTGCATGCCCCTCCACCACGTGGGGGGCCTTTCGATCGTCACGCGCTGCGCCGCGTACGGCATCGCGGCGGCGTTCCACGCGCGATTCGACGCCGACGCCGTGAACCACGCCATCGACCACGAGGGGATCACGCTTCTCTCGCTCGTCCCCACGATGCTCTCGCGACTCCTGAAGGCGCGAGGCGGACGCCCTTTCCCGTCGCGGTTTCGCGCGGCCCTCATCGGCGGCGGCCCCGTCGCGCCGGCGCTCCTCGAGGAGGCGGCCGCGCTGCGCCTTCCGGCGCTTCCGACCTACGGGCTGACCGAGGCGACGTCGCAGGTGACGACGCTCTCCCCGCGGGAGTGGCCCGCCGGACTCGCGAGCGCGGGACGTCCCCTCCCCTTCGTCCGCGTCGAGATCCGCGACGAATCGGACCGGGCGCTGCCGCCGGGCGAGGAGGGAGAGATCGTCGTGCGCGGCCCGATCGTCATGGCGGGCTATCTCGGCGAGCCGGAGGCGACCGCGGAGGAGCTGCGCGGGCGCTGGCTCCGCACGGGCGACACCGGAACGTGGGACGAGGAGGGACGGCTCGTGGTGCTCGACCGCCGCGCCGACCGCATCGTCACGGGAGGAGAGAACGTCTCGCCGGCCGAAGTGGAGCGCGTGCTCGCCACGCACCCGGGCGTGGCCGACGTCTGCGTCGTCGGGCTCCCCTCCAGCGAATGGGGCCAGGAGGTGGCCGCGCTGATCGAGGTGAAGCCGGGGGTCGCGGTCACCATGGAGGGGCTCCGCGCGCACGCGGCGGCGACGCTCGCGTCCTTCAAGCTCCCCCGCCACGTGATGATCGTCTCCGCGCTGCCGCGGAGCGCCGGCGGAAAGCTCCTACGTCGCGTCGCTCGAGAGCGATTCCTGGACGAGGTGGCGAAGCAGAAACACCCGTAGATCCTCGGGAATGGGGGCGGGCTTCAGACGCCCCTCCGCTTCCCGGGTCGCGAAGGCGTGCACGGTTCTCGCCGTGACGCGGCCGTCGCCGGGGCCGCCGGGCCCCGTCACCCCGTAGCGCAGCTCGAACGACGCGCGCCCCACCTTCACGACCTCGATCGTCACCGTGATGGTGTCGCCGTGGCGGATCGGCGCCCGGTAGTCGGCCTCGCTGTGGACGATCGGCACGAGCCAGGGCGCCCCCGTGAAGAAGTACGCCCGGTCGACGCCGGCGGAGACCCAGAATTCCTCGTAGGCGACGTGGAGGTAGTCGTAGATGCGCCCGTAGAAGAGGACGCCGGCCCCGTCGACGTCCTGAAAGCGCACGGGGGTCGTGTGGGAGAAGCTCACCGCATCCCTCTCGCGCCCGCTCCCGCGTCGCCGCCCGGCGGGGCCACGCGCCCCACGTAGACGAAGGCGACCCCGCCGGTGAGGGACTGCACGGTCACCTCCTCGAAGAGATGCGTGCCCCGCATCATCGCGGTGAAGGCGTCGCCCGCCGGAAATCGCGAGGCGGTGCGGTCGAGGTACTCGTAGGCCGCGCGGTCGCCGGAGAGCCATCCCCCGACCCAGGGGAGGACCCGCCGGCTGTAGAAGCGGTAGAGCGGGCCGAAGAGCGCGCCGCCCGGCTGGCCGAACTCGAGCACGACCACGTTCCCGCCGGGACGCACCACGCGCGCCAGTTCCCGAACGCCGCGAGCCGGATCGTCGACGTTCCGGATTCCGAAGGCGATCGAGGCGATGTCGAAGGTGTCGTCGTCGTACGGGAGCGCGAGGACGTCGGCCACCTCGAAGCGGACGTCGAGCCCCGCGCGGGCCGCCTTCGCGGGCGCGTAGGCGAGCATCTCCTCGCAGAAGTCGGTGCCGACCACCTCGCCGGCCACGCCCACGACGCGGCGGAACTCGAGCGCCAGGTCTCCCGTGCCGGTGGCGCAGTCGAGGACCCGGTCCCCCGTCGTCGCGCCGCTGCGGGCGACGGCGGCGCGGCGCCAGCGGTGGTGGAGGCCGAACGAGAGCACCTGGTTCGCGCGGTCGTAACTCCGCGCGATGGAGGCGAACATGCTCCGGACGTTGGCGCTCATGGCGCCGAGCATACCACGGCCGTCCGGCACGGTTTGACCGCACGCCCGGCAGTCGTTAGACTCGTCCCCATGCCCGTCATCTCCATGTCGCTCAAGAACTCGGACGAACGGCCGCGCCGCCGCTCCACCGCCGTCGCGGTCGGAGGCGTCACGATCGGGGGCGGGCGACCGGTCGTCGTCCAGTCGATGACGAACACCGACACGGCCGACGCGCGCGGGACCGCCGACCAGGTGATCGCGCTCGCCGCCGCCGGCTCCGAGATCGTCCGCGTCACCGTGAACACGCCGGAGGCCGCCGCGGCGGTCCCCGAGATGAAGGCGCGCGTCCGGGACGCGGGGTACCCGACGCCGATCGTCGGCGACTTCCACTTCAGCGGGCACCTCCTTCTCCACGAGTTCCCCGCCTGCGCCCAGGCGCTCGACAAGTACCGCATCAACCCCGGGAACGTCGGCGCCGGGAAGCGCCACGACGAGCACTTCAAGAAGATCATCGAGGCGGCGGTCGCGAATCGGAAGCCGGTGCGGATCGGCGTCAACTGGGGATCCCTCGATCGCGAGCTCCTCACGTCGCTCATGGACGAGAACGCGCGCCGCGCCGCGCCCCGGCCCGATCGCGAGGTCACTCTCGACGCCATGTTCCAGAGCGCCGTCCGGTCGGCGGCCCTGGCCGAGGAGTTCGGCCAGCCGCACGACGCCATCGTCCTCTCGGCCAAGGTGTCGGGCGTGCGCGATCTCCTCGACATCTACCGGCGCCTCGCGGCCGAGACCGACTACGCGCTCCATCTCGGCCTGACCGAGGCCGGCATGGGGATGAAGGGGCTCGTCGCCTCCACGGCGGGGCTCTCCACGCTGCTTCTCGAAGGAATCGGCGACACGATCCGCGTGAGCCTCACACCGACGCCGGGCGGCGACCGGCGCGAGGAGGTCTACGCCTGCCAGCAGATTCTCCAGTCGTGCGAGCTCCGCGCGTTCCAGCCGCAGGTCACCTCCTGCCCGGGCTGCGGCCGCACGACCTCCTCCTTCTTCCAGGAGCTGGCCGAGCGCGTGAACGATCACCTCCGCGAGCGGATGCCCGCGTGGCGGACGCGCTTTCCCGGCGTGGAGGAGCTGCGCGTGGCGGTGATGGGATGCGTCGTGAACGGACCGGGCGAATCGCGCCATGCCCACATCGGCATCTCGCTCCCGGGCACGGGCGAGAATCCGAAAGCGCCGGTCTTCGTGGACGGCGAGATGACGACGACGCTCCAGGGGCCGAGGCTGGCCGAGGAGTTCCTGGCGTTGGTGGACGAGTACGTCGAAAGCCGCTTCGGAGCGGCCGCGCGCTCCTGAGTTCGAAGCCCCGCTAGCGGATCTTCCTCGCCGTTCCCATCGAGGACTCATCGTCGTCCGCGATTCCGACGGCGTCGCTCGCCCTCCGCTTCATCCCGGCGCCGCTCTTGTCGGACGAATCGCCGCGCCGCCCCGTGATCACCGACCAGGGCCGCTGCGCTTCCTGGACCGCGAGGGCCAGCGTCACCTGGAACTCGCCGAGCCGGTTCATGTCCTTCAAGTAGGCGCGATACCGGTGGACGAACCACCACGCGATGAAGATCTCGAGATAGACGACGCCGAGCAGGGCGAGGTGGATGCGCGCCAGGACGGTGATCGAGACCGAGAGAACGAGGCAGTAGAGCGCTTCGACCATCGCCGGGACCTGGAACGATCCCCAGTTGGGCGACTCGCGCCCATGCTCGACGCGGAGCACGATGCTTCGAAGGAGGAGCATCGTCATGCTGGCCGCCGTGGCGATCATCACTTCCAGCGCGGCGCGCGGCGCGGGCTGCAGGAGATAGTCGCTGGGCCGCGGCGAGAGGTCGAAGACGAGCGAGAAGCCGCCGTAGGCGATGACGGCGAGCGAGAGCTGCGTGATGAGTCGGTAGCCGCGCGTGCCGGCCACGATTCCCGCGAGGAGGACCGCGTAGGCGATGCTGAGAACGAGGGCCGCCGGCGGCATGAGGAACATTCCCGAGAGGAAGAACGCGGGCCCGAGCGAATAGGTGCGCCAGGTGCGCTCCTTCGAGGGGACGAGGATCGGCCAGACGAAGAGCGCCGCCGCGCTGGTCGCGAAGAGCGAGGCCACGAGCCAGACGTTCGGCGTGCCGCGAAATTCGTGCGCCGCTCGGGCCGCCACGACGAGCGCCAGGACGGCGAGCGTGAGGCGCGTGGCGACGAGTGAGCTGTAGCGCCGGATGTCCAGTCGGTCTCCTCCTCCACGGGCTGGTCTCGGGCCCGTCTTGGAGTTATCGGCGGATTCACGTCCCCTCTTTACGGGCGCCCCCGGGCGCGGTGGCCGCATCGAGCCAGGCGAATTGCCGCTCAAGCTTTCCAAGTCCGTTGCCGATCTCTTGTTGCGTGACGGTCGACCGGTACAAACCCCTCTCCGACGCCTCGTCGGACGTCTCCTCCCTCGTCGGCCGGCTCGACGCGTTGGAGCGCGAGAATCGCCGCTGGAAGCGGGGCGTGCTCCTCGCCGCGACCGCGTTCGCGGCGGCCGCGATCCTCGGCATGGCTCCGCCCCCGACCCGGACGCTCGATCTCGAGGTGCTTCGGATCGTCGACGCGCGCGGCAAGGCCCGCGCGGTGCTCGCCATGGGAGACGAAGGGCCGGCGCTCTCGTTCTTCGACGAGAAGGGGCGGCTCCGCGCGAATCTCGGCGTCGCGAAGGAGGGGCCCTCGCTCGACCTCCTCGACACGGCCGAATCGCCGCGCGCCCAGCTCACGGTGGACGGGAAGCAGGATCCGCACCTCGACTTCATCGACGGCAAGGGCGTGAGCGTCTCACTCCGCCCGTAGCGCCCCGCGGCCCGAGCGCCGCCGATCGCGCCGCGCCCGAGCGGCGATCGTGTATCCTGCTCGCCGATGCGCACCCTCCCCCCCGACGCGCCCGAGCCGCATTCGATCCGCCATCTCGGCGCCTTCGCCGGCACCTGCGTCGTCTGGGGCAGCACCTTCCTCGCCATCCGCTTCGGGAACGACACCGTGCCGCCGCTCTGGGCGGCGACGCTCCGCCTTCTCCTGGCGGGCTCGCTCCTCGTGGCGATCGCGGCGATTCGGCGCGTTCCCTACCCCGCCGGCGCGTCGCTGAAGGGCGCGGTCAGCTTCGGCTTCCTGAACCTCGGACTGAACTTCGCGCTCCTCTACTGGGGCGAGGTGCGCGTCTCGAGCGGCACGGCCGCGCTCATCTTCGCCACGCTTCCGATCATGACCGGCGTCGTCGCGTGGCTCTTCGGAGTCCACGCCCTCGATCCGGTGAAGATGGTCTCGGCCTTCGTGGGATTCGGCGGGGTCGCGCTCATCTTCGCCGGAGAGGTCTCGCTCGGCGCGCCGACGGCCGCGATCGGCGCCATCCTCCTCTCGGCGCTCCTGGCTTCGATCTCGAGCGTCATCCTCAAGAAGCTCCCCTCCGCCTCCCCGATCACGACGAACGCCGTCGCCTGCTTCGTCGGCGCCGCCGTCTGCTTCGCGGGAAGCCTCTTCCTCGGCGAACCGCACGCGCTCCCGCGCGGCGCGGCGGCCTGGTGGCCGATCGTCTACTTGGCGGTCGCGGGGAATCTGATCGCCTTCGTCCTCTACATCTGGCTCC
Organism: Candidatus Eiseniibacteriota bacterium; assembly: GCA_035716005.1. Classification (GTDB taxonomy): domain Bacteria; phylum Eisenbacteria; class RBG-16-71-46; order SZUA-252; family SZUA-252; genus SZUA-252. The sequence goes on from DASTKG010000093.1 coordinate 43,579, forward strand.
TCGCCCGCTGGAGCGTGACGTCGCTCGCCACGAACTCGCTCATCACGCCCGTCATCGCCGTGACGCTCGGGGCGCTCACGCGCGGCGAGGCGCTGGGACGGTTCACCTATCTCGGGGGGTTGCTGGTGCTGGCGGGAGTGGCCGCCTCGCTCTTCCTTTCGAGGCGGACGGCGGGAACGCGGGCCTAGGGCCGCTTCAGCCGCGAAGGGTCTCTTCCATGAGGCGGACCACCTCGTCGGGGGTCAGCTTCTCCCCGCGCACGGAAGCCGCGGCGGCCTCGTCGGCGCCGAGCGCGGCGCGCGCCGGCTCGATCGAGCGCTCGAGCAGCGCGGTGTCGGGATCGGTTCGGGGCATGGCGATCGACTGACGCCACGCGCCTCCCGCGTGGGCGAGGAGGAGCGCCCGCTCCCACTGTCCGATGAGGGCCGCCAGGCCCGCGATGCTGTCCACCATGTCGACGAGACCGTTCGAGTCGCCGAGCGCCTGGAAGATTTCCAGAGCCTCCTTCAGCAACACTCTCGCCCGCGTGGCGTCCTGGCGCCGCGTCGCGACCTCGCCCAGCTGGCGGAGCGAGAAGCCGATGCCGTCCTTGTTGCCCAGCTCGCGCTGGATCGCCAGGCCCTGCTCCAGATGCCGCTGGGCGGCGTCGAGGTCTCCCTCGTGAAGCGCGATGTCGGTGAGCCCGTTCAGCGTATGGGCTTCCATCGCCGCGTTCCCCAGTTCGCGGTGGATTCCCAGAGCCTCCTCGAAGAGCCGGCGCGCCTCGTCGCTCCCGCCGCGCGACTGCGCCACGACCGCCAGGTTGTGAAGCGTCAGGGAGAGGCCGCGACGGTCCTCGATCTCGCGCCGGATCGCCAGCGATTCCTGATAGAGGCGCGCGGCGTTCTCGAGATCCCCGCGGGCGTTGGCCAGATTCCCCTGCTCGAAGAGCGCGCTGGCCTCGCCCACCTTGTCGTTGGCGCCTCGCGCCATCGGAAGACTCTCCGCGAGGTAGGCGTCGGCCGAGGCGAAGTCGCCCTGGCCCCTCGCCAGGACCGCGGACGCGTAGAGGGCCTTCGCTCGGTCGATCGTCGGCCCTTGGGAGTCGGGCAGGGCCAGCGCGTCGTGAAGGACCCTTCGCCCCTCCTCCCAGAAGCCCCGCGTCCACCAATAGCGCCAGATCGCGCCGGCCATGAGAAGCGCCCCGCCCGCGTCGGCGTTCACGATGTGATAACGCGTGGCGCGGCGGATGTTCTCGTGCTCGCGGTCGAGAAGCGCGAACCACTCGGCCTGATCCCGGCCCTGTAGCTCGGGCTCCGCCTGAAGCGCCAGCTTGAAGAAATGGAGCGCGTGCCTCGCGTCCTGCGCCTCGGTCTCCTTCGCTTCCTTGAGCCGCTCGGCCGCGTAGTCGCGGATGGTCTCGAGGAGCGAATAGCGAGGCGAATCCGCGGCCTCGCCCGGCACGACGAGCGACTTGTCGAGGAGCGGCCCGAGGGTGTCGAGAACGTCGAACGCCTCGAGACCGTTCCATGCGCAGACGGCCTCGGCCGTCTCGAGGGAAAAGCCGCCGGCGAAGACGCTGACGCGATTGAGGAGCTTCTTCTCCTGCTCGGAGAGCATCTCGTACGACCAGTCGACGGTGGCTCGGAGCGTCTGCTGGCGCGGGAGGGCCGTCCGGCTTCCTCCGGTCAGAAGCGCGAAGCGGTCCTTCAGGCGGGCCAGGATCTGCTCGACCGGAAGGACCTTCACGCGCACGGCCGCCAGCTCGATGGCGAGCGGAATGCCGTCGAGGTGGTGGCAGACCTGGGCCACGGCGGACGCGTTCTTGTCCGTGAGCAGGAAGGCGGGCTGCACCGCCTGCGCGCGATCGACGAAGAGCCGGATCGCCTCGAAGCGGCCCGCGGCGTCCTTGCTCGTGATCGCCGAGGTTCGCGGATCGGGAACCGAGAGGGTCGGGATCCGCCAGACGACCTCCCCGCCGAACGCGAGCGGCTCGCGGCTCGTCGCGAGGACGCGAACGTCGGCGGCGCGCGGGAGGATCTTGGAGAGAAGGAACGCCACCGCCGACGCCACCTGCTCGCAGTTGTCGAGGACGATGAGGGACTTCTTCCCCTGAAGGCTCGCGGCGATCGTGTCGGCGATCGGGATCCCCGGCTCCTCCTTGACGCCGATCGCGCGCGCCACCTGCTGGGGGACGAGCGTGGGATCGGAGAGCGCCTCGAACTCGGCCAGCCAGACGCCGTCCTTGAACTCGTGCTGGAGTTCCTTCGCCACCTGGATCGCCAGGCGCGTTTTCCCGCTCCCCCCGAATCCGAGGAGCGTGACGACGCGCGAGGTGCCGAGGAGCCGCTGCACCTCCGAGCGCTCGCGCGCGCGGCCGATGAACGACGTCATCGGCGTCGGGAGGTTGTTCGGAACGTCCACGGGCGAGGCCGTGAACGCGCCCGTGCCGCGTGTGAGCGTTCCGGTCCCCTCGCGCAGCGCCCGAAGGGCGTCGGCCAGCTCCCGCGATGACCCGTAGCGGTCGTCGCGCCGCTTCGCGAGGGCCCGCCCCAGGATCACGTCGAGATCGGCCGGCAACTCGGGTCGGATCACGGTCGGCGTCACGGGGGTCTTCGTGGCCACCGCGACCATCGTGTCGAGCGTGGTGCTCCCCTCGAAGGCCTGGCGTCCCGTCGCGGCCTCGTAGAGAGTCGCGCCGAGGGAGAAGACGTCGGCCCTTCCGTCGAGCGTCTCCCCGCGCGCCTGCTCGGGAGCCATGTAGGCGACGGTCCCCACGATCAGCCCGGACCCCGTCACGTTCGTGGCGGTCTGGGCGATCGTCTCGGTCGTGGCGGAGGCCATTCGCTTCGCGATGCCGAAATCGAGGACCTTGGCGCCGGCCTGGGACGTGAGGAGGATGTTGGCCGGCTTGATGTCGCGATGGATGAGTCCGATGGCGTGCGCCGCCGCGAGCGCGTCCGCCACGTCGATGCCGACCCGCAGGAGCTCGGGGACGTCGAGGGGGCCGTCGTCGAGCCGCTCCTTGAGGCTCTTCCCCTCCACGTACTCCATGACGATGAAGTCGGATCCCTCCGATTCGTCGACGGAATAGATGGTGACGATGTGGGGATGGGTGAGCGAGGCCGCGGCGCGGGCCTCGTCGAGGAGGCGGCGACGCGCCGTCGGATCGGCCACGGTGGCGGCCGGAAGGACCTTGATGGCGACGGTCCGCCCGAGCTTGGTGTCGAGCGCCCTGTAGACCTCGCCCATGCCGCCCGCGCCGAGACGGCTCTCGATGCGGTAGTGGGCGAGCTGTCGCCCTGGCTCGAGGAAACTCACGCCGGCGAGTATACCCCAGCCGGCGTGAGTCCCCCGAGGGGGCATGTGGCTACTTGAGGACCGTGAATCTCCCCGTATCGACCCCGTCCCGGCTCTCGATCCGGTAGAAGTAGACCCCCGAGGAGAGCGTCCGACCGTCGGAGTCGCGGGCCTCGAAGGTGACTTCGTGCGCGCCCGGCGCCACCGCCTCCTGTCGCAGGAGCGTGCGCACCAGTCGGCCGTTCAAATCGTAGAGGGAGACGCGGACGGCCCCCGTCGTGCGTGTGATGAAACTCAGCGTTCCCGACGGATTGAGCGGATTCGGCGACATCACCGTCTGGAGCGCGCCTCCGCCCGCCACGATCTCGAGCGTCACGGAGCCCTGGAAGAGCGATCCCGAGAGGAGCCTTCCTTGGATCAGGACCGGCACGCTGTTCGATCCGCGAAGCAGGCTGAAGAGGTTCCGGAGGTCCCCCTTCTCGAAGCAGATCTGCATGTCCTGGACCTGATTGTTGTCCCGGTCGCCGATCACCGCGCTCTTCGTGCTGTTCGCGCTGATCTCGGAGACCGAGCCGGTGCCGTACGAGATCATCTTGATCGTCGCGAGATCGACGTCGAAGAGCGAAAACGAATCGTTCACGGGCTCGAGCTGCATGCAGCCGAACGCCTTGTTCGACGAGAGCCGGATCTTCTTCGCACCGACCGTGTAGATCCGGGCCGGCGCGATGGCCCGAACCGTGATCGTCGTGGTCGCGTGGCCCACCAGAGCGTTGAAGCCGGTGAAGACCACGGCGTAGGTGCCGGCGTCCTCGGCCCGCGGCGTCCAGGAGAACGAGCCGGAGGTGAAGGGAGCGCTCGACGAGAACGTGGCGGTGTTCCCCGCCGGCAGGACCGAGAGGTCGGCCGTGAGGCCGAGCATCGCGTCCCCATCGGGATCGGAGACGCCGACCGCGAAGCTCAGCGGCGTACCCGGATCGACGGTGTACGCGGCGGGCGCCGTCACGACGGGATCCTGGTCGACGGTCCAGACGGCGTCGTGCCCGATCGGGAGCCCCGACAGATCGGCGTCGAATTGGATGATTCCCTTCGCGGCGCTCGAGGTCGAGGCGGCGCCGCTCACCCCGCCGAGGGCCGCCGCGAGGAGCGCGGTTCCCGTGTCGGTGGCGGTGGCGCTGGTCGTCGTCTTCGTGCCGGTGGAGGCGGAGCTGAGTCCGGTCACGCTCACGATCGGACCCTTGAGCGCGCGATCCGGCGAGAGCGAGATCTGGCGCCCGTCGAGTCGCGGCGCGGAGAGCGGGATCGCGGTCGCCGTGAGCGGCGACGTCACGACGATCGTCCAGTCCGCCGAGCCCGTCTCGCCGAGATTGTTGGTGGCGGTGAAGGTGACGGTGTAGGTCCCCTCCTCGCCCGGCTGTGGCGTCCAGATCAGCTCACCCGTGACGCTCGTCCCGGCGAAGGCGACGTTGATCTTCGTGACGGCGCTTCCGCTCAGGCCGTTCGACGCCGTGAAGGCGACGTCGTAGGAGCCGGCCTCCCCGTGCTTCATCGGCCAGTGAAGCGTTCCGCTCAGATGATCGGCCGACGGCGTGAACGTCGCGTCGTGCCCGATCGGCAGGGCGGAGAGATCGGCCGTCAAATCGGCCACCGGGTCGGCGTCGGGGTCGCTCGCCGAGACGTTGAAGTCGAGAATGCCGCCCTCTTCGCCGTCCACCACGATCGGGGCCGAGACGACGGGCGCCCGATCCTGGTTCGAAACCGAGATGGAGACGAGGAGAGAGCCGCTCAGACCGCCGGCGGTGGCGGTGAAGGTCACCGAGTAGCTGCCCGCGTCCGAGTAGGCCGGCGTCCAGGCGAACGTGCCGCCCGTGTTGCCGGGGTCGACGGAGAACGAGGCTCCCGCGGGCAGCGGCGCGGCCGTAAGGGACTCGACGGCGTCTCCGTCCGGGTCGGACGCCGACACCGTGAAGGAGATCGGTGAGGCTTCGCTCCCCGAAACCGAGGAGGGCCCCGCGACGGCCGGTGAACGGTCGACGTTGAGGACGGTGATGGCCGTCGTGGCCGACGCGCTCAGCGCGTTGGCGGCGGTGAAGGTGATCGAGTAGCCGCCCGACTGCATGAAATCGGGCGTCCACGCGAAGGCGCCCGACGTATTGGAGGCGTTCGGGGTGAACGAGGCGCCGAGAGGAAGAGACGACGAGGTGAGCGACGCGATGGCTTCCCCGTCGGGATCCGAGGCGGTCACGGTGAAGGCGATCGGCGAGTTCTCCGACTGGGTGACGGTGGCCGGCGCCGCGATGGCGGGTCCGCGATCGGGCACGCGGTAGCGGGCGACCATCGAGAGGTTGTCCACGTACATCGTCTGCGGATGGCCCCCCTCGCCGTTGCAGGAGAGGAGCGCCACGTCGTCGCCCGACTCGGCGAACGGAACCGCCTGGAAACCGGGGACGGGCGTGCCGTCGATCGCGAGGCTGGTCGTCCGCGTGAGGAAGTCGACGTCGACCGTGAACTGCTGCGCGACCCGGTTCGGCTGCAGGACCGGCAGGAGCTGCCCCGCGCCGTTGAAGCCGTTGTAGGAGAGCTGCCCCTGGTGCAGGTAGTCGACGGAGGCGAGCGTGGCGCCGTTCGAGGCTCGAATGGCGAAGTCCATCAGGATGATCGCCTCGTCGTCCTTGGCGACCGAACTCCAGCGCACGGTGACCTTCTCGGCCGGGGCCGGGATCGACGCCGGATGCGCGTCGAGCGACACGACGCCGGGAACGTTGAGCTGGCGGACTTCCACGGGGCGTGAGAGCCCGTCGTACGATGGGACGACGGTGACGCTCCCGGCCTCGGTCGTCAGCATCAGGTAATCGCCCGTGGGCGCGCCGGGAAGCGAGGAGTTCGGCGGCGCGTTCGGATTGTCCGCATCGAAGTTCGCCTGAAGGGTGACGACCGAGAGCGTGTCGCCGGGCATCGCGGCCGAAGCCGCGCCCGTGGCGACGAGGATGCTGCCGATGGACAAGAGGAATCCGGCGACGTGGCGTCGAAGCGCGAGCCACGCGCACGGATGCGGCCGATTGCTGAACATGGTTGGACCCCCCGAGGTCGTGCCAGTTGCGGTGGGAGGGGGCGGATAGGGAGAACCGGCTACCCGCCGGTTCCGGCCCCTCGAAGAGACGACTTGAGATGATACCTCAAAGTGATTGTTATTTCAATAGTTGCAATCCTGGAAATTTCACCCACTTGGAATCGACGCTAGCAGCGCATCGAACCGGTTCCCCGCCATTCGCGGGCGGCCTCCTCCATTCCCTCCTCGTACGTTCGCGCGGGCCGCCAGGCCAGTTCCTCCGCGATTCTGTCCGCTCGGAACGAACCTGTCCAGTAGGTCATGCCGGCCGCCTCCGCGTCCGGGATTTCGTCCAGGGGAGGCGTGCCGAACCAGGAGCGGACCTCGTCCGTGTACTCCCGCCAGGTCCCGTTTCGAGCAAGAACGTTGTAGGTCCGCCCAACCGCACGCGGGTTCTGAATCGCGAGCAGGACCGCGTCGACGAGGTCTTCGACGTGGACGAAGGGGACCGTGTTCCCCCCGCCGCGGAGAAGCTTCATCTGACGGTCTCGAACGCGCCTTGGGACCACGACCGCCCAGGTCGAGGTCGGATGAACGCCCAGGATGGCGCTCGGCCGGAGGATCGTCGCCGAAAGCCCTCGCGCCGTGGCGTCGAGCACGCGGCGATCTCCTTCGGCCTTCGTGACTCCGTAGGGATCGCCCTCGATCTTGAGCGGACTCCCCTCGTCCACGCTCTCGAGGCCGCGGACATCGTAGACCGACACGGTCGAGATGTGGATGAAGCGAGACGCGCCGGCGGCCTTCGCCGCCTCGAGCATCGAGACAGTCCCCTCGACGTTCACCCGGCGAACGGGCTCCAGGTCGGGCCCGCCGGTCGCGGCGGCGTGAATCACGGCCGCGCACCCCGCCGCGGCGCGGGCCGCGACCGAGGGATCGATGAAGTCGCCGACGATTTCCTCGTGGAGCGGATGGTTCAGCGACGGATCGGCTCCCGCCCGCCGGACGATCGAGCGCACCGGAGCGCCGCGCTCGAACAGGCGCCGAGCGATCCGGCTCCCGACGAATCCGGTCGTGCCCGTGAGCAGGGTTCGTTCAGGCGTGGCCATGGTGTGTTCCGACGAGGATCGCGAACTCGGGCGAGTTCGAGCCTACGGCGTCTCGATCTTCGGGTCGGGCCGCCCGCCGAGCCGGCCCCGTACGAGCGAGGCGAGCCTCGGGTACTCGAAGCGGGCGAATCGCGCGAGCGCGGGCTTGAGCCCGGGAGCGAAGATGGCCGAGCGCGTCTGGGGCACCCAGCTCGAGACCCACGCGCGCTTGTACTCGCGATCGCCGTGCGAGACGATGAGGCGCGCCCCTTCGGCGGCATTTCGCCGCGCCACTTCCTGGATGAGCAGCATCCCCGGCGAGACCGGAGCGAACTCCTCGTCGTAGGAGATGGTCACGTCGTAGAAGGTGTCCCGCTCGCGAAGTCCCAGGATGAACGCCGCGTCCCGCCCGCCGACCTGAAGGATCGAGAGATCGAGCATCGAGCGC
>DASTKG010000094.1:0-15909 GCA_035716005.1 Candidatus Eiseniibacteriota bacterium
GCGGCGAGCTTCCTTGGCCGCCACGATGATGAGCTCGTACTTGTTCGTGATTCCACTGGAGCGAAGCGACGGATTGCGGGACGCGTCCAAAAGCATCCTCCTTCAAGCGGGTATGGTATTCGGGGAACACCCCATTGTACGGGGCGGCGGGGGCCGCCATCCAGGGGGAAATGGGGTTTCGACGGGGGCGGGCGGGTGGGCTTCGGCCGGCGCCAACCGGCCTTGCTCGAATGGATTAGCCCCCGGCGGGGATCGATCGGCGGAAGAAATCCTCCAGGCGCTCGGCCGGCCGGCCGAGAAGCCCCTCGAGGTCGGGGGAGACGGCCTCGTAGCGGCCCTGGGAAATCGAGGCGCAAAGGGTCGAGAAGGCGTGGGGCCAGGGGTCCGACAGCGACCGCCAGGCCCGAGTCAGGTAGTCGCTCGGCGAGCAGGGCTCGTAGCGGATCGAAACGCCCGCGGGAGGGCCCGCGAGACGCGCGATCGCCTCGAACGAATGGGCCTCGGGCCCGGTCAGTTCGTAGCTCTTTCCGCGGTGCTCGTCCGACACGACGGCGACGGCCGCGGCTTCCGCCACATCGAGCCGCGACACGGAGGCGACGCGGGCGGCCCCGACCGGCAGGGCGATCCGCCCCGTCTTCAGCGCGGGACCCACCCAGTGCGAGAGCAGGAAGTCGGAGTAGAGGCCGCAGCGGAGAAGGGTGACCTTCGCGCCGATCTCGGCGAGACGGCTCTCGGCGTCCCGATAGACGGGCGTGAAGTAGAAGGGGGACGCCTCGTCGAGATCGACGATGCTCGTGAAGACGAGATGCTCGATGCCGGAGGACGCGGCGGCCGTGACGACGTTCGCGTGGTGGCGGATCACGTCGCGCCCGTCGCCGTCGCTCGCGACGAAGAGAAGGCGGCTCACACCCTCGAGGCCGCGCCGAAGGCTCGGCGGATCGTCGTAGTCGGCGACTCGGATCGGAACGCCGGCGGGCAGCGCCGCGGCGGCCCTCCCGGCATCGCGCGCCAGTGCGGCCACGGGCTGCCCCATCGCGAGGAGCCGCCGCAGCGCCGCGCCCCCGACGTATCCGGTGGCGCCGGTGACGAGGATCACTCCGCGATCCCCGGCAATGCCGCCTTCAGGTCGACGACCGGCGTGCCGTCGACCGCCTCGATCGGCCCGACGCGAAGCCGGGTGCCGGCCCGCTCGCGCACGGTCACCCGGTGGAGGCCGAGCGGATTCGGCCGATGCGGCGAGCGCGTGGCGAAGACTCCGGTGAGCGGATTCCTCGCGTCGCCGCGGGGGTGGACCTCCAGCACGTCGCGATTCGCGAGATGAAGCCACGTGATGACGATGGCCTCGTCGCCGGGAACCACGCCGGAGAGCGCCGGCTCGAACTCGGGGTGGATCTCGAGCCACGCGTCGGGCGCCCCTTCCGACCCCTGGAGCGGCGCCTCGCTCGGCGTTCGAAGCGCCGAGCGGACGCGCCCGATTTCGCGAAGCGGCCACGGCTCACGCGGCGCCGTGCCGCGCGGCGCCTCGTTCATCGCCCCGCCACCTGCTCCAGCGCCGCGATCAGCTTCTGCCAGCCCGACTGCGCGCCCTGGAAGTTCCACTTGTCCTGAGGCCGGAAGCCCGACTGCTCCATCTTCACGTGCGTCCCGCCCGCGACGGGCGTGAGGGTCCAGGTGACGACCGTCTTCAGCCCCTCCTTCGCCTCGTCGCCGGAGGCGTTCCAGGAGTAGGAGAGTCGCTGGTTCGGCTCGACCGCCAGGACCTGGCAGTCGGTGACCCCGTTCCAGTGCGGCATCGGCTCGGCGCGGAAGTTGAACTTGTGTCCCACCACCGGCTGAAAGTCGTTCTTCATCAGCCACGATTCGATCAGCGCGCGCTCCGTGAGGGCGCGCCAGATCTTCTCCGGCGGATGCGGCATGGTCCGTTCGATGACGAGGGATTGCGTCTGGGCGGCTTGTTCGGTCATGGCTCCATCCTCTTCAACAGGGCTTCGAGTCGATCGAATCCATCGCGCCAGAGGGCGGCGTGGATCTCCATCCAATTGACGAGCGGCGCCAGCCCCTGCGGCTTGGCGCTGTAGTGCGATTCCCTCCCCTGGCGCCGGCCCCGCACCAGCCCGGCCTGTTTGAGAACGTTCAGGTGCTTCGAGACGGCGGGCTGGGAGACGCCGGCGCGCTTCGTCAGCACCTTCACCGTCAGCTCGCCGTCGCGCATCAGGTGCTCGAAGATGCCCCGTCGCGTCGGGTCGGCCAGCGTGGTGAGGACTTCGTTCGGGTTGACGTGCATGGATAATATATAACTCACCAGTTATGTATTTGTCAACAGGCATGCGCCGTCGCCTTCCCAATTCGTTTCGGTGCAACCGGCTAGGTGGGAGCCGCGGGCGCCTTACCCCGCAGCGCGGGGGCGGATCAGTCGGCTGGCGCGGCAGCGTTCGGCGGTCACGATGGCGTTCACCTTCAGCACCGCCGCGTCCCGGTCGTCGTTCACCACCGCGTAGTCGTACTCGTGCGCCAGGGGGATCTCGCGCTGGGCGTTCTCGAGTCGGAGGCGGATCCGCTCCTCGCTGTCGGTCCCGCGACCGCGAAGCCGAGACTCGAGGCTCGCCATCGAGGGCGGGAGGATGAAGATGAAGACGCCGTCGGGGTAGATGCGGCGCACGGCGCGCCCGCCCTGCACGTCGATGTCGAGGAGGACGTTCTTCCCGGCCGCCAGCGCTTCGTCCACCTGCGAGCGGAGCGTTCCGTAGAGTTCGCCGTGCACCTCGGCCCACTCCGCGAACTCGCCCCGTTCGATGCGGCGGCGGAAGTCGTCGCGGTCGAGGTAGAAGTAGTCCTCGCCCTCGACCTCGTGCTCCCGGCGCGGGCGGCTGGTGGCGGAGACGGAGTAGACGATGTCGTCGTGGCGGCGGAGGAGCTCGTGTACGAAGGTGCTCTTCCCCGCGCCGGAGGGCCCGGAGACGACGATGACGAAACGCCGATAGTCGGCCGTCAGGACGGCCTCGGCGTCACTCGATGTTTTGGACCTGCTCCCGGATTCGCTCAAGTTCCTCTTTCACCTCGACGACCTGCTCCACGATGGCGACGTCGTTCGACTTCGATCCGATCGTGTTGATTTCGCGGTTCATTTCTTGAAGCAGGAAATTGAGCTTCCGTCCGGGCGTCGCCTCCTCGTCGAGGTAGCGGCGGAACTGCGCCACGTGCGCTTCGAGCCGCACGCACTCCTCGGTGCAGTCGAGCCGGTCGGCGAGCATCGCGATCTCCTGCACGATCCGCTCGGCGGGAAGCTCCGCTCCCTCGAGGAGCGCCTTCACCCTCTCCCGCGTCTTCTCGTACGTCTCGCGCACGCGCTGCGGCGCCCGCTCGCGCACCGTGGCCACCCGCGAGCGGATCGACTCGAGCCGCTCCTCCAGGTCCCGGCGCAGGTGCGCGCCTTCCTGCTCCTTCATCGTGAGAATGTCGGCCGTCGCCTGCTCCACCACCGTGCGGAGCATCTTCAGATAGAACTCGGGATCGCGCGCCGTCTCCTGCCAGACGAAGACGTTCGGCAGCGCGGCGAAGGCGTTCAGGTCGAGGTCGCCCTTCAGCTTGTAGGCGACCTTCGCCTCGTCGAGGAGCTGGAGGTAGCGCTCGGCCGTCTTCCGCTCGAGCGTCAGCATGCCGCTCGGCTCCTCGTTCTCGGTCCCGTCGGACCCCCAGGAGACGACGAGGGAGAGCTTTCCGCGCGTCATCTTCTCCTGGACGATCTTCCGCGCCTCGGCCTCGTACGCCGCCAGCGTGCGCGGGAGCCGGGCCGAGAGTTCGCAGAAGCGATGGTTCACCGAGCGGAGCTCGGCGGTGAGACGGAGTCCTTCGGCCACGACTTCGCCGCGGCCGTAGCCTGTCATGCTTCGTAGCATCGTGATCGATCGCTTTCCTGGTTGGAGACGGAGCGAGGTCCCACTCTAAGCCCGCGCCCCGCGCCCGTCAACGCGCGGCGGCGCCTCGTCGCGCGCCGGGCGCGATCCGGCGCCGCGCGGCGGACTTTCCAATTGACCCCGCGCGCGCCCTCTCCCCACCATTCAGCCCATGCCTCGCCGCGGACTCCTTGCCGTTCTTGCGCTTCTGGTCGTCGCGTCCGCGGTCCTCCCCTACGCCCGCACGGTCGGATACGAATTCGTCTGGGACGATCCCTTCGTCATCGGGAAGCACCTCGACGTGACGGGACCGGGCGATCTCGTCCGGATCTGGAACCTCCCCTTCGATTCGCTCCTCAAGGAGGAGGCCGTGGGGCGCACCTACTTCCGCCCCGCCGTCCTCTACTCGCTGGCGCTCGATCGCGCCTTCTACGGCGAGCAGGCGGGAGGATTCCACGCCACGAACGTCGCGCTCTACGCCGCCGCCTGCTTCTTCCTCTGGCTCTTCGCGTGGCAGCTGAGCGGGATGCCCGTGGCGGCGGCGCTCGGCGCCATCCTCTTCGCGCTCCATCCCACGCACCCGGAGAGCGTCGCCTTCGTCTCCGGCCGGACCGACGTGCAGGGGGCGCTCTTCCTTTTCGCCTCGCTCTGGGCCGCGGTCCTCTTCGGTCCCGTCGAGAAGCGCCCGATCCGAAAGCTCCTCCTCGCGGCGCTCCTCCTCCTGCCGGGCCTCTATTCGAAGGAGGTCACGCTCTTCGGCGCGCCGGTGGTGGTGCTCGCGCTCTGGGTGCGCGACCACGGCCTCCGCCCGCGGGACGCGGCGCTCGCCTCGATTCCGATCGTCGCGGCTTGCGCGCTCTACCTGATCACGCGCTTCGCGGTTCTCGGGCCGCACCCCGTCCCCGCCATCTCGCCCGTGGAGGGAACGCTCCCCCAGATCCTCACGAGCGTCTCGGTCGTCGCGCGCTATCTCCCCCTTCTCTTCGCGCCCGTTCGGCTCTCGGCGCGGCACGACATCGCGCCGACCGTCGCGCCCGACCTTCTCTTCGCCGTGGGACTCCTGACGATCGCCGCGCTCGCGGCCGGTTGCTGGATGCTGGCCCGGCGCCGCTCGCTCTGGAGCGTTCCGGTCTCGCTCTTCGCCGTCACGCTCCTCCCCGTCTGCTACGTCCGGCTCCTCGCGGGCGCCATCGTGGCGGAGCGCTTCCTCTTCGTGCCGAGCGCGGCCGTGGCCGTGGCGATCGCGCTCGCTCCCTCGCTTCGGGGCGCCGCGCCGCCGGCGCCCGCGGGCGGCGGGAAGCGGCGGAAGCCCGCCGCCCCGGGCCGCGACGGCGCGGGGCGCGACGCGGGAACGGCGCTCCTCCTCGTGGGAGGCGCGGCGGCGGTCTGGTTCGCGATTCTCCTCGGGCCGCGCGTCGCGATCTGGAAGAACGAGGGGCTCCTCTACACCTCCATGCTTCGCGACTCTCCCGAGTCGCCGCACGTCCACGCCATCGCCGGGAGCTACTACTACAGGACGCGCGACCTCGAACGGACCGCCTATCACTACCGCCGCGCCATCGAGCTGGCGCCCGACCGGACGAACGAGTTCCTCCTCAATCTCGCCGCGGCCGAGGACGAGATGGGACAGCTCGACTCCGCGTTCGTGCACATCCGGCTCCTGAACCGGCTCGAACCCCGGTACGGCCACGGCTGGTACGCGCTCGGCAATCTCTACGTGCGCGCCGACCAGCCCGACTCCGCCGTCGCCGCCTATCGCGAGGCCCTTCGCTGGATGCCCGATCTGGCGCAGGCGGAGAACAACCTGGGGGCCGTCTACGAGCGGATGGGCCGCATGGACGAAGCGCTCGCGGCGTACCGTCGCGCCCTCGTCGCGCTCCCGGGCTACAAGGAAGCGACCAACAATTTGCGCCGGCTGAGCGCGGAGCTGGGGCGGCCCTCGGGTCTCCCGGCCGAGCCGTGAGCGCCGGCTTCGAAGCGCTTCGCGATCGGCGGCTGACCGGCGTCGTTCCGCTCGGGCCGCGCGCCATCGCGCTCGCCTTCGACGGGACGCCGCGCGCGTTCGTCTGGATCTTTCTCGAGCCGAAGCGCGCGACGCTCGCGCTCGCCGAGCGGATGCCGATCTCGCCCGATCCGCGCGGCACTCCGTTCGGCGGGCTGGAGCGCCCGCTCCGCGGGCTTCACCTGCTCGACGCGCGCGTCGAGGAGGGCGTTGGAGGGGGCGTTCTCTTCTCGCTCGCGGCCCCGGGCGACGGCGTGGAGGGGGCCGCGGAGACGCACCGCCTCTCCCTCACGGCCGAGGGGCCGCGGATCGCCTTCTCGCTGCGCGTCGCGGCGGAGAACCGGGTGCTCTGGGCGCTCGATCGGCGTGAAGAGGCCGCGGCGGACGCCGCGGCTCCCGAGACCCCCGCGTCAGCGGCTTCCGCGAAGCCGGCCCGCCCGGCCGCGATCGCGATCGTCGCCCACGACGACGAAGCCGGACGCGAGGCCCTGCGAGACGCCATCGCCCGCGCCTTCCAGGACGACTTCCGTCGCTACGTGGAGCGGCTCCTTCGCGCGTCGGAGCGGATGCTGACGCGCCGGGCCGCGGCGCTCGAGGGGGATGAGAAAGCGGCCGAGGAACGGATCCTCGACCGCAGGCGGGGGGAAATCTTGCTCACGTACTACCGAGACATCAAGAGGGGGGCGAGCCACGTCGAACTCCCCGATCCGTACGCGGACTCGCCGGGTTCCCGGATCCGTCTCGTGTTGGACCCGGCCCTTTCCCCTCAAGACAACGCGGCGCGGCTCTTTGCGAAAGCGAAGAAGGGCGAGCGGGGTCGTGCGCTGGTGGAGCGTCGGCTCGCCGCGACTCGAAAGAGCCTCTCGTCCATGGCCGAGTTGCGCCGCGTCGTCCATGACCTGCCGCCGAAGGAAGCCCTGGCGTCGATCGACGCCTTCTTCCGCGGGGCGGCGCTCGAACTCAGTGCACGGGGCGAACGACAGAAGAACCGTTCTTCACGGCCATCTTCCGCGCCGCCCCGCGCGGAACGTCCAGAGCACCGATCTCCAGGGGCGCACCGTTCGATCAGGCCAAGGACGTTTGTCACGAGCGATGGGTGGACGGTCTGGGTCGGACGAAACAACACCGAGAACGACCTGATCACCCACCGCCTAAGTCAACCCCACGACTTCTGGTTCCATGTCGTGGGGGTACCGGGATCCCACGTGATCCTGCGCCGGCCGACGCGGACCGCTGTCCCCAAACCTCGGACGCTCGAGGAGGCGGCCTCCATTGCCGCCTACTTCAGCAAGGCACGGAAGCTGACGCGGGTCCCGGTGATCGTCACAGAGCGAAAGTTCGTGTCGAAACCACGCCGCTCGAAGCCAGGACAGGCCATCGCGACGCGAGAGCGCGAAATCGTCGTCCGCCCGGCGCTGCCCAAGGGCGGCGAATCCGGCAACGAAAACGATCGCGAGGTGTCGAGCTAAGATGCGGAGCGAGACGCGGGTGGGGGGGGACCCATCCTGGAAGAAGATTCGAGGGCCGCGGACGGATGAGGCACCCAGCGAGGGTCACTCTGGAGCCTTTTATGTCCACAAGGACGAGGAGACGAGGTTTAGCTCTGTTGATGGCGTCTTCTGAGAGCTCCCCATCCTCCGCGGCCCGTCTTTCCTGGTTTTGATCCTCCGGTCACCACGTCACCACCGTCGGACGTGACTCCACTACAGCATCCGACGTGCCGCGCGTGGCTCATCCTGGCCATTTCGGCAAACTATTCTTTAGCTGTTGAATGGGTGGAGGTTAGACGGGCTATGGGGCCGGTCGTTGGGGGGCGCGGGAGCCTCGCCGGAGGCCCGAGTGAGACCTGAATGTCACACTTCGACAGGTCGGATTCCGCGCAAGCTATTTCCCTTCAATTGAATGCGGGATTGTCCCACCTGCCGGGGCACGAAACGACCTTCATGTCACACCTGGGAGGGACGTCGCGGGGTCTCGGAGATCGGCGGGAGGGCTAGTAGATCTGCTTCAGAAGGCGGATGAGATGCCGGCGGGTGATGCCGAGTTCGAGCGCGGCGCGGCTCCGGTTGCCGCCATTCCGGGAGAGGGCGGCGAGAACTTCCTCGCGCTTCAGCATGTCGACCTTCCGGCGGAGCCCCCGCGTCGACGGAGCTTCCGCCACCGGCGAACCGCCCGGGTGGAGGAGCTTGAGGAGCATCGTCCGGTCGACGACCTCCTGCTTTCCGGCGCAGAGGAAGATGCTCTCGATCTTGTGCTTCAACTCGCGGATGTTGCCGAGCCACGGCAGCGAGGTCAGGTACTCGATGGCGTCCTCGGAGAGGACCACCGTCCGGCTCTCGCGCGCGGCCAGTTCGTCCAGGAAGCCTCGGATGAGGAGCGGGATGTCCTCGCGGCGCTCCCGAAGCGGCGGAAGCGAGAGGACGACCTGCCCCAGCCGGTAGTAGAGGTCGGCGCGGAACCAGCCCGCCTTCACCGCGGCATCGAGATCCTTGTTCGTGGCCGAGATGATGCGCACGTTCAGGCGGCGCGCCCGCACCTCGCCCAGACGGCGATAGGTGCCGTCGTCGAGCACTTGCAGCAGCTTCACCTGCGTCCGCTCGGAGAGCTCGCCGATTTCGTTCAGGAAAATCGTCCCGCCGTCGGCCTCCTCGAAGATGCCGCGCTTCGAGATCGCGGCGCCGGTGAAGGCGCCCCGCACGTAGCCGAAGAGTTCGCTCTCCACGAGATCCCCCGGAAGGCTGGTGCAGTTCACCTCCACGAAGGGATGGCCGCGCTCGATCTCGAACTGGCGGAACATGTAGGCGAGGAAGTTCTTCCCCACGCCCGTCTCGCCCTGGATGAGGACTCGGGCCGGCGTCGCGAGGAGCTCCGAGGCCTTCCGCACCACGTCGAGCGTGCGGGCGTTCTCGGTGACGATGCCGTGCGCGCGCGCGATCTCCTGCGCTTGCGCGGCGCCCGCCACCGGCACCGGGGCGGGACGTCCTCCTCGCGGCGCGGTCAGCCACGCCGGGGCGTTCAGGTCGCGGAGCGTGCTCTCCGCCGCGCGCATGGAGTCTTCCATTCCGAGCTGCTCGAAGAGATACATCGCCTTGAACGCGAGATTCTGGGCCTCGCGAATCCGCTCGGGGTCGCCCTCGCGCGGCATGCGGCGCGCCAGCTCGAGATAGGCGCGGCCGAGCTCCATCCGCTCGTGGATCGACTCGAGGATGCGGATCGCCTCGCGCGATTCGGTGTGCGCCTCGACGAGGCGCCCCTCCTGCGCGTGGATGGACGCCAGGACGCGGCGCGCGGCCCCCTCTTCGAGCTGGTCCCCGAGCCGCTTCGCGCGCTGGAACGCTTCCTCCGCCGCCTTCAGGGCGGCCGATAGCTCGCCGCGCTGCGCCAGCGTCTCGGCGCGCTTCCTCTGGAGTTCGCCGACCATGTCGCCTTCGGGCGCGAAGTCGCGCGCCATGTCCAGCGCCTCGTCGTAGAGCTGGAGAGCGTCGTCGAGCTGGCCGCGCTCGTGGAGGAGGTCGGCCTCCCCGAAGAGGACGAGAGCCTGCTCGCGCGAGTTGCCGAGGCGCGACGCGATCTGCTTCGCGGCGGCCAGGTGCGCCTCCGCGGCGGCATAGTCGTGGCGGAACGTGGCGATGGTGGCGAGGCCGGTCCGCATGCGGGCGACGCCGGCGTCGCGGCCGATCTGCACGTACGACGTGAGCGCGCGGTCGAAGTGCTCGCGCGCCTCGTCCCACGTGCCGGCCTTCATGTGAACGGTCCCGAGGTTGGCGCTCGAGACCGCGAGATAGGCGAAATTGCCGAGGCGCTGGCTCAGCTCCATGGAGCGGAGGAGATGCCACGTCGCCTGGCGCCAGTCGGACAGATGGCGGTAGAGGACGCCCAGGTTGTTGTGGGCGCGGACGACGCCGTCGTCGTCGTTCAGATCCCACCGGAAGAGATGGAGCGCGGCTTCGTAGTACTCCTTCGCGCGGTCGAGCTCGCCCAGGCGGTAGTAGATTCGGCCGAAGCAGTTGTAGGTGTGGGCGAGGGGCGCGAGGAGGTTGCGTTCCTTGAAGACCGCGAAGGCGCGCTCGCAGGTGGAGAGCGCCTCTTCGTACTGCGACAGCTCGATGAGCGCGCGCGCGTTCTGGAGCTGGATGCGCGCCATCAGCTCGGCGTTCGGCTCGGCCACCGTCCGCGCGCGGGCGCGAGCGAGATGCCGGAGCGCCGCCGCCGCGTCGCCCTTCTCGATCAGAACCTGCGCGGCCTTGATCTCGAGCGCGGCGATGCGCGCGGCGTCGAGGCCGAGGCGCTCCGCCGACTGGATGCACTCCTCGAGGTTCTGAAGGGCCGGGAGATAGGAATCGGCGCGGACGAAAATCTCCGCGAGATCTTCCAGCGACTGAAGATGACGGGGGACGTCGTGAGCCTGGCGGGCGGTGGCGACAGCTTCCTCCCGCTCCCGGATCAACGCAGCCGTTGTCTTGTCCACGATTCGTGCTTCGGACACGGAACTCGCGGGTGACCCCGCGCCGACGTCCGATCCCCGTTCAGTGAGTCGAGCGCTCTAGTGCCGCAGAGACATCGCGCGGACGAACGTCCAGATCGCGATGAGACGATCGCGCGAGTTGACGGGCCCGCCGGCGCCGATTCGGGCGTTGGACGCCACGTCGGGCCGCTTCGAGTAGTCGCCCGCGCGCGGCGCCAACCCGATCGTGCGCTTGCCCGAGGTCGGAGTCGGTTGCGGGTGGAGCGTCTCGTCCGGAGTCCCGCCGGCCCAGCAGGCAACGGGGCCGAACGCGGTTCCGGGAGCCTGGGAATACCAAGCGCTCGGAATCGCGGTCATCGCGACGAGCAGGACGGTCAAAAGCCCGAGCCGGAGGGAACGAAGTCGGAAGCCCATGTCCGCATCACCTTCTGATGGAGGTCCAGAGGGAGATCGCGACCACGACGCGATCTCGGGCGGTTTGGGCAGGAGGGGCTAGGCCCCTCGTGCATCGCATACGATAACACGAAGGATCCCCGATTTCAATGGCGGCGGGACAATTCGGTCACGCCTGACGGTCCGCGGCGGGGGCGGCCGGCCGGGCGCGGGGCCCGGCCACCCGGACATCCCCCTGACGGCGGGTGACGCCGGTCCGGTCGAGATATTCCAGGATCGGGATCGAGTACTTGCGGGAGACCTGGAAGAGCTCCTTGAATGCCGCCATGGTGAGGTCGGGATTCCCGGCCAAGTGCTGGATCACCTTTGTTTCCAGCTCCTTCCAGCGGTCGGCAGGATAGAGTAGGTCGGCCGTGACCTTCACCACGCGCCCCGACTCCACCAGGTAGCGGATCAGCTCCTGGGGCTTCTGGGCCGCCGGGATCCCCTTCAGGAGTTCCGGGACCTCGGGGACGGAATAGCCGGCGGCGCCGAGCCGCCGCTCCAGCTCCTCGACCGCCTTCGCCTGCTCCGGGGCAAGGACGGGGCCGGCGTCCGGCTGGGCCACCTTGTCGCCGCGGAGCACGAGCGTCTTCGCCTTGAGGAGCGATTCGAGCCCCTCGTCGAAGACGCTCCCCTCGATCTCCCGGGCGAGGAGGCTTTTCAGCTCCCCCTTCGCGATCCCCTCCCGCAGCTTGTGGGTCTCGCCGTAGCGGGCCACCGCTTCCGCGATCCGCCCGAGAACCGCCCCCCAGGCCGCCTCCGCCAGGTGGCGGCCGTCGCGAAGCGCCCGAAGGCCGGGGGCCGAGCGCGCCGCCTCTTCCGCCTCCTCGACCGTGACGGCGAGGCGAAGGGCCGCGTCCGCCGCGCGGACACCCGCGGCCCCTCCCTCCACCGCCAGGATCGCCACCCGGTCGGCGAGCGTTCCCGATTCGAACGCCTGGAGCCGCCGGCGCGTCGCGTCGTCGAGCCGCGCGCGCTTCGAGGCGTGCGCGTCGAGCACCGTGGCGCCGGCGATCGTCACCGAGGGCGAATAGGCTCTCAGAACGAGCCGGTCGCCCGGCACCGCGATCACCGGCTCCTCCAGCCGAAGCTGCGCCAGCGTCACGCCGCCCGGCGCGAGCGCCTCCGCTTCGAGGAGAACGACGCGGGCCAGCGCCTCGCTCGCGCCGAGATGGACGCGCACGCGAGCGCGATTCTCCAGCTCGCGATCGGCGCCCTGGAGAAGCGTCAGGCGGACGTCGACCACCGTCGAGGGGCGAAAGCGCGCCGGCGTGACGAGCCAGTCGCCGCGCGCCGCCTCGTCCCGCGACACGCCGTGGAGCGCCACGGCGGTCCTCTGCCCCGCCTCGGCCGAGGGCACCGGCAGGTCGTGCACCTCCACCTGCCGCACGCGAACCGCGCGTCCCGCGGGAAGGAGCTCGAGCGCGTCCCCCGGCCGGATGGCGCCGCTCCAGAGCGTGCCGGTCACGACGGTCCCGATCCCCTCGATCGAGAAGACGCGGTCGACAGGAAGCCGCGCGGCCGTGCCGGGGCTTCGCTCGGGGAGCGAGGCCACGGCGCGCTCGAGCGCGTCGAGGAGCGCGGGAATTCCGTGGCCGGTCACGGAGGAGACGGGGACGATGGGCGAGCCCGCGAGCGGCCCGGGCGCCAGAAGCGCCTTCACGTCGGCGGCGGCCAGTTCCGCCATGTCGGGCGGCGCGAGATCGGACTTCGTGAGCGCGACGACGCCCCGGCGGACGCCGAGGAGCTCCACGATGGCGAGATGCTCGCGCGTCTGGGGCATCACCCCTTCGTCGGCCGCCACGACGAGGAGGACGACGTCGACGCCGGTCGCGCCCGCGAGCATGTTCTTCACGAATCGCTCGTGGCCCGGCACGTCGACGATGGCGACGCGACGCCCCGAGGGGAGCGCCAGGTGGGCGAAGCCGAGGTCGATGGAGATGCCGCGCTCGCGCTCTTCCTTGAGGCGATCGGTGTCGATCCCCGTGAGGCGGCGGACGAGCGCGGTCTTCCCGTGATCGATGTGCCCCGCGGTGCCGACGACGACGGGGCGCATGCGGGTCGGTGGGGCTCCTCGGCGTGGGCGCGGGGCCGGGGCCGTCGCTAGGGCCGGACTCGGCGCACGCTGGCGCCGAGCGAGGCGAGCTTCGACTCCAGCCGCTCGTACCCGCGGTCGAGGTGGTAGACGCGCGAGACGCGCGTCTCGCCTCCCGCCACGAGCCCCGCCAGGATGAGCGCGGCCGAAGCGCGAAGGTCGGTCGCCATCACGGGCGCGCCGCTGAGATTCGCCACGCCCTGCACGAAGGCGGTGTTCCCCTCCACGCGGATGTCGGCGCCCAGCCGCTGCAGCTCGGCGACGTGCGTGAAGCGGTCGTGGTAGATCGTGTCGACGATGGTGCTCGCCCCGTTGCCGACCGAGAGGAGCGCCATGAACTGGGCCTGCATGTCGGTCGGGAATCCGGGATAGGGCTTCGTCGTCACGTTCAACGGCTCCGGACGCTCCGGCGCGCGGAGGCGGACCGAGGTGTCGGAGAGTTCCAGCGAAGAGCCGGCGCTCTCGAACTTGTTGAGCACGGCGCCCAGGTGAGACGGATCGACGCCCGTCACTTCCACGTCGCCGCCCGTGATGGCGGCCGCCGCGAGAAGGGTGCCCGCCTCGATGCGATCGGGGATCATCGCGGCGTCCACCGGATGGAGCTCCGGCACGCCGTTCACGACGAGCCGCGCGGTGCCGATTCCCTCGACGTTCGCGCCCATCGCCACCAGGAATTCGGCGAGCGCGTTGATCTCGGGCTCGCACGCGGCGTTCTCGATGGTGGTGCGTCCCCCGGCCGTCGCCGCCGCCATGAGGATGTTCCCCGTCGCGCCGACGCTCGAGATGTCGAAGGAGATCGTGCCGCCGCGAAGTCCGTTCGGAGCGCGCGCCACGATGTAGCCGTGGTCGATCTCCACTTCCGCGCCGAGCGCCTCCATCCCCTTGATGTGGAGATCGACGGGGCGCGGGCCCCAGGCGCAGCCGCCCGGGAGCGAGACGCGGGCCTCGCCGTAGCGCGCGAGGAGCGGCCCGAGGACGTAGATCGAAGCGCGCATCGTCTTCACCAGCTCGTACGGCGCCTCGGCGTTCTCCTGCCGGCGCGTGTCGACGATGAGCGTGTTCTTCTCGGGGCGTTCGCCGGTGATGCCGAAGCGGCCGAGCATGTCGACCATGGTCGAAACGTCCTTCAGGTCGGGAACGTTGGAGAAGCGATACCGTCCCGGCGCGAGCATCGCGGCGGCCAGCACCGGGAGCGTCGCGTTCTTCGAACCGCCGCAGGCGACGCGGCCCTGGAGCCGTCGTCCGCCCTGAATCCAGATCTCATCCATCGGCTTGAGCCCGGTCTTCTCGTCCTGCTCGATGTCGGTTCCGATTTGCGGCTTCATGCCCCCCGCCTCTCCACGTTGCTACGACGACCCGTTGCCGCCCCGCCAGATCGTGCCGCACCAGCGGCGCCTCCAAGCGCGGCCCCATCATACCCTCCCACTCGGGGAGGCCCAACAATGCATCGGCCTGATCGTCCCCGAACTCCAGCGCCAGAAGGCCTCCGTCCCTCAAAAGTCCCGGGAGGAGGCGCGCGATGGCCCGGTAGGCGTCGAGGCCCTCCGCCCCTCCGTCGAGGGCCTCGCGGGGGTCGTGGTCCCGGACCTCGGGCATGAGCCGGGCGATTTCGCCGGTCGGAATGTAGGGGGGATTGGAGACGACGAGGTCGTAGGGCCCCGGGGGGAGGCCGGTCGGAAGGAGGTCGGCCGGGAGTGCGGCCCCGGCTGCGCCCCCGGCGGGGACGGGGGCGAAACAATCGCCCGCCACGACCGTGAGGCGGGCACCCACCCCGTTGGCCTCGGCGTTTCGCGCGGCGAGGGTTCGGGCGGCCGGCGAGCGGTCGACCGCGACCCCGGTCCAGCCGGGGAGGGCGTGGAGGAGAGCCACGGCGATGGCGCCGGTTCCGGTTCCGAGGTCGAGGAGCCGGCCCGAGGCGGGGGCGGCCGCGGCCGCGCCCGTGGCGGCCGGAGCGCCGATCCCGCGAAGCCGCTCCAGCACCGCCTCGACGAGCGACTCCGTCTCGGGACGCGGCACGAAGACCCCCGGCTCCACGAACAGCGTGACGTCGTGAAAACCGACGGAGCCGAGGATCTGCTGGATGGGGACGCGGCGTTCGCGACGAACGGCGAGGGCCTCGGCGCGCTCCAGCTCGGCGGGCGTGAGCGGAGCGCCCGGCTCGCACCAGAATTCGGCGCGCGACATCGAGAGGGCGTGGAGGAGGATGAGTTCGGCTTCGGCGGCGGCGCTCGCCGCGTCGATGCCGGCGCGCTGGAACCGCTCGCGCATCTCGGCGAGCAGGGTGGCGCGCGTCCGGCTCACGAGCGCCGGAAGGCCGTCATGCCGGCGCCCCGGCTCCGCTCGCGGCGAGCCGTTCGGCCTGCTCCGCGGCGAAGAGCGAGTCGACCAGCTCTTCCAGATCCCCCTCCATCACGTCCTGCAGACGGTAGAGCGTGAGCCCGATCCGGTGATCGGTGACGCGCCCCTGGGGGAAATTGTACGTGCGGATCTTGGCGCTTCGGTCGCCCGTGGAGACCTGCGACTTCCGCGCGGCCGCGAGCTTCCGTTCCGCCTCCTGGCGCTCCAGGTCGAGGAGCCGCGCGCGGAGCACCTTCATCGCCTTGTTCTTGTTCTTCAGCTGGGATCGCTCGTCCTGGCACTGGACGACGAGGCCCGTCGGGAGATGGCGGATCCGGACCGCGGAGTCGGCCGTGTTGACGCTCTGGCCTCCCGGGCCGCCGGCGCGGAAGACGTCGATCAGGAGATCCGTCTGCTTGATCTCCACGTCGATCTCCTCCGCTTCGGGGAGCACGGCGACCGTGACGGCCGACGTGTGGATGCGCCCACTCGCCTCGGTGGCGGGGACGCGCTGCACGCGGTGGACGCCGCTTTCGAACTTCATGCGGCCGAAGACGCCTGTGCCGTTCACCTGGGCGACGATCTCCTTGTAGCCGCCCATCTCGCCGTCGGTGGCGGAGATGAGTTCGACCTGCCAGCCGCGGCTGGAGGCGTAGCGCTGATACATGCGCCAGAGATCGCC
>DASTKG010000095.1:0-6107 GCA_035716005.1 Candidatus Eiseniibacteriota bacterium
CCCTCGGAGATGACGAGGTTGATAGGCCGGAGGTGTAAGCGCGGCAACGCGTTCAGCCGACCGGTACTAATCGTCCGTGAGGCTTGACCGGTATTCAGATGTCAGATGGTGAACTTCGCCCGTCGTCCGTTTCAGTTGTCGTAATTCGCGTCGCGATCCGCGAGGTGAACGACGCAGCAGGTTTCCGGTGGCAATGGCGGAGGGGAAACACCTCTTCCCATTCCGAACAGAGAAGTTAAGCCCTCCAGCGCCGATGGTACTGCACGGGAGACCGTGTGGGAGAGTAGGACGCCGCCGGGAGTTAATTGAGAGGCCCTCCGCGAAAGCGGGGGGCCTTCTCGTTTTCCGGGCTCGCGTTCCGGGCCCGGAGGGCCTACCCTGCGCCGCATGACTGCACGAACGGCCGGGAAAGGTGACGCCCGAGCGGGCTGAGCGGAAGGGCCCGCGGCTCAAGCCCCGCCGCGGCCGCCTGCCGACCTTCGGGCTCTCGAGGCGCCAAGCGCTCGCGCTTTTCCTCGGCGCTCTCGTGATTCGGCTTGCCCATGTGCTCGCCATGCGGGAAAGCCCCTACTTCGATCACCCCGTCATCGACGCCCTCTCCTACCACCAGGCCGCGACCTCGATCGCGTCGGGCCACGGGCACCCCGATCGCGTCTTCTGGCAGCCCCCCGGCTACGCCTACTTCCTGGCCCTCCTCTACACCTGGGCTGGGTCCGCGAACCTCCTCCTCCCACGCCTGATTCAGGCCCTGATCGGCGCGACGTGCGCGCTCCTGACGGCCTGGATCGGCGCCGCCCGGTTCGGCGCCCGGGCCGGGCTCGCGGCCGGTTGGATCGTCGCGGCCTACGGGACCCTCGTCTATTTCGACGGCGAACTGCTCGGCGCCTCCCTCACGCTTCTGCTTCAGCTCATCGGCGTCGCGCTCGCGATCCTCGCCGCCGGCGAGAAGCGCCCCGAGCGGATCTGGTTCGGCGCGGGGCTCGCCGCCGGACTCGCGGCGCTCGTCACGGCGACGTCGCTCGTGCTGACGCCGATCTTCGCCCTGACGGCGCGCCGAAACTACCTGGCCGTTCTGCTCGGCACCGCGATCGCGATCGCGCCGGCCACGATTCGTAACGCCGTCCACGGCGGGGAATTCGTCCCCCTTTCCTCGAACGGCGGCATCAATCTCCACATCGGGAACAACGCGCGTTACGACGAGACGGTGGGGATCCGTCCCGACCGGCTCTGGGTCGAATTCACGAAGGAGCCGTTCGAGCACGGCATCCAGACGCAGGGCGGGGCGTCGCTCTACTGGACCGGCCGCGTCGTGAAGTGGGCCGTCGAAGACCCCGTCGCGTTCCTGGCCCTCCAGGTCCGAAAGGCCCGCCTCTTCCTCGGCGGCGACGAGATCTTTCGCAACCAGGCCATCTATCCCGAGCGCGAGCACTCGCCGGTTCTCCGCGCGCTCCTCTGGAAGACGCCCGGCTTCGCCTTCCCCTTCGGCCTCCTCGCCCCCTTCGCGCTGGTGGGGATCGCCGTGGCGTGGCGCCGAGCACCGCTTCTCGCGGCCGTCGCCGTCGCGTACTCCCTCGCCGTCATCGCGTTCTTCATCGCCGCCCGGTACCGAGTTCCCCTGGTGCCCTATTTCGCGATCTTCGCGGTTCAGGGAGCCGTCTGGTTCCGCGGCGGCGCGCCGATCGTGAGCCGGGTCGCCGCCGTCGCCGCTCTCCTCGCGCTGCTGGCCATCGCGAACCTGGGGCAGGGCGAGATGTCGGGCGACATGAACGCCGACGCGGAGTTCAACCTCGGGGATCAGTTCCGCATCGAGAAGAACTATCAGGAGGCGGAGGCCCACATGCGGAACGCGCTTCGCAGCCGGCCCGACTACGTCGAGGCGTGGGTCCACATCGGCGTGATCCAAGCGACGCAGGGCCGATACGCCGATGCGGAGCGCGATTTCGAGGAAGCGTTGCGTCTCGCGCCGGACGAGCCGACGACCCTCATCAATTACGCGGCCATGCGGGAGCGGCAGCACCGGTGGGAGGAGGCCGCCACGCTCTACGAGCGGGCTGCCGCCGCGGATCCGGCCGATCCCTACCCGGCCTCGCGTCTGGCCGAGCTCCGAGTCCGCGGGCTCGTCGCTGCGCGCTGACGGGAACGTGGGAGAGTAGGACGCCGCCGGAAGTCGATCGAAAGGCCCTCCGCGAGAGCGGGGGGCCTCTCTATTTCAGGGACTTCGTCGAGACGGTGGCGCTGTACCAGACCGCGTCGGGATCGATCCGGATCGAGTTCGCCTTCGCGTCGACGAAGAGGGACCTCTCTCCGACGCGGATGGAATCGCGCACGCCGGCCGGAAACGCGAAGGGTTTGATCTTGTCGAGGGGGAGTTTCACGTTGATCCCCTTCTCCTCGACGATGTTCGTCAGGAGTTGCGGCACGTTCACCTTGTCCAAGACCCATCCGCAGACGCCGTGCTTCTCGGCGAGGATCGAATCGACCGCGGCCCACGATTCCTTCGACGGTTTCACGCGCAACCGCAGCCTCGTCTCCGGGAAGTTGAAGACGCCCACCGCGTCGCGACCGCGGACCTTCAAATGGAGCGCCCCGGTCACGACGTAGCTCGCGGGGATGACGTCGCCGGAGACGCTCTGCGTGATGTCCAGGTCGCCGCAGGTGACGTCGGCCATTCGCTTGCCGTCCCACACGAAATGCAGGTCCGCGTCGCCGTGCCCTTCGGAGATCTCGAGGGGAAGCGAGATGGAGACGCTGTCCGCGCCGAATTTCATGTCCGGCCGGCCGGGGTGGAGCTTGCCGGTCACCTCCTTCACGTCGACGTCGAGGACGAATTCCCCGATCGTCACGATCTTCTTCACGGACTTGGCGACATGCGCCTTGATGCCCCGGATGCGCAGCGTGACGTTCGACACGACATCCGTGAAAACCCGCTCCACGACGCTTCGCAGGAACGCCGTCGGAACGGCGATGACCACGTCGCCCTTCGGGAGGCCCTGGATGCGCGCGTCCTTCGCGACGAGTTCCGCCGACCTGGCGCGCAGCGAATCCTGCTCCGCCTGGAGGCGTCCCAGCTCCGCCTCCCAGGCTTGGGTTTCCCGAGTCGAGGGAGCGCGGGAGCACGCCCCGCAGAAGGCGAGGATGGCGAGGAGGCCGATCGGGCCGAGTGCGCGCCGGAGACTCACGACCCCGTCCCCGCGGCCGTTCCGGTCCCCGGCCCGGCGCCCGTTCCCGTTCCCGCGCCGGCGCCCTTCTTCTTCTTCTTGATCGAGACTCCGAGTCCCTCTTCGGCCCCCTTCACGGCTCCCACTTCCGCGTTCAACGTCACCCAGAGCTTTCCTCCGGCGGCGATGACCCGCTCCACGGACATGTCCAGCGGCACCTCGAGCGAATCGAGCTGAACCGCCCCCTCCGCGATGGCCGGAACGCGAATGTTACGGGCCAGGGCGACCGGCACTTCGAGTTTCGGCAGCTGGTCCTGCAGGAGCGCGCGCCCCTTCTCGGCGAGGAACTTCTTCCCGCCTCGTCCGATCACGTTCTCGAGCATCCCCGCCTGCGTGAGTTCGATGTGATCGATCGCGATGGCGATGCTCAGCATGTGGGTCGTGGAATCGATGACGACGGCGCCCAGGCCCCCGAAGATCTGGAGGGCCGTCCTTCGGTCGGGAGTCTTGGGACGGAAGATGGTTCCGTCGATGGTGATGACCCCGAACTTGTCGCGGAGCAGCACCGTGGCCGAATCGATGCGCACGCGGAATCGCTTCCCGAGCGGGCGCTCGAGCGGGAGCTGCGCCGTCAGGATGTCCGCGACGAGCCTCTCGTCGATGCCGAGGAGGAAACGATCCTTCGGCACCAGCGATCCTCGCTCTTCCTCGGCGATGAGTTCGCGAATTCCCTGATTCTGGCGGATCAGGAGGGCCTTGCGGGCCAGGAACCGGCTCTCCTCTTCG
Source organism: Candidatus Eiseniibacteriota bacterium (assembly GCA_035716005.1). Taxonomy (GTDB): domain Bacteria; phylum Eisenbacteria; class RBG-16-71-46; order SZUA-252; family SZUA-252; genus SZUA-252. The sequence goes on from DASTKG010000095.1 coordinate 3,945, forward strand.
GAGGGCGCGCATCCCGCGAGCGAAACGAGGGCGAGCAGGCCGAGGGCGAACGGGCGGACGCGTGCCGCGCAGCTACGGCGAATCATGCCTGGCAGGGGTTTCGCCTCAGGGCGCCGGCGGCCCCAGCGTCTCCGGGATCCCGTTCATCGTGCGCACGACCTTGAAGAGATCGCCGGTCCGGTAGAAGTCGACCGCGATCAGGTTGGGCGTCATGCCGCGCTCTCTCCGGCACGCGCGCGCCCGCTTGAGCAGCACGTCGTAGGCGTTCACGATCTCCGCGTTGCTCGGCAAGGACGACGGCGCGGTTTCGATCCAGTGGTTCATCAGGAGGAGGGATCCGCCCGTGCCGCCGCGATTCGGCTTGTTCGAGAAGTCCTCGGGCTTGTGGAACCCGTACGGGGTCTCCTGGATCGTCTCGAACGCCTGGTGATACCAGGGGACGCCCGCGGAGTTGTTCTCCGCGAACACCACCACGCGCTCGTCGCGCTGCACCATCTCGCGCAGCGTGGGCCACGGAGGGGTCACCGGGCCGCGATAGACGAACTCCTCGAGGCCGCTCTCCGCGAAGCACTTCGCGACATCGGCCGGTTTGACGCCTTCGTCCTGGATGACGATGATCACGACCTCGTTCGGGTTCTCGACGAGGAAGTCCTTCATCTCCGTCAGCGCGTCGACGAACCGGGTGGCGCCCAGTTCGCAGAAGCCGTGCCCGAGATAGACTTCCGGCGCGCCCTCGGCCTTCCCGACCAGGCGGTCGCGAATGCGGAGCGCGGCGTCGATGCCCTCCTTGCCCAGCACCGCCTCGTATTTCTTCCGCGCGGCCTCCTCGTTCTCCAGGAGCGTGCGGATCCTGTCGCCCACCCGTTCGCCGTAGTGGACGTCGATCAGGAAGCCGCGAATGCCGTCCTCGAGCTGGGGCCGGATCGAGCGTTCCTGATTCGGAAACATCCAGGCCGGAATGTCGGCGGCGGACATGGAGTTGTGGGTCGTGGGGAAGACGACCTCGTTCAACGGTCGATCGCAGAGCTCCGGGGAGCCGTTGCAGGCCTCGATGGCGGCCGGGACGACCTCGGGCGCCTCGTCGCGTCGCGCGAACCAGAGCGCTCCGCCGGCGAGAAGCAGCACCAGCAGGCCCGCGACGGCCACGGGGAGGATCGAACGTCCCTTCTTCGGGGCCCCGCCGTGGTGGACCACGTCGGCCCCCGCGAGGCGAATCGTCGTGTTGAGGACTTCCTGAACTCCCACGAAGAAGAGCCCGCATCCGGCGGCCACCGTGGCAACCTGGACCGTCACCTTCGGATAGAACACCACCGTGATCCCGGCGATGAGCAGGAGCCCGCCCCGGAGAATGGCCGCCGCCGCGCGTTGCGGGCGGCTTTGAGCGTGTCCCCATGCCGCCCGAATGAACTGGCCGAGATCGATCTTCTCGAGGATCGACGTCGCGGCGGCCATGAGGACGAAGCCGGCGCCGGCGAGGATCAGCATGCGGATGGCCAGCGGCCCGACGAAGACGGCCCACAATCCCCGCGCCAGGTCGGCGCCGACGGGGGACTCGATCATGGGGGCGACGGCGGCGCCGCCGAATCGCGCGATCGCCGCCAGGAGCAGCGACGTCCCCGAGAGCCAGAGGCCGAGGCCGAGGAGATACCGGAACTTTCGGGCCGCCAACCGGAGTCCGAGCACGCCCATGACCACGCCGATCGCGAGCCAGGCGATCGCCTGCCTCTGCATGCGGTGCCCGAATCGAATCACCTGCATGAGGATTCGGCCGTTCGGCCAGCCTTCCGCCGAACCGAGCGCGAGTTGCGATTTCGGAGGCAGCTTCGCGACCAGTTGCGGCGACATGGCGAGCTGGCTCCGGACGATGGAGTTGAGGTCCTGGATCGTCAGCGAGAGATCCTCTCCGTGCGTGATGAGGACGGGGTGGATCTTCTTCGCGGCTCGGCGGACGACGGCGCGGAACGGCGTGGACGAGACGGCTCGCTCGACGGCGGCGAGGATGATCGGCCGGAATGGAGTCAGATCGCGGTTCATCGCGAGAATCTGGTCCGTGGCCTTGCCGGCGACGACGCGCGCGACATGAGGGTCGGCGAAACAGGCCGCGACCCGATTGGAGAACATCGTCTGGTCGAAGAGGACGCGGGAAAAGTAGGTGGTCGTCAC
>DASTKG010000096.1:0-9934 GCA_035716005.1 Candidatus Eiseniibacteriota bacterium
GAGATCTTCTATCGGCACGCCTCCGACGAGCAGATTCAGCACATCCCGCCGCCGTGGCGGATGCTGACGGAGTCGTACGACTGCCTGATCTCCCTCATGGGACCGGCGAACACCAAGGAACTCAGCAACGTGCCCGCCGCGAAGATGGCGCTACGGCAGAAGGCGACGGGCGAGATCACCAAGATCTTCATGAAGCGGCACGCCTCCGGCGAATTGCGGTGGGTGGGAACGCTCTTCCCGACCGACGCGGCCGCGCAGGACGCGGAGATGGGCCTCGGCGAATTCGAGGATCTGGTCTACGGCGCCTGCCTCCCCGACCTCGACGATCCGATCGGCTACTGGAAGCGATTCTCGGCCTGGCAGCAGCGCATCGTCGACTGGCTGAAGGGGAAGAAGCAGGTCCACGTGATCGGACCCGACACCGACCTGCGGCTGAGCATCGAGGGCCGCCCCTTCATCAACTGCGACGGCCAGGCCAACATGCCCGACGGCGAGGTCTTCACGAGCCCCGTGGAAGGCTCCGTGGAGGGGCACGTCCGCTACACCTACCCCGCCGTCTATCGCGGACGCGAGGTCACGAACGTCCGGCTTCGTCTCGAAAAGGGACGCGTGGTGGAGGCGAAGGCCGACAAGGGAGAGGACTTCCTCCTCAAGACGCTCGACGTGGACCCGGGCGCCCGCGTCCCGGGCGAGTTCGCCATCGGCACGAACAAGGGTGTCACCCGCTTCATGCGGCAGACCCTCTTCGACGAGAAGATCGCCGGCACCTTCCACATGGCCCTCGGCGCCAGTATTCCCGTGTCGGGCGGCACCAACATTTCGGCCGTCCACTGGGACATGGTCTGCGACCTCCGCCAGGGAGGCGAGATCCGCGTCGACGGGGAGCTGCTCCACAAGGACGGGAAGTTCGTCATCGATTTCTGAGGCGCCTGCCGCACCCGCTTCGACAAGCCTAACCCGCTACCCCAGAACAACTTAAAGCGCTATTCCGCCGCCCCGCTCGTGCCGATACCAGACAAGGGGACTTCCTGCCTCGCAGAGCCTGGGGACCATGTCGGGGGTGCGTCGTGCTCGGACGAAGAATGCTCCTGTTCGCCGTCGTCTGCTTCTCTCTCAGCGGCTGCTTCTCGCGGCGCGGCGGCACCGTCGGACCCTTTCCCCAGCCGGTCGTGCCGGGGATCGTCGTCTTCGCCGGCACTCGCGACGAGGGGCACGGCGAGATCTACTCGATGCTGGACGATGGGACGAACGTGGTGCGGCTCACCAACAACGGCGTCCAGGACGCGGCGCCCCTTCTCTCGCCCGACGGCACCAGGATCACCTTCCGGCGCGAGCTGAGCCCTTCGAACGTCTTCGTGATGAACGTCGACGGTTCCTCCGCCATCGGCCTCGCTCCCGGCAAGCGCGCGGAGTGGTCGCCGGACGGATCGAAGCTAGCGCTCGTCGCCGACAGCCTCGCGGTGATGAACGCCGACGGCACGGGAATCCATCGCTTCGACGTCGGCGCGTCCTACGTCACCTGGAGCCCCGACGGGACCCGGCTCGCCTACGTCTCGACCGGGCTGGCCGGCCAGGCCGTCAACGACATCTACACCATCCACTCGGACGGGACCGGCGCGCAGCGGGTCACGACCGACGGCGTCGAGAAGAACTCTCTCTCCTGGTCGCCCGATGGGACGAAATTCCTCTACAGCGCGACCCATGGCGTCTACGTCATCCACGTGGACGGAAGCGGCTTCACCTCCCCGTGCGTCGGCCGTGAGGCCCGCTGGTCCCCCGACGGGTCGCGGATCATCTTCGTGACCGATTCGTACGACGGCAACGAGGAGATCTACACCGTCCGGGCCGACGGGACCGATCCGAGGAACCTGAGCCGCGACCCCGCGAACGAGTCGGATCCCGATTGGGGGCCGCGGCAGTAGCGTCGGACCGGCGTTCCCGCCGCCCTCCGGCGACCTCAGCAGACGATGTTGACCTTGGGGCCGCTGAAGCCCTCGTCCCTCGTGAGGCGGAACACGAACGGGGCGGTGCCCGCGTCGAACTTGGCCGAGTTCCGCTTCAGCATCCGTTCGATCGCGTTGGCCAGGTACGGATTCCGGATGAAGATCGATCCGTCCTCGTCGAAGTCGATGTCACCCGTGCACCACCCGGGCGTGACCCCCAACGCCTTCTGCTGCTGCTCGCGAATCTCGTCATCCAGATACGGACCGTCGGAACGGACTTCGTGCGGCTCTCGTCGACTCTTGATGGGATCCCGCGGATGAGCCATCTGTCCCCCTCATTTCCAGTCGCCGGCGGCGACGAACGCGGCCCAATAGAAGGGATCGGCGCTGCGCGCGTGGGCCCTTCGCCAGCGCAGCACGCTCAAGTCGGCATTCGCGACCGCGTCCGGTGCTTCCATCCCCCCCCGGATCCGCGCTTCGTACAACGCGGTCATCCATTGCCGGGCCGATTCGTCGTCCACGGCCCAGAGACTCATGATGACGGAACGCGCTCCCGCGATTTGAAACGCGCGCCTCAGGCCGACGACTCCCTCGCCGGCCTGGATCCGTCCCCGGCCCGTGTCGCACGCGGAAAGGACGACCCAGTCGACGCCCGTGAGGTCGATCGCCGAAACTTCCTCGGCGGTGAGAATGCCGTCCTCGTCGTTCGGACTGGCCGCGGCGCGGTCGTTGGCGCCGGCGAAGGCGAGGCCCGAGAGAAGGAGGGGATTCCCCGAGCACGGCGACGCCGCCGGCTCTTTCTCCAGGGCCGGACTGAGCGCTCCGATTCCCCGACTCGTGAGGGCCGACACCGAGCGCGCGTCGCCGTCGAGAAAGAATCCGTGCGTGGCGATGTGGATGACGCTCCGGCCCGGGCCGTACCTCCCCAGCGCCCCCTCGGTCGCGTCGGGCCCGAGGAGCAGCCTCACCTCGGAACGCATCCCCCAGATCGCCGCGACGTCGCGGGCTTCGCGGCCGGTTCCCGGGAGCGGCCGGAATCGGATCGAGCGGAACAGATCGCAGCCCGATTCCGACTCGGGTCTCCGCGCGGGGCCTCGGCCGAAGGAGGGGTCGCCGAGAACGAGAAGGCCCGAGCCCTTGCCCGTGGGACCGGACGTCGGGACCAGGTCGCGCTCCGACGACAGGTAGTGGAAGACCAATCCCGCCTCCACCAGGTAGCGATCTCGGCCCGCCGGGAGGGCCGCGAAGTTGACGAGATCGATCATTCCATCGGGGACGACGAAGACGCGCGTGGCCGTGTGAAGCAGGGGCGCGACCGGGTCCCAGATGAGCCGGCGCAGCAGGAACCCCGACGCACGGCTCAGCGACTCCGCCGCGCTCGAGGGCTCGGGCGCGACCCGGCCGTCGTGCGTCACGTCGGAGAGCCAGCGGGAGATGCGCGTCCGGATGGTGGAGGCGCGCCCGAGCCGCACGCACTCGGGAACCGAGTCGTCGCAGGAGTAGACGAACGCGATGACGGATCGGTTCGCGCTGTCCCCGGCGGTGGCGTACGCGACGAGAGCCGTCCGGGGCGGCAGCGAGGCGACGACCTCCCGCAAACCGATTCGATCGCGCGATTGGTCGCGGCGGAACGCCGCGCTCGATTCGGCGAGCCGCCGCTCCGCGAGTTCCGCCGCCGCCCGCGATCGCTCGACCGCGGCTCGATAGTGTTCCGGCGGATCGCCGCGCGGCCCGGCGACCAGGAGGTTCGCGAGGAGGCGGCGCGCCTCCGCCAGCTCCTCGGCGAGCCGCTTCGTTTCGGGGTCGCCCGAACCGGTGGCCATCCGATGCCTCGAGGCCATCTCGTCGAGGACGAGCATGCGGGCCCGTATCAGCGAATCCCACACGCGCGAGACGAGGGAGGCGGACGCGCGGGGCGACTCGGCCAGGATCGAGAGCGCGACCCGACCCCCGGCCGGACGCGAGGCCGCGTACGCGAGCGCCTGCCGCTCCGAGAGGCTGCGCGACGTCAGTCGAAGGTGCTCGCGCGACGTCTCCTCGCCCCGAAGCGCGGTTTCCACCGCCAGAGAATCGTCGCCGGTCGCCGCCAGCAGCCGGGCGTACTGGGTCAGCATCAAGCCGACGTCGGGGTGGTCGGGGCCGAGGATCCTCTCCTGGACACGGAGGGCCCGCTCGTACATTTCGCGGGCCGAGTCGGCGTCGCCGAGAGCGGCGGTGGCGGTCGCCAACGCGGCCAGCGCTTCGGCGAAATCCTGGTGTTCCTCGCCGAGCGCCCGTCGCAGGAGCTCGGTCGCGCGACCGAGCGTCGGTTTCGCCGTGCGGTAGTCGCGAGCCTGGAGATCGACCATGCCGAGCCGACCGAGCGACCATCCCACCTCGCCGCTGTTCGCCCCGAAGCGTTTCGTCTGAATCGCCATCGCGCGCCGAAGGTAGTTGCGAGCCTCCGAGAGGCGTCCCAGAGCGGCGAGGTCGAGGCCGACGCCCGAGAGCGCGTCCGCCACGTACTCGTGGTTCGGGCCGAGCGCCTTGATGCGGAGATCGAGGGCGCGTCGCTCGAAGGAAAGCGCGCCGCCGTAGTCGCCCATGAGGTAGAGAGTCGCCGCGAGATTGTGGAGCGCGGTCGCCACCTGATCGGAATGCCGGGCCTTTTGCCAGGTGCCGAGCGCCATTTCCTGAAGCGCCATCGCTCCCGAGAAATCGCCGAGCTTGAGTTTGAGGGCGGCGAGGGCGTTCAACGATTCCGCCACCTCGGGGCTGTCCGCGCCCAGCGCCGCGGTCCGAATGGCGAGCGAGCGCTCGGCGAACGGCTGGGCGGCGGCCGTCTCGCCCGCATCGGCCATGGCGGCGGAGAGGAGAACGAGGGTCGCGCCGATCGCCGCGTCGTTCGGTCCGAGGGCGGCCTCCTGGATGGAGAGAGTCCGCTCGAAGAGCCGCCTGGCCCCGGCGTAGTCCTGATTGACGTACTGGAGATACCCCCACTGAAAGAGGCTCGCGGCGTACCTGGGATCGTCGGGCCCGACCAGCCGCTCCTTGATCGCGACGGCTCTCCGGCACGCCTCCAGGGCCTCCGGCGCGCCCGCCTTCCCCTGACGCCGAAGCGCCTCGACCAGTTGATCGAGCAGTTCCGCGACCTCGAGGGACTCCGATCCGTTTCCCGCCTCGGCTTCGCGAAGCTTCGCGCGCGCCTTCAATTCGGCTTCTCGGAATTTTCGGGCGCCGAGCAGCGCGCGGACCTCGGGGGACCCCGGCGGAGCCGCGATCGCCTCCTGAGGCGTGGACGCGGCTCGCTGTGAGGATGTGTCGGGAGGCGCGGCCGCCTCGGTCGCTTGGCCGGCCCATGCCACGAGTGGAGGCAGGATCCCGCACACCGCGAGCGAGAGGAGTGAGATCGAGGCGATCGTCGCGGCGGTCGGACGGCACGCGCGCGCACGGAGTTTGCGATCATCCGGGACGGCGTCGCGCATACCCGCTCCAGGGTTCGGGGGTGAAGTCCGAACGTGCGTGCGGGGAGGACGCTATTCTAGCAGTCGGGCGGCCTTCAGGCCATGGGTCGGTGGTATACCCGCTTTCGCCACGCGAAGGGCGTGGAACCGATCGACGGTCCCACGCCCGATCGATGCCGGGTCCGGCTTCCGGTCCGGCCCTACTTCCCCGGCGTGTACCAGATGGGCGACGTGTAGGCCCGCTCCTGCAGCGTCATCCTCGTGCCGGCAAGCGGCTTGATGCCGAAGCGCTTCGCGTCGTACGCCGTCCAGCGCGGGGTGGGGATCTCGAGCACCCGGACGTAGTAGAGGGCCCGCAGCGACGGGTCGAAATCGGGATCGGTCCAGACCGCGATCAGCTCCGGGGCTCCGATGGTGTTCGTCCAGGAGGCGTTCGCCACGTCCACGGTGCTTCCGACCGGGGTCGTGCAGCGGCCGTCCGCGCCGATCGCGCGTCCGCCGGAGACGGCCACGTCGTAGATGCGTTCCTGCGTCGCGCCTTTCTTGTCGACCCACCCCTTGATGATCTGGATTCGGTCGATGTTCGCGCCGATCGGATCCTTGAGCGCCGCGGCGATGAACGTCGGCGACTTCCCCTTCGGCGCGCTCCTGAGATCGCCGCCCATGGGAACGCCCTTGGCGTAGCCAATCGCCGCGGGCATCCGGTTGTTCGCGTCCTCCGGCGCGAAGTCCCAGCCGCCGAAGAATCGCACGAGCATCCGGGGGCCGGTGGTCGCGTAGGTCTCGCGACGCTGCATCGCGTCGAAGAGGGACGCCCGCGTGTTCTCCGTCGCCCAGACCGCCGCGTACCCGGACGCCCCCACCTCCCAGTCCATGATCTTCACGCCGTTCTGCGGCATGTCGAAGAAGGTCTTCGTCATGCGCTCCGGACCCGGCTCCTGCGGGGCCGTCTTGCCGAAGAAGTTGTCCTCCTCCATGGCCGACAAACCCGTGTGGGCGTCGCTGCTGCCGACGAGGCCGAACTTGTAGGGGTTCGCGCCGAGCTTCGCCTCCAGCGCCAGCCCGTTCTTCAGCGCCTCGCGGGCGTATTCGTGACGGAGCATCTCCTTCTGCTTGCGCACCGTGCCGTCCAGGTTGCTCTGATCCCAGATCTCGAAGTTCGCGAACTCGTCGTTCGGCGAGAGGTAGGGATGCGACTCGCCGGTGCCCTTGGTCTGGGTCGTCTCGTAGAGCCGCTCCCACTTGGCGCGCGTCGCCGCGTACGACTTGTCGATCCTCTTGCCGAAGGCCTCGATCGTCGGGAACATGATCCCGTTGCTCAAATTTCCGTTGTGGGCGATGGCCAGAAGCTCGCTGCCGGTCTTCGCCTCCGTCGCGGCCATCCACTTCCAGAGGTCCTCGGGATTGTTGCTGCCGAGCGGCGGGAGCGTCGTGTAGGGCTCGACGAGGCTCGCCTTCGCGCCGTCCTCGCGAAAGATCACGTTGCGGTGGAGATTGTTGCCTCCGGCATTCGAGGTCCATTCGAAACCGATGAAGGCCGTGAATCTCGCGGGATCGTTGAACTCCTCGGCCGCCTTGATCGTCTCCTGCCAGGCCGAGCGGTAGGCGCGCGTGCCCGGAAGCGGGAAGCCGTCCGGCATGTTTCCCGTGCCGAAGATACGAACGATCTCCAACGCGGCCTCGGCGCCCTTGCCGCCCTTGATCATGTCGTACCACCGCCTGCCTTGATCGGTGGCCAGAAGCGTCGGGTCGCCCCCCATCAGGAGCGGAAAGAAGCCCATCCCGTCCGAATGATCCGCCACGACGAGAAAGTCGAGCGGCCTCGAGAGCTTCACGGGCTGCCCCGTGTTGGAGGTGATCTCCTCCCCCCGGGCGAACCGGTAGGCGTCGCGCGGCGTGAGTCTCGCGCCGAACGCGCCCGCGTCCATGGAGTAGCCCGTATGGAGGTGCGTGTCGCCGAAGTAGGGGCGCGTCGGGTAGTTCCGGCCGGCGTAGGGCGAGTAGGGCGGCGCCGACGGATGCACCTTTTCGAGAGTCGCCTTGTCAGCGGTCCCGATGTCGCTCGCGGCCGACTCACCCTTGGCCGCGGTCTGAGCGTGGGCGGCGCCCGCGGGGCCGGCGATCAACACACATGCCACGGCGACACCCAGGAACATTCGGCGTTGCATCGATATCCTCCTTGACCCGGTCGGGTCCTCGAGTTGAGTTCTTCGAATCATCGCGATCCGACGAGCAGGATCGCGGTCTGCTGAATGGTCCAGTAGGCGCCGAGACTTCCGACGACGTATCCGGGCACGGCTTCGACCCAGCGCGGCAGCCGGATTCGCATCGGCCGGATCGATCGCAGGAACGCCACCGCCGCGAGGACGAACGTCAACTGGCCCAGTTCGACGCCCACGTTGAAGAAGAGGAGCGCGAACGGCAGCTCGGCCCTCGGCATGCCCGCCGTCGAGAGCCCGCCCGCGAATCCGAAACCGTGGAGGAGCCCGAAGAGGAACGCCACGATCCAAGGATAGCGGAGCGTCAGGCTCTCCTCGCCGCGCCAGGAACGGACGATCTCCGGCGCGAGGAAGAGCACGCTCAAGGCGATCGCCGCGTTCACCGGCGCGAGGGGCACGCGCGCGAATCCGAGGGCGGCGATCCCCAGCGTGATGCTGTGCGCCACGGTGAAGGCCGTGATGGTCTTGATCAGGGTCGTCCGACTTCGAACGATCAGGATGAGACCCAGGACGAAGAGGAGGTGATCGAATCCCGCCAGAATGTGATGGAAGCCGAGGGCGACGTACTCCCCCGCCGTCGCGGTCCACGGCCGCTCGCCGCGAAGCCGCGCGTTCGGGTTCGACGGCCGGACGACCGCCGTCATGGTGGTCCCGTCGAGGCGCGTGAGACGCACGAAGACGTCGGTGGTGGTTCGCTCCAGCCCCGGAAACCGGACGGTGCTCCCATCCAGGCCGCCGTCGCCGACGGTCACGACGCTCCGGAAGAGTTCCGAATCGGAGAGGAGCTGCCTCGTCGGGCCCACGACCGTGCGCCATTCGGCCGGGAATTCCACCCGAGACGGATGGGGGCGGCCGAAGTAGATGGGCGCCCGCCAAAGCACTTCGTAGCGATCCCGGGCGACCTGGCGGAGGTCGAGCGTGCCGGGTTGCGACTCGTGGGCCCGCGCGGCCGAGGCGGTGAATGAGAACGCGGAGAGGGCGAGGAACCCGAAGAGGAGCCGCGCCGGCCAGGTCATCTCGCCGACGCCCCCAAGTCCCCCGCCGAGGCCGTCGAAGGCGTCGTGGTCGTCGGGGTCTCCACCGCGACCGTGTAGCGCTCCCGGAGCTTGGCGTAGGCGGCGTCCTTCACCTGGCTCTGCTTCTCGATCGTCCAATCCCGCTTCACCGCGTCACGAATCTCCCCGAACTCGGGGAGCGCACCGTCGTCGCGGCGACTCACGAGGACGAGGTGGAGGCCATAGGTGGATCGGATCGGCCCTGTCCAGCGCCCGGGCGCGAGAGTCGGAAGGGCTTTCGCGAACTCGTCGCCGAATTGCGCTCGGATGTCCGAGAGCGGCGACAGCGGGAATTCGGGCTCGAGCATCGTCGCGTCGCCGACCGAGTTCGGATCGACCCCGGCGGTCAGCCGAGCGAGGAGCCGTCGGGCTTCGCTTTCGCCGCTCGCGCCCCGCTTCGCCATGCTCACGAAGACCTGACGGAACGCGACGCTCGGCTCGGTTCGGTACTTCTCGGCGTGCTTCAGCATGAAGGTCCGAAGCTCGTCGTCCGTCGGCTCCGCCCAGTTCGCGACGTCCTCGTAGAGGAATTCCATCTTGGTGCGCAGCCGGCGGCGGATCACGTCGTCGTCGCGGTCGAGGCCGATCGCGATGGCCTCGCGGCAGTAGATCTCGTTCCGGACGAAATCCTCGATGAGCCCGCGTCGCTCCTCCTCTCCCGGAGGGCGCTGCCAGGTCGCGACGAATTGGCGTTCCATCCGGGCGATGTCATCCTGGGTCACGACGATTCGCGCGGCTTGCGCTCCGGAAGGTCCCGCCGGAGCGGAGACGGAGCCGCTCCGCCACGCGTGCAGGAGGAAAAGCGCTCCGCCGAGCAGGAGGAAGTGGAGGAGGGGCTCGCGCAGGAGTTTCGGGATTCGGCCCACGGCTAATCTGTATACGCGATGCGGGGTCTTTCCGCCAGCGACGTTTGTCTGGATCGGGCCCCGAGTGCTTCCGATATGGCCGCGTCAATGAGGCTCAAACGTAGAATTTCGCCGCGGCGCCGAACGCGTTCAGGGCTACCCCAGTCCCGGCCCGCGGGGATATCCCCGAACCCCCGTCATACCGAGGGACCACTCCCCCTGTCGGCCCCGATGGCCCGATCATCGAGGGACATGAGGCTCCCGGGCGGGAGTCCGAGGAGGAGAGGTCCATGACGACGGAATGCCTGGAGAGCCGGAAGACGGGATTCTTCACGAAGCTGGTGCACGCGGGGGCGCCGAAGGACGCGTACGGCAGCGCGGTCACCCCGATCTATCAGACGTCCACGTTCGGCTTCCGGAACGCGCAGG
>DASTKG010000097.1:0-68525 GCA_035716005.1 Candidatus Eiseniibacteriota bacterium
TGCGGGATGTTGGGGATCCAGTGCTGGAGCGTCTGGAGCTCCGCCTCGATCTCGGCCAGGTGGCCGTCGAGCGCCTTGATGTCGTCGCCGACCTTCTTCATGGCGGCGACCGCCTCGGCCGCGTCCTTCCCCGCCTTCTTCGCCTTCCCGATCTCCTCGGAGGCGCGGTTCTTCTCGGCCTTCAGCGCCTCGACCTGGACGAGGATCTCGCGCCGCTTCTCCTCGCGCACGAGCCAGCGATCGAGGTCGACCTCGGTCTTCTTGAACTTGCAGGCCTCGCGAACGAGATCGATCTCGGCGCGGATTCGTTTCGGGTCGAGCATGGGCAAGACGTTACCACATCGAGCGTTCCGGGGCCAGCGGGGCGGTCGGACCTGGGCCGCGCGATCGGCGAGGGCTCAGCGGGACCGTTATCCGATTTGTCGGACGGCGCCTGGACGGGCCGGGAGCCCGGCCTACGCCTGCCGCACCGCCTCGGTGATCGGCATGTGCGCCGCCCGCCGCGCCGGGAAGTAGCCGCCGACGAGGCCCATGAACGCGGCGAAGAGGAGGCCCGAGAGCATCATCATCGGGGTCACGTCGAAACGGAAGGCCAGCTCGCTGAAGGAGGCGAAGCTCATGGTCCCCGTGGTGAACGAGCGGACCGGGAGCGCCAGGAGGCAGCCGAGCGCGCCGCCGATGAGACAGAGCGCCACCGACTCGGACAACACGGAGAGCATCACCGCGCCGCGCGAGAAGCCGAGAGCCAGGAGCGTTCCGATCTCCTTGGTCCGCGCGGAAACCGAGGCGTACATCGTGTTGAGCGCGCCGAAAACGGCGCCGAGCGCCATGATGATCGTCACGAAGAGCCCGAGCGTGCGGAGGAGCGCGGCCATCATCCCCGACTGCGCGGCGTAGAACTCGTCCTCGCGATGGACGGCGAGGGAGTAGCGCGGATCGGCCTCGAGCCGCTTCTTCAGGGCCTCGAAGTGGCTCGGGTCGTCGAGGCGGAGCGTCACGTTCTGGAAGACGGGGCGGTCGAAGACGGGCATGAAGAGCTCGACGTCGCCCCAGATCTCGGAGTCGTAGGCGGTGCCGTGGGCGTCGAGGATCCCGACCACCGTCCAGTCGCGCCCCGCCAGCTTGATCTTGTCGTTCAAGCGGCAATGCTTGAAGCGCTCGGAGACGAGCTTCCCGACCACGATCTCGTTCAATCCGGGCCGAAACATCCGTCCCGCCGCGAGGTGGGCGTTCTCGCGGAGCGCGAGCGAGTGGGGCGAGACGCCCCGCACGATCACGTTCGTCGGTTTCCCCGACGTCCGCTCCAGGTTCCAGATGACGACCAGCTCCGACGCCGCGAAGGGCGAGCCGTCGGCGGCGCGAGCGATCTCCGGCTGCGAGGTGATGGAGCTCGCCCCCTCGCGCGCGACGATGCTCATCAGCTCCGACTGGGCGCCGCTCCGGACCACGATCGCGTTCTTGGGGGACCCGGTCGACCGGAGCGCGGCCTCGAAGCCCCCCGCCAGCGCGAGCGTGAAGATGAAGACCCACGCTACCGCGCCGATCCCGAGCGCGGTCAGGGTCGTGCTGGTGCGGCGCACCATGAGATTCCGGACGCTGTAGACGAACGGGATGCGCGCCATGTCAGGCCACCTTCCGGAGCGCCGTCGCGATGCGGAGCCGTCCCGCCTGGAGGGCCGGGACGAGTCCGCTCACCAGCCCCATCGCGAGCGCCAGGAGGAGGCCGAAGCCGACGGTCCCGGGGAGCACGTTGAAGTTGGGGAAGAACCCTCCGGCCGTGAAGTCGACGCGCTGGAAGATCGCCCAGGCCGCGCCGCAGCCGATCACGCCCCCCACCAGCGAGACCAGGATCGCCTCGGTCCCGACGAGCCGAAGCACGAGCCCGTCGCTGTAGCCGAGCGTCTTCAAGACCGCGATCTCGGTCGTCCGCTCGCGCGCCGCCATCATCATCGTGTTGATCGTGACGAGGAGGATCGCGAAGAGGATCGCCGAGCCGAGAATCGCCATGAGGAGGCTCACGTTCCCCATCATCGAAATGAAGGAAGCTTGGAACGCCTTCTCCGTCTCGGTCTTCGTCGGCTGCGAGCTGTTCGCGTAGAGGTCGTCGATGCGGGCGCTCACGGCGGCGGCCATGTCGCCGTTCGGGATCTCGACCCAGTAGATGCCGACCCAGTCCTTCCGAACCGCCGGCATCGACTCGTTCAGGTAGTCCCAGTGGAAGAAGAGTCCGTTCTCGTCGACATCGGCGGTCTTCCCTTTGTAGATCCCGCGCACGGTGAATCGGTAGTCGCCCGGATAGATGGTTCCTTTGATCGGGACCGTGTCGCCCAGCTTCCACCCGTACTTCGCCGCCAGCTTCGCCCCCACGATGCAGGACGTCCGTTCCGCCTTCCATGCCGAGGCCTGGTCGGCCGGGATGTCGATCTCCGGGAAGAGCCCGAGGAACGTCGGCACGTCGACGGCGAATTGCGAGAACTGGTTCTTCGGGTCCTGATAGATCCCGCCGAACCAGTTGCCGTACGAAACGCCCGTGACCCCTTCGATCTGCAGGAGGCGGTCGCGATAGGAGAGCGGAATCGGAAAGACGAGCGACGCCGCGTGCCGTACGACGAGCCGCGTGTCGGCGGAGGCGCGGAGCGCGGCGTCGAACGACGTGATGACGGTCCGGAGCGTGCAGAAGAGGAAGAGCGCGACCGCGATCGAGGAGACCGTGAGGAACGTGCGCCGCTTGTGCCGCCAGAGGTGGGCGACGATGTAGTCGAGGTATTTCATCGCGCCGCGACCTGCTGCTCTTTCAAGACCCCCTTCTCGAGGTGAAGCGTCGCGTGGGCGCGCTCGGCGGCGTGGGGATCGTGCGTCACCATGACGATCGTCTTCCCCATCTCCTGATTCAGCCGCTGGAGGAGGGTGAGGATCTCCTCGGCGTTCTTCGCGTCGAGGTCCCCGGTCGGCTCGTCGGCCACGAGGAGCGTCGGGTCGCCGACGATGGCGCGCGCGATGGCGACGCGCTGCTCCTGCCCGCCCGAGAGCTGATGCGGGAAGTGCTTGTCGCGATCCGTGAGCCCCACCAGCTCGAGCGCGAGGCGTACCCGCTTCTTCCGCTCGGCGCCGTTCAATTTCGTGAGGAGGAGCGGCAGCTCGACGTTCTGGTAGGCGGTGAGGACCGGAATCAGATTGTAGAGCTGGAAGATGAAGCCGACGTTCCGCGCGCGCCAGGCCGCGAGCTTGTCGGACTTCAAGGTTCCGAGCGACGCGCCGGCCACCCAGACCTCGCCGCGGCTCGGCGTGTCGATCCCCGCGATGAGGTTGAGGAGGGTCGACTTCCCCGAGCCGCTCGGCCCCATGAGGGCCAGAAACTCGCCCGGCTTCACCTCCATGCTGAGCCCGCTCAAGACGGGGATCTCGATCTTGTCGCGGTGGTAGATCTTGTGGACGTCGCGAAGTCGGATGAGCGCTTCGGACGACGCCTCGTTGCCGCTCGGGATCATTTCGATTCTCCTCGGGACGTGCGGATCCGCACGCGGGCCTTGTCTTTCAGGGAAGCGGGCGCGTCGACGACGACGTCCTCGCCCGGGGCGAGACCGCTCGAGATGGCGACGCGGTCGGCGTCGATGGGCCGCGGCGAAACGCCGCGGGCGTTCGCGACCCCCTTCTCCACGACGTAGACGACGGCGCGGCCGCCGGCGTCGCGCACCGCGGCCTTCGGGATCGCGACCACGGCGGCGAGGGCGGGGCTCGAACCGCCGTCCGCCCCCGCGCCCGCGCCCGCGGCCGCCGGAACGGGATCGGCCAGGAACGAGACGCGCACGCCCATCTCGGGAAGGACGCGCGCGTCGAGCGAGTCGAACCCGACCTTCACGAGAACGGTGGCCTTCTGCCGGTCCGCCGTCGGGACGATCTGGCGCACGTGGCCCGGGAAGTGGTCGTTCGGATAGGCGTCGAGGGTGATCTCGGCGCGCATCCCTTCATGGGCCCGCGAGACGTACCCCTCGTTCACGTCGACCTCCACCTCGAGCGTCGCGAGGTTCGCCATCGTGACGATGGCGCCGCGCGTGAGCCCTCCGCTCGAGGGAATCGGGCTCACGATCTCGCCCACCTCGGCCTCCTTCCGGAGCACGGCCCCGGCGAAGGGCGCGCGGATGAAGGTCTTCTCGAGGCCCACCTCCGCGACGTGGACGTTCGACTCGGCGCTCTGGATGTCGGCTTTCGTCCGCTCCACGCGGGCGCGGTCGACCTTGGCCCTCGCGTCGGCCGCGTCGAGATCGGCCTGGGAGACGAGGCCGCGCGACAGGAGCTCCGCGCTCCGCTTCAGCTCCAGCTCCGATTGATCCCGGTTCGCCTTCGCCTCCTCGTGCGCCGCCTTCGCCGAGGCGAGCGCGGCGCGGGCGGCCTCGACGGCGGTCCGCTGGTCCTGATTCCGGAGGACCCCCATCACCGCGCCCTTCTCGACGCGGCTCCCCTCGCCGACGTAGAGCGCCTCGAGCCGTCCGGCGACCTCCGAGGAGACCGAGGCTCGCTGACGCGCGACGACGTAGCCGTTCGCGGTCAGGACCTCGGACGCGGGGGGCCGCCGCGCCGGGCACTCCGCCCATCGCCTCCACGCGGACGACGGTCACGTCGAGGGGGCGAAACGCGCGGAGGGCCAGGAACCCGCCGCCGACCACGACGACGGCCGCCGCCGCGACGAGCGCGATCCGGAGCGCGCGCCCGCTCCCTTCCGGGGCGGGCGCGTCTCGATCGATGGAGAGTCCGGAGAGGTCGGGGCGGGCCGGACGGCCGGGCGAGCCGGCGGCGCCGGCGGATCCCGGCGATCCTGGCGATCCGGGGGACGACGAATCGCTCACGCGGTGATGCCCTTCTCGGCGCGCACCTCGCGAACGGCGGCCACCATCGCCTCGAGCTTGGCGAACGCCTCCTCGACGGTGCGCGTCTTCAGGCCGCAGTCGGGGTCGACGTACATCTGCTCCGGCTTCAGGACCTCGAGCCCGCGGAGGATCCCTTCCTTGATCTCCTCTTTCGTCTCGATCCGGTGGCTGTGGACGTCGAGGACGCCGTAGCCGATCTCCTTCGTGAACGGATGCGTGCGGAACCGATCGAGCAAATCGTACCGGCTGTTCGCCAGCTCGAGGTCGATCTGGTCGACCGGGAGATCGAGGAGCGCCGGGTAGATGACGTCGAAGTCGCCGTAGCAGATGTGCGTGATCGTCTTCGCCTTGATCCCCTGCGTCGCGCGGGCGAAGGCCTTCACGGCGAGCGGCAGCTCCTCGGGACGGACGGAGATCGCGGGCTCGTCGATCTGGATGTACTTCGCGCCGGCCTCCTGGAGCGCCAGCGCTTCCTCGTTGATCGCGGCGGCGAGGTCCATCGTCATCGCCTCGCGTGACGGATAGTGCTCGTTGAACGACCAGTCCATCATCGTGTAGGGGCCGGTCAGCATCCCCTTGATCGGCTTCTTCGTCTGCGCTTGGGCGAACTTCCACCACTCCACCGTCCAGGGCGTGGTGCGGCGGATCGGCCCGACGGCGATCGGCTTCCGGTAGTAGCGGTTGCCGTAGGAGCGGACGGGATTCGAGATGGCGTAGCCGGGCGTCAGCTCGGCGAAGTAGGTGGTCATGTCGCCGCGGTAGAGCTCGCCGTCGACGAGGAGATCGAGCCCGATCGCCTCCTGGCGCCGGATGACCTTCACCGTCTCCGCGCGCTCCATCTCGCGGAGCGCCTCCGCGGTCATCTCGCCGCGCGCGGCCTGCTGGCGCGCCCGCTCGAGTTCGGGAGGCTTCGGGAAGCTGCCGACCGTGGTGGTCCAGAGTCCGCGAGCCATGGTCACGCCCCTCCCTTCGCGGCCAGCGCCGCACCCGCGACGAGGCGTTTCAGTTTCTCCTCCGCGCGATCCGCGGGAAGGTATTCGAGGCTCGCCGTGGGCGAGACCTGATAGTCGAGATCGGAACGGATCGAGCGCGCCTTCGCCACGCCCGCGGCGATGGCGGCCGGCTCCTCGAGCCGCGTGTTCCGCGCGTCGACGAGGCCGAGCGCGACGGCGCGCCCCTTCGGGACGCGCGGCAGAAGATCCCACCCCGATGGATCGCCGACGAGATCGAGGCCGATGCCGCTCCAGGGGAGATCGGCGATCGAATCGAAGACCGCGGTCGGCGCCGCGAAGGGAACGTGGATCATCGTCTTCGCCTTCCGGCCGGCGAGGAACGCCTCGAGTCCGGCGCGCACCGCCTTCGCGTCGGCCGCTTTCGCGCGGCCGATCCACGGCTCCTCGAGGTGAATCCAGGTCGCGCCTGCCTCTTCGAGCGCCGCCGCCTCCCGCCCGAGCGCCGCGCCGAGCGCGCGGGCGCCCTCCACGGCGTCGCCGTAGCGGAGGTCCTTGGAGAACCGGTAGAGCGAATAGGGACCGGGGAGGAACGCCTTCAGCGGGCGATCGCTCGCCGCCTGGGCCTCGCGAAATTCCTCCGCCGTGATCGGCTTCGTCCACTGGACCGGACCGACGATCTCCGGCTGGCGATAGTAGGTGTTCGTGTCGAGATACCGGATGAGCCCCGCGATCCGGATTCCCTCGAGGCCGCGCGCGACGTAGGTCTGCGCGTCGTCCCAGCCCGCCTGCCCTTCCATCGGAACGTCGATGCCGAGCCGGTTCTGGAGCGCGACCATGCGCCGCGTCGTGGCGCGAACCGCGTCCGCCACGTCCTGGTCGGTCGCCTTCCCGGCGTCCTTCCGGTTCCGCACGACGCGGAGATTCACGTCGCCGGCGGCGGTCGGAAGCTTCGGATAGCTGCCTGCTAGGGTCGTATGGAGCGTCACGTCTCCCCCTCCTTGGACGTCGTGTGGGTGAAGTTCATGAGGGTATCACGGAGGAGGCGGTCGGTCATCCGGCCGGAGGGCCGCGCTCAGGGCTTCTTCGGGGCCTCGGCGGGCGGCGCGGGTTCGCAGACGGGGCATCCCTTGTCGAAGATCACGCGCCACTTGCCGTCCGATTCGAGCCGCCAGATGGAGTTGAACGTTCCGATCAGCTTCCCGTCGGGATCGTGCACGGGTCCGGCGCTCAGCGCGAGCGTCCCCGAGTCGAGGACCTCCACCGTTTCCGGCTCCCAGGAGAAGGGCGCCGTGGGGCCGTCGAAGAAGCGGGACCACGCTCCCACGACGGCGTCGCGGCCGCGAAGCGGCCCCTTCCCGCCGAAGAAGATCGACTCCTTCGCCACGTGGTCGGCGAAGGCGCCGAGCTGCCGATCGGCCATCGTCTTCGCGAAGGCCCGCTCCGCCTCCCGGACCTGATTCGCAAGCTCCTGGTTCGTGGCCGCCATGGCCGTCCCTCCGAATCCACCGATTCCGGCGCAGCCCAACGAGGCGGCCAGCGCGATCGCGACGACGAGTCTCATACAGTGCTCCTTTCCGGCTCCCGTTCGGGGTCCCGTTCGGGTTCCACGATCCTCGGCCAAAGTCCGACCAGGATCACGAAGAAAACGGCGCTCGAGACGAAGAAGACGGCCCTCATGCCGAAAATGCCCGCCAGCGCGCCGCCGACCAGCGGCCCGGCCATGTTCCCGAGCATGAGGGCCGTCGAGGTCACCCCCAGGGTGCCGGCCCTCCGGTTGTCGGGGGCGCGAAGTCCGATCATGGCGTGCACGGAGGGGACGATGCCCCCGATCATGAGCCCGTACGGAATTCGCATGAGGAAGAGGTGCCACGGCGCCATGGCCAGGCCCTGCGGCACGGCGAAGATGCCGGCGCCGAGCACGGCCCGGCGAAGCGTCTCCTTGTAGCCGTGCTTGTCGCTCCGGCGCCCCCACCGCGGGGAGGCCGCGATGTTCGCGACCCCGGTGACGGCGATGATCGCGCCGGTCGTGGTGGCGATGAGGCGGCCCTGGGCGCCCAGATCCTCCACGAAAAGGGCCATGATCGGCACGAGCGACATGAGGGCGAACTGGGAGAGGAGGAGGACGAAGAAGAGGAGGCGGAGCTGCGAGCTCCCGAAGACGAAGCGGTAGTTCTCCACGATCTGCTCCACGCCCCCCTCCGCCTTCGGCCGCTCCGTCTCCCGAACGGAGAGCCAGACCACGAGCCCCGCCAGAACGTTGAACCCGCAGGTGACGAAGAAGATGTTTCGCGCTCCGATGATGTCCGACAGGACGCCGCCCACGAGGGGCCCGATGATCGTCCCGCTCGGGACCGACGTCTGGAGCGCGCCGAGCGCGTAGCCCATCCGGTCGCGCGGCGCGGCGGAGGCCATGAGGGCGACCGCCGCCGCGATGAACCCGCTGATGGCGCCCTGGAAGACGCGGAGGAGGAGGAGCTGGCTCGCGGAGGTCGCGAATCCCATGAGGCCCGTGATGAGCGCGAGCCCGAAGGAGGCCCGCATCACCATGAGCTTCCGCCCGTGCCGGTCGCCGAAGTAGCCCCAGATCGGGGTGGCGATGGTGGCGGCGAAGAAGGGGGCCGCGAAGATGAGGCCCGACATCGTCTCGAGCTCGCCCTTCCCGGTCACGCCGAGCGTTCGAAGGTAGAGCGGGAGGAACGGCAGGAACATGCTCATGCCGAGCATGGTCAGGAACTGCGCCAGCCAGAGCGCGCCGAGCGTCCGCTTCCAGGGCGCGGCGTCCTTCCCGGCTCCCAGCGTTTCGGAGATGAAGTTCAGAGTCCTCCCGCTAGAGCGGCGCGGAACCGCCCGCGGCAGCGGCCGTGCAGGCGTCGCAGGGACAGATCCGACGCAGATAGTCGAAGGAGTAGATGCCGGTCGTGTGGCCGTCGCTCCAGTCGAAGTGGAGCGCGTACTGCCCCACCGTCCGCGCCGCCGCGACGGCCACGTCGGGATTCACGTGCTCCTCGAAGACGAGCCGCTTCCCCGTCGTCTCGCTCACGCACTGGGCGCAGGGGCAGCGCCCGCGGAGATAGCGCGCGCCGTAGACGCTCTCGTGCCCGTCGGCCCACGTCACCGTGAGCCGCTCGCCCCCCTTCTTCTTCAGCGCGACCGGAGTCGTCTGCTCGGGGGTGAGCGGGATCACGTCACTCCTCCACGATGCTGAGCGCGATGTTCTTGAAGGCCTGCATGCTCACCTGCTGCGCCAGACGCCCCGTGATCTCGCGGAACGCCGTCCCCGACGGCGACTCCGGCTCCGCGATGGAGACCGGCGTGCCGCGGTCGGCGTAGCGGCGGATGGCGACGTCGAGCGGGATCTCGCCGAGGAACGGGATCTTCATCCCGTCGGCCGCGCTCTTCGCGCCGCCGTGTCCGAAGATGTCGTCGCGCTCCCCGCAGTGGGGGCAGACGTAGAACGACATGTTCTCCACGATGCCGAGGATCGGAACCTTCGTCTGCTGGAACATGCGAAGGGTCTTCATGGAGATCTGGAGACCCACGTCCTGCGGCGTCGAGACGATGACCGCCCCCGTCACGGGCACGGTCTGCACGAGCGTGAGGTGGACGTCGCCCGTGCCGGGCGGGAGATCGACGACGAGATAGTCGAGCTCGCCCCAGTTGACGCCGAGGAGGCACTGCTGGAGCGCCTTGTGCGCCATCGGTCCGCGCCAGATGAGGGGCTGATCGCCCGGCGTGAGATACCCCATCGACATGAGCTTCACGCCGTGAGCCAGGCCGGGAACGATCGTGTTGTCGGCCTGAGGCTCGGCCGGCGTCCCCGACTGCATCATGATCGGGATGCTCGGGCCGTAGATGTCGGCGTCGAGGAGCCCGACGCGGGCGCCGGTCGAGGAGAGGGTCGCGGCGAGATTGGCGGCGACCGTCGATTTTCCGACGCCCCCCTTTCCGCTCCCGACCGCGATGATGTTCCGGACCGTCTTCAGCGCCGAGGTGTCGGGCGCCTGCGCGCGGCGCACTTCCGCGGTCATGTTGACCCGCACGTCGGTGGCGCCGGGCACCTTCGAGAGGACCGCTTGCCGGGACTGGTCGCGAAGACGATCCTTGACCGGGCAGGCGGGGGTCGTCAGGTTCACGTCGAACGCGACCACGCTCCCTTCGATCTTGAGATTGCGGATGAAGCCGAGGGAGACGATATCGCGATGGAGATCCGGATCCATGACGGACCGGAGGGCATCCAAGACTTGGGCTTCGGTGATGGCGGGGCCGCTCATGATTGCCTCAATATGGAGGTTACGGGGGGCGCTGTGAGCGCTCGATCGTAGCAGTCTCGCGCTCCTCCCGGTACGGGAAAGCCTGGCCGCCCGCCGATCGTCCGGCGCTGTAAGGAAACCGGAGGCCCTTCGTCTACAGACGCGTATGAACGAACGAACGATGCAACCTTCCGCGCCCCACGAGGCGCGCCTCTCGATCCACGGCATGACCTGCGCGGGCTGCGTGTCGGCGGTGGAGCACGCCCTGAAGCGCGTCCCGGGCGTGGCGGAGGCGAGCGTGAACCTCGCCACCGAGGAGGCGCTCGTCCGGTTCGAGCCCGACGGCGCGGGCGCGGTCTCCGTGGCGACCCTCGTCCAGGCGGTCGAATCGGCCGGCTATCGCGCGGCGCCTCGCGCCGCCTCGAGCGGAGCCGACCGCGAAGCGATGCGGCTCGCCGAGGAGCGCGCGAACCGGCGCCGGCTCCTCCTCGCCGCCGCGTGCGGCATTCCGCTCATGCTCGTCCATCTCTTCGTCCACGACATGAACTCGGCGAGGTGGCTCGGGCTCCTTCTCGCCACGCCCGTCTTCTGGATCGCGGGCTGGACCTTCCATCGCCGGACCGTGGTGGGCCTTCGTCACGGCATGTACGACATGAACACGCTCGTCACGCTCGGAACCGGCGCCGCCTACTTCTACAGCGTCGCCGTCACGCTCGCGCCCGGCTGGTTCGAGGCGACAGGGCTGGGCGGGCACGTCTACTACGACACCGCCGCCATGATCCTCGGCTTCGTGCTCCTGGGACGGCTCCTCGAATCGCGCGCTCGCCTGAAGACGGGCCAGGCGGTGAAGGCGCTTCTCACGCGCCGCCCCGCGACCGCGCGACGGCTCGCCATGGCCTCGCCGCTCGCCGCGCGTGAAGAGCGGCCGCTCGAGTCGATCGCGCGCGGCGACTGGATCGAGATCCTCCCCGGGGAAACTGTTCCGGTGGACGGCCTCATCGAGCGCGGCAGCACCGAGGTCGACGAGTCGATGCTCACCGGCGAGCCCCTCCCGGTCGCGCGCGGCGTCGGCGATCCGCTGGCGGCGGGAACGCTCAACCGGAGCGCGCCGGTGCTCCTCCGCGCGACGCGCGTGGGGGACGACACCACGCTCGCCCGCATCGTCCGACTCGTGGAAGAGGCTCAAGGCGGGAAGGCGCCCCTCCAGGCGCTCGCCGATCGCGTGGCGGGACGCTTCGTGCCCGCCGTTCTCCTCATCGCGCTCGTCACCGCGGCCGTCTGGCTCCTCGTCGGACCGCCGCCTCCCATTCGCTACGCGCTCGTCGCGTTCGTGTCGGTCCTCATCATCGCCTGCCCCTGCGCCATGGGGCTCGCCACGCCGACCGCCATCCTGGTCGGGACCGGCGCCGGCGCGCGGCGAGGGATCCTCCTTCGCGGCGGCGAGGCGCTGGAGCGGGTGGGAAAACTCTCCACGGTCGTCCTCGACAAGACGGGCACGCTGACGCGCGGCGAGCCGTCGGTCGTCTCGTTCCACGCGGCGCCCGGCCTGGACGCCGCGGAGGTGTTGAAGGCGGCCGCGGCCGTCGAATCGGGATCGGAGCATCCGATCGCGCGCGCCATCGTTCGCCACGCCCGCGCCGAGGGCGCGACGCGCCTTCCCCTCGCCGACGGCGTCAGCGTCATGCCGGGGCTCGGCGCCCAGGGTAAGGTCGGCGGCCGCTCCGTCCGCGTCGGCTCGTTCGAGTTCGCGGCGTTCGCCGGAAGAGCGCCCGAGGAACTGACCGCCGCCGCCGAGGCCGCCGCCGAACGGGGCGAGAGCGTCGCGTGGGTCGGCGTCGGCCCGGCCACGTCGGGCTTCTTCGCGCTCGAGGACTCGCCCCGAGAGGACGCGGCGAGCGCGGCCGCGCGGCTCAGGGCTCGCGGCCTTCGCCTCGTGCTCGCGACCGGCGACCGCGAAGCCCCGGCTCGCCGCCTCGCCGCGTCGCTCGGCATCGAGGAGGTCCACGCCTCCCTCTCGCCCGCCGACAAGGTGTCGCTCGTCCAGCGGCTTCAACAGGAGGGCGCCGTCGTGGCGATGGTGGGCGACGGCCTGAACGACGCCGCCGCGCTCGCGGCCGCCGACGTGGGGATCGCGATCGGGAGCGGTACCGACGTCGCGGTGGAGGCCTCCGACATCACGCTCGTGAGAGGCGGCCTCGGCGCGATCGCGGACGCTCTCGACCTCTCGCGCCGCACGCGGCGCACGATCCTGGAAAACCTGGCCTGGGCCTTCGCCTACAACGTCGTCGCCATCCCCCTCGCGGCGGGAGCCCTCTTCCCCCTGACGGGGTGGCTCCTCCACCCCACGGTCGCGTCCGCGGCGATGGCCATGAGCAGTGTCTCGGTGGTGGGCAACAGCTTACGGCTTCGCGGCTGGAAGCCGGGGCGCTAGCCCCCGTCTGGCGGCCACGGTACCACTATGGTAGAGTTGCGGGCTGGCATGTCGCGCCCACCAGCGTGAATCGGGCACCCGCGCGCGACCGAACGACCTCAGGAGGGTTTCATGGCCGTTTCGAACGACGAAATGAAGGGCCTCTACTATTACTTGAACCTCGTCCGGCAGGTCGACGAGCGCTGCCGGCGTCTCTTCAAGCAGGGCCGTTTCCAGGGGACCTTCTTCAGCGCCGTGGGACAGGAAGCGACGGTGGTCGGCCCCTGCTACGGGCTCCGTCCCGACGACTTCATCGGCATCCAGCATCGCGAGATCGGCGCCGTCATCACGAAGGGGATGCCGATCAAGTACCTCATGGCGCAGCTCTTCGCGCGGAAGGACAGCCCCGACCGCGGCAAGAGCCACCCCTGCCACTACGGGTGGAAGCCGATGGGGATCGTCACCCCCGCGTCCACCATCGCGGCGCAGACGGTCATCGTCACCGGCTCCGCGCTCGCCTGGAAGATCCAGAAGAAGGACAACGCGGCGGTCTGCTTCGTCGGCGAGGGCGCCACGTCGAACGGCGTCTGGCACGAGGCGTTGAACTTCGCCGGCGTCCACAAGCTCGCCTGCGTCTTCGTGGTCCAGAACAACCTCTGGGCCGAATCGGTCCCCGCGCGCCTCGGCGTTCCGCTCGAGAACGTGTCGGATCGCGCGAAGGCCTACGGGATGCCGGGCATCACGATCGACGGAAACGACCTCCTCCTCGTCTACGAGACGTCGCAGGAGGCGGTCCGGCGCGCTCGCCGCGGCGAGGGCCCGACGCTCATCGAGATGAAAACCTACCGCTGGTACGGACACTCGGAGATCGACCCGGCCAACTACCGGACGCCCGAGGAGGTCGACTACTGGAAGAAGCGGGATCCGGTTCCGCGGTACGAGCGGCTCCTGATGGAGCGCGGCATCATCGACGAGACGTACAAGCAGGCCACGCTCCAGCGGATCGAGCGGGAGATCGAGGAGGCGATCGAGTTCGCCGAGCGCTCCCCGCATCCCGATCCGAGCGAGATCCTGGAGGACGTCTACGCCCCGCTCTAAGCGCGCCTCGGCGCGCCCGAGCGGCGCGAGCCGCCTCCCCGGGAAGGCCCCGCGCGAGTCGCGGGTGGACATGGTGCAGCTCGTCCTGCCGAACGACGCCAACACGCTCGGCAACGTGCTCGGCGGGATGGTGCTCCATTGGATCGACCTGGCGGCGGCCATCGTGGCGCATCGCCACTGCCGCATGCAGTGCGTCACGGCCTCGATCGACCAGGTGTCGTTCGAGGCGCCGATCAAGATCGGCCAGCTCGCGGTGATCACGGGCCGCATGACCTACGCGGGCCGCACCTCGATGGAGATCCGGGTCGACGTGCAGAGCGAGGACTTGGAAAGCGCGTTCCGGAGGCAGACGAGCACGGCTTATCTGACCTTCGTGGCGATCGACGAAAAGGGAGCGCCGGTGCCGGTTCCGCCGCTCGTTCCCGAAACGGATGAAGAACGACGCGAAGCGCGCGCGGCCGAAGAGCGGCGCGCGGCGCGTCTCGAGAAGGCCCACCACGCCGAGAGGGAGATCACGCGTCGATGAAAACGATGGACAGCGCCCCGGCCCAGGCCGGCGCGCCGAGCGACACCCAGCCGATCACCTACATCGAGGCCATCACGCAGGGCCTCACCGAGGAGATGGAGCGCGACGAGCGCATCTTTCTCATCGGCGAGGATATCGCCAACTACGGCGGCGTCTTCAAGGCGACGAAGAACCTCTACGAGCGCTTCGGCCCGCTGCGCGTCATCGACAGCCCGATCTCGGAGAACTTCCTGGTGCAGGGCGCCGTGGGCGCCGCGCTGGCGGGGCTCATTCCCTCGCCCGAGATCCAGTTCGACGACTTCACCTCCCTCGCGGTGGACGGCATCGTGGAGCACGCCGCGAAGATGCGCTACCGCTCGGGCGGCATGTGGACCTGCCCCATGGTCATCCGCGTCTGCTGCGGCGCGGGCGTGGGAGGCGGCCTCTACCACTCGCAGTTCAACGCCTCCTGGTTCATGCACAGCCCCGGCCTCGTGGTCGTCGCGCCGTCGAATCCGTACGACGCGAAGGGCCTCCTGAAGGCCGCGTTCCGCGGGCAGAACCCTGTCCTCTACTACGAGCACAAGCGCCTCTACCGCACGTCGAAGGGCGTCGTGCCGAAGGGGGACTACGTCGTTCCGCTCGGCAAGGCCGCGGTCGCGCGCGAGGGGAAGCACGCCACGATCGTTTCGTACTCGCTCATGCTCCATCGGTCGCTCGACGCGGCCAAGAAGCTCGCCGCGGAGGGGATCGAAGTCGAGGTGATCGATCTCCGGACGCTCGCTCCCTACGATCACGAGACGATTCTGGAATCGGTGAAGAAGACGGCACGATGCGCGGTCGTCTACGAAAGCAGCCGGACCATGGGCGTCGGCGCCGAGATCGCCGCGATGGTGGCCGAGGAGGGCTTCTCCTCCCTCGACGCGCCGGTCATCCGCATTTCGCCGCCCGACGCGCCCCAGGAACCGTTCGCGCCGAATCTGGCCGATCACTATTTGCCGAACGCCGACCGGATCGCCCAGGCGATCCGCGAGCTGGTCGCCTACTAGGCCCTCGGGCCACCGGGAGGGAAGGATGCCCACAACCATCATCGTGCCGCAGCTCGGCGAGAGCGTGGTCGAGGGAACGATCGGGAAGTGGCTGAAGAAGGTCGGCGATCCGATCGCCAAGGACGAACCGATCGTCGAGATCATCACGGACAAGATCAACATCGAGCTCCCCGCCCCCAACGCCGGGACGCTCGGCAAGATCACGGTCGGCGAGGGCGTCGTCGCGCAGGTCGGCGACGAGCTCGGCGTCATTCTGGCCGCCGGCGAGTCGCTCGGGGCGTCGGCCGGCGCGCCGGCTCCGGCGCCCGCCCACGCGGCCGCGACCGGCGCGCCGGCGCCTAACGCGCCCGCGCCCGCCCCGGCTTCCACGTCCCCCGCCCCCGCCTACGCTCCGTCGGCCTCGGCCACCTCGACGGCCACGCTTCCCGCTCCCCCGTCCGGGGACGGCGCGCGGCTCTCGCCCGCCGTGCGGAAGCTCGTGAAGGAGCACGGCGTCGACGTCGCCCAGGTTCGAGGCTCCGGAATGGGCGGACGCGTCACGCGCGAGGACGTTCTCACGCATATCGAGGCTCGGAAGCTGAGCCCCGGCGCTCCGGGCGGATTCATGGCTCCGACGGCGGGCGGCATGGCCGCCGCGGCCCCCGCCGCGGGGATGCAGGCTCCCGCGGCCCCCGCGCCGAAGCCGCTCAAGGGGATCCCGGCGCCGTCGTTCGCGGCCGCCGGCTCCCACGAGGAGGTCGTGCAGCCCCTGACGACTCTCCGAAAGAAGATCGCCGAGAACATGTCGAAGGCCCGTCACACGGCGGCGCACTGCTCCGTGACGGACGAGGTCGACATGACGGCGCTGGTCGAACTTCGCAAGCGGCTCAAGGAGCGCGTGAAGAGCGAGTACGGCGTCAATCTCACCTACATGCCGTTCATCACGCGGGCGGTCGTCCGGGCGCTGAAGGAGTATCCGATCCTGAACGCCACGATGACCGAGACCGACGTCCGGTATCGGAAGTACTACAGCATC
This sequence comes from Candidatus Eiseniibacteriota bacterium, assembly GCA_035716005.1. Classification (GTDB taxonomy): domain Bacteria; phylum Eisenbacteria; class RBG-16-71-46; order SZUA-252; family SZUA-252; genus SZUA-252. The sequence continues at coordinate 16,146 of DASTKG010000097.1, forward strand.
GGAATGGCCGTCCACCGCGACCAGGGCCTCATCGTGCCGGTGCTCCACGACGCCGACAAGAAGACGATCTTGCAGCTCGCGGCCGAGATGGAAGACCTCGCCGCGCGCGCGCGGGCCGAGAAACTCACGCTGAACGACATCGAGGGCGGCACGTTCACCATCACGAACGCCGGCATGTTCGGGGCCACGGCGTCGCAGCCCGTCATCAACCATCCGCAAGTCGGCATCCTGGGCGTCCATCTCATCGAAGAGCGCCCCGTGGTGCGCGATCACAGGATCGTCGTCCGCTGGATGATGACCCTGGTTCTCTCGTTCGACCATCGGCTCGTCGACGGAACGCCGGCGGCCCAATTCCTCCACCGCGTGAAGGAGCTCCTCGAGGATCCGGAGAGCTGGCTCCTCGACTCCATGGGATAGGAAGGTCATGACCGAAGCGACCGCCGCGGGCGCCTCCCGCCAGACCCGAATCGAGAAGGACTCTCTCGGACCACTCGAGGTCCCGGCCGACGCCCTCTACGGCGTCCAGACCGCCCGCGCGGTCGCCAACTTTCCCATCAGCGGCGAGCGGCTCCATCGCGAGATGATCCGCGCCGTCGCCCGCATCAAGATCGCGGCCGCGCGCGCCAACAGCGACCTCGGCGTCCTCGACAAGGCCAAGGCCGACGCCATCGTGAAGGCGGCCGAGGAAGTGGTGGCCGGGAAGCACGACGCCCACTTCGTCGTCGACGCCTATCAGGCCGGCGCCGGCACCTCGTTCCACATGAACGTGAACGAGGTCGTCGCGAACCGAGCCTGCGAATTGATGGGCGGCCAGCGGGGTGACACCAAGCTCGTCAGCCCGAACGACCACGTCAACAATTCGCAGTCGACCAACGACGTCATTCCGACGGCCATCCGGCTCGCGGCCTACGAGCTCTCGGGCCCGGTGATCGAGGAGATGACGGCGCTCGCCCGCTCCTTCGCGGGGCGCGCGGCCGCGTTCCGCACGGTTCTCAAGTCGGGCCGCACGCACCTCCAGGACGCGGTCCCGGTCACGCTCGGGCAGGAGTTCTCGGGGTACCAGGTCTGCGTCGAGGGGTGGGTCGAGTCGCTGAAGCGAAGCCGCGAGGGGCTGCTGGCGCTCGGTCTCGGCGGAAACGCCGCGGGCACCGGCATCAACGCCCACCCGCAGTATCGCGAAAAGACGATCGCCAACATCGCCGCCCTGACCGGCGCCCCGTTCCGCCCGTCGCCGAACCTCTTCGAGGCGATGCAGAGCATGGCGCCCTTCGTCCGCCTCTCGAACGACCTCCGCGGCTTCTGCCTCGACCTCACGCGGATCGCGAACGACTTCCGCCTCCTGGCGAGCGGCCCCACGACTGGCTTCGACGAGGTGATCCTCCCCGTCGTCCAGCCCGGCTCCTCCATCATGCCCGGGAAGGTGAACCCGGTCGTCGCCGAGATGACGAACATGGTCTGCTTCCAGGTGCTCGGCTACGACACCACGGTCGCCTACGCGGCGCAGGCGGGCCAGCTCGAGCTGAACGTCATGATGCCGGTCATCGCCCACAATCTCCTTCGCTCGCTGGCGATCCTGGCGCCGACTCTACGCGTGCTGCGCACGACCTGCGTCGACGGCATCACGGCGAACGAGGACGTCTGCCGCGCCTACTTCGAGCATTCGATCTCCCTCGCCACCGCCCTGAACCCCTACATCGGCTACATGGCCGCGGCGGAAGTCGCCAAGGAGTCGGCCAAGACGGGAAAGACGGTCGTGGCGATCGTGCGGGAGCGGAAGCTTCTGACCGAGGAGCAGATCGCGAAGGTCTTCTCGGCGGAGACGATGACGGGGGTCGGCAAGTAGACTTCGCTTCGTGCTTCGACGCCGGCGGAAGCGGAAGCCTCCGATCGGCGCCCCTGGCGCGAACTCAGCGCGAGTCGGTCCAGTCCTTGGGTTGCGGCGCCGGCGATCCCGGAATGTAAGGACGCACCACGATCATCGCCCCCGACCCTCGCCCCTCCGGCTGCGGGATCAAGGTTTCCGGAGCGCTCACGACGATATAGGGCAGCGCCGTCACGAACTCGCTCGTGGCGACCTCGATCTTGCAGGCCCGCCCCTTCGGCTTCCGCACGAAGAAGTAGCCGTCCGAGTCGGTGTAGACGAGTTCGCCGTCCACCTTGATGGCGGCGCCCCGAACGGGGCTCCCCTTCTCGTCGGTCACGATCCCCTGCACCATCTGGTCCGAGAAGGAGGGCATCGACTCGGAGGAGCGCCCCTCCATCCCGCGATAGACGTACTGGTTCCCGCCCAGCGTGTACTTCACCTGACCGTCCGGCGTGAGATAGCTCCCCACGTTCGCGGTGAAGCCTCCGAACGCCAGGAGCCGGACGTTCAGCATGAGGGCCTGCTGGAAGGGGTTCCCCTCGCCGAACGGCACGTAGACGGTCTGCCATTCCGCGCCGACGCTGAACCGGCTGGAGACGAAGTTCCCCCCGAAGGAGAGCGTGCTGTTCCCGTCGGTGTGCGTGAGGACCTGCGTGAGGTCGAGGTGAGGCGACACCGACTCGCGCAGCACGCCGACCACCGTGTTGAAGACCTGGCCGGAGCGATCGACGGCGTGGAAGTAGTTTCCGCCGGCGCGAATCGCGCCTCCGATCGGCCTCTCCAGTCCGACCGAGATGCCGCGATTTCCGGCCGCCGTGGAACGGGAATCGTAGAGCCCCACCGTCGACATCGCGCCCAGCACGCTGGCGCTCACGTTCAGCTGATGCACCTCGCCGTGATAGGCGGGGAATCGCGGCGTCTCGGGCTGGAGGAAATGGTACCGGCCCGCCTGCAGGACAAGCCCCCTCACCGGGCGGACCTTGACGTCGATGTTCTCGCGCTCCATTTCCGATTCGCTCGGCTGCGGGATCGCGACGCGCCGGAACGCGTCGGCCGCCGCCGTCCACGCCGCCCGGGCCGCGATCCAGGGGCGCTCGAAGCGGGCGCTGACGGCGCCGTACGGCTCGCCGGCCCCGCCTCCTCCGGCGAACGCCGCCGAGAAGTCCTCGCTCGGCCTCCAGTCGAGGCCGCTGATGACGGTCTGGCGGTCGGAGAAGATGGAGCGCGTCAGCACGTGCACGGTGGGCGAGACGTCGTGGTCGAGGAAGAGGATCCCCGCCCCGCGCACGCTCTGCGCGCCGGTGAAGAAGGGCGACCCGTAGACGGTGGCGGTGGTCCCCCCGATCGCGCGCAGGTGCACGTCGCCGATCTCGCGCTCGAACCCGAACCCGCGGCCGAAGAAGGAATGAGGCGCCTGAAAGATATCGGTGGGAAGCCCGAACGGGACCGCCTGATCTCCCGCGGAGATCAGGCCGCCCTGGTATTCCATTCGCGCGAGCGCGCCGAACCGAAACTGCTCGAGGTCGCCGAGCCCGATCCAGCCGTCGTACCCCGCGCCGCGGACGTTCAGGGTCCCGCCGGTGGCGTGGTACTGGCTCGACGTCCCCCCCGAGATCTGGAAGACCTGCGCGCGGGCGGCCGGCGCGACCGAGGCGGCGCACCCGAGCAGGAGCGTCACGAGGGCCGGGAGCCCCCAAGACGCAAAGAGGCCCCCCAGGGGCCGTGGGCCCTTTCGCGGAAGCCTCGATCCAAACATGAGGTTCACATCGCCCCCCGATTCCGCGTTAGCCCGCGCGCAGAGAATCCTCCACGGTGAATCGCTGGAAGCGGAGCCGGTACGTCGTCGGCGCGACCGGCGCGTCCCACGGAATCAGGACGCGGCGGGAGGCGCCCGGAAGGAGCGGAAAGCTTCCGCCCTGGCGCTTCTCCTTCTTGGCCGCCGCCTCCACCTCCTCCACCCGCCCCAGGCGCGGGCTCAGATTCTTGAGGCGAAGCGAGACGTTCTTCGCGACCGAGTCCCAGACGGCCGATTCCACGCGCACGTCCGCGGCTCCGAGGGGCGTCTTCGGGAGCATGTAGACGGTGTGCGGGAGCTCGATCTCGATCTCGATCCCCTTGTGCCGCGGCATGCCGGCGAAGGTGGCGAAGATCGTGAACCAGGCGGGAATCGACTCGGCGCGGGCGTCGAAGAAGATGGTGCGCGACTGCTGCGCCGGAATGCGGAAGCTCATCTCCGAGAGCTTGAGCTTCACGGAGGGATCGAGCGCCCGGTAGACCGGGTCGCCCTCCTCCGTCACGTCGAAGCTCCTCGGCTCCATGATGACGTTCACGGGCAGGAGCTGGTCGTTCACGAGCTCGAACTTGCCGCGGACGTGGGTTCCCTTGTACTCGACGATCACGGGGCGGACCGTCTGAGCCCGCGCCGCTTCCGCGCTCCCGAGGAGCGCGAGCGCCGCGAGCAGCATCCACACTTTGCTTCCGTTGCCGGACCTCATCGCGATTCCTTCCCTGGCTCGCGGACTTCGCGCCGCTAGAACGCCCGCACCTGGATCCGAAGCGTTCCGTTGTAGTTGCCCGCCGGCACCGGCGGGCTCGTCGTGAGATTGACGCGCAGGTCGAGGTTGTCGGTCCTCGTCTTGCTCTTGTTCACGCCGGTGATCGTCTCCGAGACGAGGAGCAGGCTTCCTCCGGCGGGGCCGACCGGATTGGTCTGGGCGATCGGCGTGTAGGTCGTCGGGACTCCCGTCGTCACCCGCCCTTCCACGTAGTTCGACGGGATGTTCATCGTCGCTCCCGCCAGCGCCGCCGAGGGCGTGCTGAAGTATCCGTAGACCCGGACCGTCCCGATCTGGCCCGGGTTCACGCTCCAGGAGGTGGTGATCGCCGCGGCGGTGCTGCCGTTCGCGATCGCCCCCTGGAGGAGCGAGAAGTTCATCGAGGATCCGCTGCCGATCACGACGGTCAGGGCGGAGACCTTCGTCGCCTGGAGCGTGACGATGGAGACGCCGGACAGGGTCTGCGCCCGCGCCGGGGCCGCGAGCAGAAACGCGGCGAGGACGCCCGGCGCGAGGCCGGGCGCCCCCATCCAACGTGCGATACGGCGTATCCCGTCCATGGGATGGATCGATCCGCTCGGCTAGAGAGCGCGCGCCTGAATGCGGAGCGTGCCCGTGTACGTGCTCGCCGGCACCGTCGGGCTCGCCGTGAGATCGATCTGGAGATCGAGATTGTCGCTGCGCGTCTTGATCTTGTTCGCGCCGGTGACGGCCTCCGTGAAGAGGAGAAGGCTTCCGTTGGCCGGTCCGACGGCGTTCGTCTGCGTGAACGACGTGAAGGTGGCCACGGCGCCCGTCGTCATGCGGCCCTGGACGTAGGTCGAGGCGATGTCGTAGACGCCGTCCGTGAGGGCGGCCGACGGCGTGTTGAAGTAGCCGAAGAGGCTCACGGCGCCCGTCAGGCCGGGATTCAGGTTCCACGAGGTCGAGATGGCCGGGGAAACGTCGCCCGCCGCCGCCGCGCCCTGCGTGAGCGCGAAGTTGACCGTCGACCCGCTCGTCACGCTGACCGTGAGGGTCTGCGCGGCGTTCGCGTTCAGGTTGACGTTCGCGATGTTCGATAGGAGCTGCGCCTCGGCGGATCCGGCGACGCCGAAGCCGGCGACGACGAGGGCCACGGCGACACGAACGGTCGTGCGAAGTTTCATGGGAACGATTCCTCCTGAGCATTGCCAGGCCAGGCTGGGACCAAGCCTTGCCGAGGCGGATTGGCTTTCTCCGGCCCCCTGCGTCTTGGGATTCATCGTCAGGAAGGCCGTTCAACTTTGGCGAAAAGTCGCGCAAAAAGAGAGGGGGCGGGCGCCTTGCGAGCGCCGCCCCCTCCAAGCACTTACGAGCGAATTACAGGTTGAAGCCGACGCCCGCGCGGAAGTTCAGGTAGTTGGTGCTCTGGCCTTCCGTCGAGATCGTGTGGTACTGGAGGCCGACGTTCATCTTCGTGGTCGGGGCGACCGGGAAGTTCACGCCCGCGCCGAAGTTGAAGCCGATCTTCGACTGGCTGTCGTCGGCGCTGCCGAGAACCGAGTCCTCGACCTTCGCCGAAACGTTGTAGAGGCCCGCGCCGCCCTGAGCGTAGAAGCTGGTGCCGACGCCGGGGCCGAACGTATAGCGGACGGCCGGATTGATGCGGAAGACGCTGCCCGAGACCTTGGTCGTCGAGCTCGAGAACGGATCCGTGTACTCGGCCGAACCGAGGTTGTCGAACGACACTTCGCCGCCCCACGAGATGCTGGGGGACGTGCCGCGCCAGTACGCGGCGCCGAAGCCGATTCCGCCGCCCATCGCGTCGCCGCTCGGGGTGACCTCATCGGAGTTCTTGTTGTAGCCGGCGTTCAGCTCGAGCGTGCCGACCGGGCCGGCGAGCGCCACCGGAGCGAACGCGACCGCCGCGACGAGAACCGAAGCCAACAGGAGCGAGAGATTGCGCTTCATCGTGATTCCCCCTTGCGTAGGTGGATCCCACAGAACCCCACCGCACCACCACCCTGGACCCGTCGTCGCCGACCCTCGGCACGCGGACCCGTACTCGGACAGGGAGAAAGATCGGCAGCGTGGCGCGGGAACTTGAGGCTTCCGGGGGATATCCGGCGCGATGCAGCCATCCCGCTGGACGGCATGGCGTTACGCGGGGCCCGCGCGGCTACGCCTCGGGGAGTTCGACCTCGGCCGGGGGGAGGCGGCGCTCCTCGATGCCGCGGAAGAAGTACCAATAGAGGACCGACGCCGCCACGTAGAGGGCCGCCGCGATGAGGAGCGGAACCGTGTATCCGTCCCGCTCGATCATCGCGCCCCCGATGTCGGCGCTGATCGCCCACGCGACGAACCAGGAGAGGGAGAGAAGACTGTTCGTCACGGCGTGGTCCCGTTCGCGAACGACCTCCATCGCGAAGTGGGACGAGAGCGGCTGGTTCATGTTCATGAGCGTGGAGCGGAGGAAGAAGGAGGCGACGACGATCGGGAGCCAGCTCGAGAGGCCGAGGACGAGCATGAAGGGGACGGAGGCGAGCTGCGTGGCCACCACGCCCCCGACCAGCCCGAGCCGCCGCGACACGGCGGGACCGAAGAGATTCCCCACGACCATGAAGCCCTGCATGACGGCGTAGAGCAGCCCGATCGAGGCCGCGCTCAGCCCGAAGCGGTCGCGGAAGTAGAGATTCATGAAGGGGATGATGAGTCCGGCTCCCAGCCCGATCATCATGGCCGGCAGGATGAGCTTGAGGTGGATCCCCCAGTCGACGTCGGCGAGTTCGCGGAGCGCGCCGAGGGGCCGATCCGCCCGCCCGCCCGGCGCCGTCTCGGTCGCGTCGCCCTCCTCCGCCTCGGAGCCGGCCGGCGGCGTGGCCTTCATGAGGTGAAAGGGCCAGACGGAGACGAGATAGAGGGCGCAGGCCGCGAAGAGGGACCAGCGGAGCGCGAGCCGGCTCGAATCGGTGACGAGGTGGAAGAGGTGCGGAAGGAGGCCCCCGAGCGCCGACCCGACGATCGCGGAGAAGAAGAGGACCGTGAACGAGGCGCTGAACAGATAGGGGCGCGTCGCGGGCGAGGACTCCAGCATGATGACGGGCGCGATGGAGAGCCGGAAGACCGTGATCACGCACCCGGCGACGAACGCCACGGTGAGGAGGAACTCGGGCGCCGTCAGCGTCGCCTGGAGAACGTAGGCGAGCGCGGTCAGCACGCCGGCCGGCACCAGCACCCGCTTCGCCGGAACGCGGCGAAGGATCAGCGCGACCGGAATGGCGGCGGCCGCGGCGCCGAGGGATACCTTCGAGAGGATCTGGCCGATGCGCGAGTCGGATACGCCCAGCTCCCGGAGGTAGAGATTGAAGAGGAGCGAGAAGACCGACTGCCCGAGGCCGATCAGGAAGATGCCGGCGAGGTAGAGGCGCGCGTTCCGTCCCGAATCGCGGACGTGGCGGATGTACTCCCCGACGATCGACCGAACGGTCTCGACCACGGCGCCCTAGAACCGGCCCCGCGCGCGCTCCTTCGCGGGGAGGATTTCGAGACAGGTCGTCCACCATCCGGTGCGGATCGTCTCCACGAAGGGCGCGGGAAGCCGTTCCTCCTCCATCTCCAGCGCAAGCGACTCGAAGTCGTAGGCGACCGGGACGAACTCCGCCGTCTCGGAGCCGGGCGGAAGCCACGCGTACCAAACCTCGGTGCGGCCGTCGTTCGCGGGGCGGCCGATCGCGCCGACGTTGATCGCGCGCGAGCCGCCCGGAAGCTCGCGCTGCCAGGGAATGCCGGTGTGGGTGCAGAGCATCACGTCGGCCCCGGCCTCGCGCGCGAGGCGGGCGAGGAACGCGTCGGAGGAGGCGGACTCCCAGAGGAACTCGTTCGTGCGGCGCGGCGAGCCGTGGCAGAGGAGCCAGCGGCGCCCGCCGCGCTCGAAGCGGATCTCGCCGGGGAGCGCGCCGAGCCACGCGCGCTCGGCGTCGGTCGTCCGCCGGTCGGTGTAGTCGAAGGAGAGTTGCGCGTAGCGATTGTCGTCGGGATGCGTGTAGCCGCAGCCGCAATCGGAGAGCCGGCTCGCCAGCGACCGGTCGTAGTTCCCCGCGAGGGTCGCCACGTCGTTCGCCTGGAGGATCGGGAAGATCTTTCCGGGATTCGGTCCGAAACCGCCGAGGTCGCCGAGGCAGAAGAGCCGCGCGGCCCCGCGGCGGCGGGCGTCCTCGACGGCGGCGCGGAGCGCGACATGATTGTTGTACGGACCGCCGAAGAAGGCGAGCCCCCCCTCGAGAGAGGCGTCCCGCATCGGATGAGCCTTCACCATGCGCGCGTCAATTCCGGCAGCTGGCTCCGGTCGCCCAGCAGGTGTGGCAGGCGCCGTGGGCCAGCGGGAAGGGGCGCATCGACTCGCGCAGCGTCGGCGCGAGGAGCGCGTCGGGCGCGTCGATGAGGATGGGACAGACGTAGACGCCGCGGCTCGTCACCATCCGGCTGTTCGAGCACTGGAGATTCCAGAAATCGTAGCCGCGGAGATGTTCGTCCGTGAGGATCTCGGCCGGGGCGTAGCCCCTCGATCGCGTCGTTTCCCGTCCCAGGAGAAAGAGCGGGAGGATCTTCACGCGCGGCCGGGCGATCCCCTCCCCGCGGAGGAACGCGTGGAACTCCGCGCGAAGCCGGACGTCGTCCGCGTCATCCCAGGTCCGGGCCACGGTCACGATCGGGAGGAAGCCGGCCTCGGAGAGGACGCGCATCCCCGCCACCGTCGCGTCGAAGGTCCCCTCCCCCCGGATCGGGTCGTTCATCGCCGCGGTCAGCCCGTCGAGGCTCACGCGCATCTCGAGCGCGTAGCGGCTCGCCCGCTCGAGGCGCGCGAGCGACCGAGCGCGCTCCGCGGAGACGAGCGTCGCGTTGGTGAGCACGCTCGCCGGCCCCACGCGAAGCGCGTCCTCCAGGATCCCGTCGAGCTCCTTGTGGAGGAACGGCTCGCCGCCGGTGAAGTAGAAGTCCCGCGCGCCCATCGACTCGGCCTCGGACAGGTAGCGGCGGACCGAGTCGCGCGGCATGTAGTCGTGGCTCCGGTTGGCCGGCCCGCAGGAGATGAAGCAGTGCCGGCACCGGAGATTGCAGATCGTCCCCGCGACCTGGAACCAGACCGTGTCGAGGGCGAGAGCCGGCGCCGACGGTGCGCGGACGGCCGTCAGCGGGATGGGTTCGGTGCGTGCCATGGGAGAGGTCTCAGCGTATCACGCGGGCGCGGGCGAGGACAGCGACCAGAGACCTCTCCCCGGCCGCCGCCCGATCGGGAATCGACCGTGCCTTCTATGGTATCCTCCGCGCTCTCGGAGCCCCCCGTTTCGGAGGCATCATCCGCATGATCTGGGAAGTGATCATCGTCGGCGCCGGCCCCGCGGGCCTCACCGCCGCCCTCTTCACCCGGATGCGCCGCATGTCGACCCTCCTCATCGACACGGCCGTCGCCGGCGGGCAGCTCGCGTCCCTCTACCCGAAGAAGCTGGTCCACGACTTCCCCTCCTACCTCCAGGTGATGGGCGACGCGCTGGGCCGGAATTTCGTCGACCAGGCGAACCACATGGGGTCGGAGATCCGCGAGGGCGAGCACGTCTCCATGATCGCGCGCGACGACGAGGCCGACACGATTCGCGTCACCAGCAACAAGGGCGTCTACGAGGCCCGCGCCGTCATCGTCGCCACGGGCGGCGGCGCCTTCGAGCCGCGCAGGATCAAGAAGCCGGGCGAGGAGGAGTTCAAGGGGCGAGGCGTCACGTACGGCATGCCCGACGTCGAGACGTGCCGCGGCAAGCGCGTCCTCGTGATCGGGGGGGGCGACAGCGCCCTCGAGGCCGCCATCTCGCTCAAGGAGACGGCCGACGTCACCCTGATCCACATGCTCGACAAGTGGCAGGGGATGGATGCCTACGTCGAGGAGGTCCGGGAATCGCCGCGCGTCCGCGCGCTGCTCGACACGGAGACGGTGGAGATCCGGGGCGGCGAGGGCGCCGCGGGCGTCGTGCGATCGGTGCTGGTGAGGAACAAGAAGACGGAGGCGACGGAGGAAATTCCCGTCGATCTCGTCGCCATCAACATCGGCTACCTGATGGACACGAAGATCGTCCGGCAGTGGGGGCTGGAGCTGGAGGGGAACCAGATCCGGACCGACAACGTGATGAAGACGAACGTGAAGGGCGTCTTCGCCTGCGGCGACATCGCCACCTACCCGGGGAAGTACAAGCTCCTCATCACCGCCTGCAGCGAGGGAGCCGCCGCCGCGAACACCGCGTACATCCACGTGCGGCAGCCGAAGAAGTTCACCGTCGGCGAGCTCTACGCCGCTCCGAAGGACGAGGGCGACGCCCAGGCCGCGCCCGCGGCGACCTGACGCCGGATCTACGCGCCGGCGATCGTCAGCTGCTTGAAGCGGAGGCTCGGCGAGGAGAAGACGTTCCGCACCTCGAGGTCCCGCCCGACACTGTCGATTCCGAGCAGCATCTCGTCGAGCCGTCCCGACACGGCGACCCGCTCCACGGGCTGGGCCAGCGCGCCCTTCTCGATCCATCGCCCCACGGCCTGCTGCGAGTACTGCCCCGACACCGTGTCGACCCCCGATCCCGTGAGCTCGGTGACGTAGAGTCCGCGCGGCGTCTCGGAAATCATCTTGTCGAGCGCGGTCCGGCCCGCCGCGATGTAGAGATTCGTCGATCCCACCGCCGGAAGCGTGTCGTAGTTGCGCGCCGCGTTCCCGGTGAAACGAACGCTGAAGCGGTGGGCGGTGGCCGCGGTGTTGAGGAACTTGACCAACGTCCCTCCGTCGATGACCACCGTCCGGCGCTGCTGCACCCCCTCCCCGTCGAAGGGGCGCGTGCCGAGTCCGCGGCGAAAGATCCCGTCGTCGACGAGCGTCACGAGCGGGGACGCCACGACCTGATTGTGCTTCCCTCCGAGGAAGCTGCGGAGCTCCAGCGCGTTCGTCGCGCTGATGGCCGGCACGAGCCCCGCCACGAACGTCGCGGCCGCGCCGGCCTCGAAGATGACCGGCGCCTGCGTGGTCGGGACGGGCTTCGCGCCGAGACGCGCCGTGGCCCTCTCCGCCGCCTTCCGGCCCACGACCTCGGGGATGGCGAGATCGGCGACGATGCGCCTCCGATCGCCGAAGGCCCCTTCGCGCCTCGTCGCGCCGTCCGAGGCGATGGCCGTGACGCCGAGCCAGCAGCTCGTCGACTTGTAGGTCAGGTACGGCACGAACGTGTTCGTGAAATGGACCTCGTAGAGGGCGAATCCCGCTCGAGCGTCCCGGGTCGACTGCACCCGTTTGTCCGCGGCGAAGGCGTGTCCCTCGGTCTTTCGAGCGAGGTCGATGACGTCGGCCGGGCGCAACGCCTCGATCGCCGGGTCGTAGATCTCGAGATTCTCGAGGAGCGGGAGCTGCTCGTCGGGGAGCCGGTTCTCGTCGCGAGGGGAGTTCATCGAGGCGAGAGCGATGGTTCGCCGCACCAGTTCGTCGACGATGTTCGGGCGGATGTCGGTCGTGTAGGAGAAGCCGACCTTTCGGTCGACGAAGACCCGAAAGCCGAGGCCCTGGATCGCCGACTGGACCAGGTACTCGACCTCGGTCTGGCGGACGCGGGCCTCCGTGAAATTGGCGATCTCGAGGTAGACCTCGACCTCGGCGGCGCCGGAGCGCATCGCGTGGTCCCGAACGCGGACCAGGATCTCCTGTGGCGTGAAGGCCGGCATGGCTAGACGGCGGTCCCCCCGACCGTGAGCGAGGCGAAGCGGACGGTCGGCTGACCGACGCCGACGGGGATGCTCTGGGTCTCCTTCGTGCAGGTTCCGATCGCCGTCTCGACGAAGAGGTCGTTCCCGACGCCCTCGACCTGCTGCAGCGCGTCGAGCGCGTTTCCGACGATGACCGCGCCCTGCACGGGGCGCGTGATCTGGCCGTTCTCGATCAGGTATCCCTCCCGCACGGCGAAATTGAAATTGCCGCTCGTGGTGTCGACTCCGCCGACGCCCAGCATGGCGGCGTAGAGGCCCTTCTTGATGCCCGTGACGAGCGAATCGGGAGTGCTCTGGCCCCGGTCGATGTAGGTGTTGCTCATGCGAGGGAGGGGGCGGTGCCGGTAGTTCATGCGGCGGCCGTTCCCCGTGGATTTCAGGCCGAGGATGGAGGCGTTCTGCCGGTCGAGGAGATAGGAGACGAGGACGCCCCGATCGACGAGGACCGTCTTCTGGCCGATCGTTCCCTCGTCGTCCACCGGATAGGAGCCCCGTCCGAACGGAATCCGCGAGTCGTCGACGACCCGGAGCAGGGGCGAGCCGATCTGCGTCCCGAGCTTCCCGGTGATGATCGACGTCCCGCGGCTGATCTCCTCGCCCTCCAGGGCGTGCCCCAGCGCCTCGTGCATCAGGACGCCGCCCCAGCCGGGGCCCGTGACGACCGGCATCGATCCCGCGGGAGCCGGGCCGGCCTGCAGGAGCACGAGCGCCTGTTCCGCGGCCTCGCGCCCGGCGGCTTCGGGCGTGCGCCGCGTGAAGTACCCCTCGTCGACGCGTCCTCCGATGGCGCTGAAACCGTTGCGCCGTTCCGACCCGTCCACGGCCGTGGCCGTGCAGGTGATCGAGACGAGGTACTGCCGGTCGGTGACGTAGACGCCGTCCGACGTCGCGATCAGGATGTCGCGCACCTCGTCGTTGTACTCGACGCGAACCGAGGCGATGCGGGGATCGGTCGCGCGGGCCGCCTCGTCGAACCGGCGCACGAAGCCGAACTTCAGATCCTCGTTCATGAGCGGCGCCGGCGCGCGCAGGGTCATGATCGGCATGATCGGCTTCACCGCGAGATCGACCGGCGAGACGGGGCTCCGATTCTCCACGACGTTCGACGCCAGGCGGCCCGCGTCGAGCAGCGAGTTGAAGTCGATATCGTCGGAGAAGGCGTAGCCGGCCTGCTGCCGGAACATCACGTGAACGCCGGCGCCGCGAGGGTAGCCGTACGTGACCGATTCGAGCTTGCCGCCGTCGAGGACGATGGAGGTGGTGTAGCGCTGCTCGGCGAAGAGGTCGGAGAAGGTTCCCCCGCGCTTCAGCGACTCGATGATGATCTGGTTGCAGGTCTCGACGTTGAGGGTGTCGCTGAGTTCCTGGCCCATCCCCATGATGGCGGCGTCCGCCTCCCCGGAGCCCGGCAGCCAGGGAACGCCCGGCATTCCGGAGGCCAGGAGGGCCGCGGCCGAGGCCAGGGCGCCGCGGCGAAGGAATACCCGTCGAGAGATCGGTTCGTCGATCGGCATCCCGATGATCGTGTCATGATCGCGCGTCGGTTGCAAGCGCAGGGGGCGCGCTGGTAGCATCCGGGCATGGAACGCATCCGGAACAGGATCTTCTCGGTGGAGGAGGCGAACCGGCTCCTTCCGGTCCTCGAGACGGCCCTCGACTCCCTTTCGAGGACCGCGCGCGAGGCGACCATGCTCCGGCGGGAGATCGAGGTTCTCGGCGCCATCGCGGGGAGCGGCGCGAGCGAGGAGAGCCCCGACGTCCGGTCGCTCCGCGAAAAGGAGCGGGCTCAGGCCGCCCTCCTGGAGCGATTCCGAGGCGACCTGGCCTCGATCGCCCGGCACGGCTGCATTCTGCGCGATCTCGACCTCGGTCTCGTCGACTTCTACACGATGGCGCACGGGCGGGTCGTTTGCCTCTGCTGGCGGAGGGGCGAGCCCCGCATCGAGCACTGGCATCCGCTCGACGAGGGCTTCTCCGGCCGCCGGCCCCTCTCCGAACTACTCTGACCCAGGCGGCGCCACCGCGCCACGAGACATGGACAAGCGCGACGTCGCCCGAATCCTCGACGAGATCGCCGTCCTCCTGGAGCTGAAGGGCGAGAACCCCTTCAAGATCCGCGCCTACGAAAACGCCTCCCGCGTCCTCGACGGCCTCGCCGAAGATCTCGGCGCGCGCGTCGAGGCGGGCACGCTCACCGAGCTGAAGGGGATCGGCAAGACCCTCGGCGAGCAGATCACCGAGCTCTGGCGCACCGGGCGCATGAAGTTCTACGACGACCTGGCCGACGCCACGCCGCCCGGCTATCTCGAGATGATCCGCGTCCCCGGACTCGGGGCGAAGAAGGTGCGGGCGCTCGGCGAGGGGCTCGGCATCACGACGCTCGCGAAGCTGAAGCGCGCCGCCGAGAAGGGCGAGATCCGCGACCTGGAGGGTTTCGGCGCCCAGTCCGAGAAGAAGATCCTCGAGGGAATCGCGCTCCTCGAGGCGGGCGCCGGGCGCTCCCTCGCCGGCCGGGTGCGTCCGGTGGCCGAGGCGCTCCTGGCCGCGCTCCGCGAGCACCCCGACGTCGAGCGGGCCGAGATCGGCGGGAGCCTTCGCCGCTGGGCCGAGACGGTGAAAGACGTCGATCTCCTCGTCGCCACCAGGAAGCCGGCCGCCGTCACGAAGGCGTTCCTCGCGCTCGTCCCCGGCGCCTCGGTCACCGGCAGCGGCGAGACGAAGACTTCGATCCGGCTTCCCTCCGGCCTCGCCGTCGACGTCCGCCTGGTGACGCCGGCCGAGTTCCCGTTCGCGCTCCACTATTTCACGGGAAACGTGGCCCACAACATCCGCGTCCGCTCGAGGGCGCAGGAGCGCGGCATGAGCCTGAACGAGTACGCGCTCACCGGGAAACGGCACGCCGCGATCCACGACGAGTCGGATCTCTTCCGCGTGCTCGGCCTCGCCTACATCGAACCCGAGATGCGCGAGGACCTGGGCGAGATCGAGGCCGCGGAGAGCGGCTCCCTGCCGACGCTCGTCGAGCTGAAGGACATGCGCGGCATCCTCCACTGCCACACGACGGCCAGCGACGGGAAGTCGACCCTCGAGGAGATGGCCGAGGCGGCGGCCGCGTGGGGCGCGGACTATCTCGGCATCGCCGATCACTCGGTCTCCGCCCGCTACGCCAACGGCCTCTCGGAGGCCGAGCTGAAGCGCCAGGGCGCCGCCATCGACAAGTGGAACGCCTCGTCGCGAACGCTCCGGATTCTGAAGGGCGCGGAGGTCGACATCCTTCCCGACGGCTCGCTCGACTACCCCGACAAGGTGCTCGCCCGCCTCGACTTCGTCGTCGCCTCCGTCCACTCGAACTTCGGCATGACCGAGGACGCGATGACGGCGCGCATGGTGAAGGCGCTCCGGAACAAGTACGTCTCCATCCTGGGCCATCCCACGGGCCGGCTCCTCCTCGAGCGCGACGCCTACAAGGTGCGGCTGGAGGAGGTGGTGCGCGTGGCGACGGAGGAGGGCGTGGTCGTGGAGATCAACGCGAACCCGCACCGCCTCGACCTCGAATGGCGCGTCGCGCGGGCGGCGAAGGAGCGCGGGACGCGCTTCGCGGTGAATCCCGACGCGCACCACGTGAGCGGCTACGACGACATCCGCTACGGGATCGGCGTGGCGCGGAAGGCGTGGCTCACGAAGAAGGACGTGGTCAACACGCTCCCGGCGGCGAAGCTCCTCGCCCTCTTCGAGGCGAGGCGATGAAGAAGCGCGCGCGCCGCCGCCGCGGCCCCGCCGCGGCCGACGAGACGATCCGCTTCTATCCCAACGATCCCGACGCGGGGGTCGGGCCGATCGACGTGCCGCCCCCCTCGCCCGTCCGCGGCGAGCCGCCCTACGTGATCGAGGGGCGCCGCTACGCCCCCGCTCCCTACGCGCCCGGAACGTTCGCGTTTCAGCAGTGGCAGGGGGAGGCGTCCCTCGCGCGGACGATCCGCGTCTGGGAGGAATTCCTCGACCGCGATTTCGACGCCTGGAGCTCGGGACGCCCGCTTCGAGTCCGGCTCCGCGCCGGCCGCGACCTGAACGCCTTCTACGACCGAAAGAGCCTCCAGTTCTTCTACGACACCGACCGCGTCACCGGGAGGCCCGTCTACGCCGCCGAGAGCCTCGACATCGTGGCGCACGAGGCGGGGCACGCGATCCTGGACGTCTATCAGCCGGGCTACTGGTCGCTCCCCGACGCCGAGACCGCGGCCTTCCACGAAGCCTTCGCCGATTGCTCGGCGATCCTCGTGACGCTCGGCGAGCCGTCCGTTCGCCTCGCCTTCCTCGAGGAGGCGAGCCGCGCCCTCCGCGCGAGCAACCTCGTCTCGAAGCTGGCCGAGGCGCTCGGCCGCGCGATCTACGACAACTACGGCCCCGGATCGCTGGCCGATCCGACGCGGCTTCGCGACGCCAACAATCGATTCCGCTACGCGGCCCCCGAGACGCTCCCGGCGAGCGGCGCCGACGACGCGCTCTCTTCGGAGCCGCACTCCTTCTCGCGCGTCTTCACGGGCGCCTTCTATCACCTCCTCACCGAGCTCCTGGCGGCGGGGCTACGGGAATCGAAGGGACCCGAGACGGTGGACGTGGCGCGCCGCCGCGCGGGGCGGCTCCTGGCGCGCGCGGTGGAGACGTCGCCCCCCGGCGAGGCGCGCGTCGCGGCCTACGCCGGCCGCATGCTGGAGATCGACGCCGCCGAGACGGGCGGCGCCGCCGCCGCGGCGATCCGGCGCGCCTTCGCGCGGCACGGCGTTCGCCTCCCTCGCGGCGTGAAGGGGCGCGAGCGCTACGCGGCGCTGCGCGCGCTCGATCCCGATCGCCCGGGCGGCGCGGCGGCCCTGAGGGCCGCTCTCGGCCTCTCGGGAGGCGAGCGGCTCGAGCATACGGCGTGGAAGGCCCGCGTCGGGGGCGGCGTGCGCGAGCAGCTCGTGCACCGGCATCGCGTGGAGGCGCACCCCTCGTCGAGCGCGCGGGCCCGGGCGCCCAAGATCAAGATCGTCGTGGAGGTCGTCTGCGGCTGCACGCTGACGCGAAGTCCGCGGGGGGACGTGGAGGGGATGACGCTGATCCCGCGGCGCGATCCGACGCCGGCGGAGGTGGCGCGCTGGCTCCGGCCGTGGCTCCGGCGCGGCGCGATCGCGTGGGGCGACGAGGCCGCGAAGTCCGCGAGCAGCCTCTTCCGCGGACGGAAGGTCTTTCGTGTCGGAGCGGGCGGACTCCTGGAACGCGTCTACGCCGACTGACTTCGTTCGGCGCGTCTCGGCTACGACGCGCTCTCTCCCGGTTTCAATTCCACCACGTCGATGTCCGAACCGGCCCCGAGCTCGGCCCGCAGCGCCTCGGGCGTTCCCGGCAGCCCCGGAAACGTCGAGTGGTGGATCGGCACGACGGCCTTCACGCCGAGCATCCGCGCCGCCGCGGCCGCTTCCCGCGGCCCCATCGTGTAGACGTCCCCGATCGGAAGCACCGCGATCGTGGGGCGATAGAGCTCGCCGATCAGCTTCATGTCGCCGAAAATGCCGGTGTCGCCGGCATGATAGACGCGCGTTCCTCCCTCGAACTCGAAGACGAAGCCGCACGGCTCGCCGGCGTAGATGACCCGGTCGCCCTCCCGGATGCTGCTCGAATGAATCGCCTGCACCATGGTCGCCTTCGCGCCGGCCGCCTCGACCGTCCCGCCCTTGTTCATCGGGTGCACCTTGCCGATCCCCTTCGACTCGAGGTGCAGGTAGATCTCGAAATTGCAGACGATCTCGGGGTGATGCTTCTCGGCGAGCGGGACGACGCCGCCGAAATGGTCGCCGTGGCCGTGCGTGATGAAGATCGCGTCGAGGCGCTTCAACTCCTTCGCCTCGGGGGGCGACGCGGGATTTCCCTCGATCCAGGGATCGACGATGAACGCCCGCCCCTTCGAATCGCGATAGAGAACGGTGGCGTGCCCGAGCCAGGTGATGGTGACGCCCCACGAACGGCTCATCGTGTCCTCCTCGAGGCCGTGACCGCGATCGCCTGGCCGCTACCCGGCGGCCGAACGCGAGCCTCAGCCAGGTTTGATTTCCGGCAGCTCTTCGGCACGCTCGAGAATGGGCGGAACGTCCCCGAGCGCCAACGCCTGTTCGATCGCCTCGCCGAGCGCCAGGTATTCGCGCTTCACGAAGCCCTCGATCCGCTCGGCGACGACGCCCGCTCCATCGATGACGAAGAGCGTCGGCACCGTCACGACGCCGAAGTCGGCGGAGGCGCCGTAGGGCGCGCTCTCCCACGCGAGCGTTCCCGCCGCGCCGTTCTCCTCGCGGAATGCGCGAGCGCCTCCCTCCTCCTCCTGGGCGACCGAGAGAAAGAGCCGCCCTTCCCGCTCCAGCGCGCGCGCGAGCGGTCCCGTCCGCGCGAGGACGAGGCGGCTCGCCTCGCAGTCGGACTTGAAGAAGAGGACGATCCCGCCTCCCGGCTCCACGATGTCGTCGAGTCCGCGAAAGCCGCCCCCGACCAGCGCCACGTGAAACGCGGGAGCCGGAGCGCCGGGAAGGAGGCTCACTTCTTCTTCGCTTTCTTCGTCGCGGCCGGTTTCTTCGTCACGGCCGTCTTCTTCACGGCCGTCTTCTTCACGTGCGGCTTCTTCTTCACGGGCGGCTTCTTCGTTCCGCCCTTCCTCGCCGCGCGCTCCCGCGCCATCGCCTTCGACCCTCGCGCCGGCGGTTCCTTCCCCGCCAGATAATACGGAGCGCTCGGGCAGAGCGCGGCCACGGGGCAACTCCCGCACTCGGGCTTTCGCGCCTGGCAGACCTGCCGCCCGTGGAAGATGAGGAGGTGGGAGAGGTCGATCCAATCCTCGCGCGGCACGACGCGCATGAGATCCTGCTCGATCGCCTCCGGATTCTTCCCGTCGCTCAGGCCGAGCCGGTGGGCGAGCCGGTCGACGTGCGTGTCGACGACCACGCCGACGGCGATGCCGTACCCCGCTCCCAGCACGACATTCGCGGTCTTCCGCGCCACGCCGGGAAGCGTGAGGAGTTCCTCCATCGTCCGCGGCACGCGTCCGCCGAAGGCGTCGACGATGCGCGCCGACGCCGCGCGGATCGACTTCGCCTTGTTCCGGTAGAAGCCGGTCGACCGGATGATCCCCTCGAGCTCCTCCTGGCTCGCGCGGCTCATGGCCGCGGCGTCGGCGTAGGCCGCGAAGAGGACCGGCGTGACCATGTTGACGCGCGCGTCGGTGCACTGGGCCGAGAGGATGGTGGCGACGAGGAGCTGGAAGGGGTCCTGATGTGTGAGGGCGCACGTGGCGTCGGGATAGGCGCGGCGCAACTCGGCGATCAGCGCCGCCACGTGGGCCGGCGAGGCGGAACGGGCGCCCGCGGCGGGCGCGTCGGCGACGGAATGCTCGATCACGGACGGCTCCTAGTTTCGGCGAGGGTCCTTGGGATAGAGATGCCGCGCGCGGTCGATGACGTCCTGCGTGCGGCCCGATTCCCGGAGGATTTGGTGGAGGGCGCGGAATCGAAGCTCGAGCCCGTCCATCTCCAGGAGCTGTTGGCGCGTTTGCGGCTCCGTGTCGACGTTCATGGCGATCGTGTTCACCACCGCCTCGGGCGTCACGTTCGGTCCGAGGACCTGCTCCAGGTCGAGCACCGTTCCCTGGCGCTGATGCGCCCGGCGGTAGAGCTCGATCAGCTGCGACGCCATGTCGCCCGCGCCGGGGACGGAGGCCCACGCGAGATCCTCCCCCATGCGCCGGACGCGCGCGATGCGATAGGGCTGCAGTCGCTCGAACCGCTCGATGAAGACCTTCTCCTCCCCCTGGACCACGATGTTGTAGCGGCCGTCGGGGAGCTTCTGATGCTGGACGACGCGGCCGACGCAGGCCACCGGGTGGACCTCGGGGCTTCCGTAGTAGTCCTGCTCCCAGCCCGGCTTCAGGAGCGCGATCAGGAGCGTCTGGCCCCCGCCGAGCACATCGGCGATCATGGTGCGATAGCGCGGTTCGAAGATGTGGAGCGGCAGCAGCGCCCTTGGAAAGAGGACGACGTTTGGCAGCGGAAAGAGAGGCTGAAGATCGAATTCGTCCGGCACGGGGCGATGCTAGCACACCCGAGGCGCTCGCCGCCGCGCTCCGGGAAGCCGCGCTCGCGCTCGGTTTCGACGCGATCGGGTTCGCGGCCGCCGAGGGCCACCCCCATGCCGCGCACCTCGCCGCGTGGCTCGAGGAGGGACGCCACGGGACGATGCGCTGGATGGCGCGCGACCCCGAACGCCGGGCCGACCCGCGGCGCGTCCTTCCGGGCGCCGTCACCGTCGTGTCGGTCATGGCCTCGTACTACCGGGGCGGCTGGCCCGAGGAGGGGCCCGAGGAGGGGCGCTCCCCCGCCCTCCGCGGAAAGGTGGCGCGCTACGCCTGGGGCCGGGACTACCACGGCCGCCTGAAGCGGCGCCTCCATCGACTCGGGCGCGCGCTCGAAAGACTCCGCCCCGGCGCCCGCTGGCGCGCGTACGTCGACAGCGGCCCGATCCTCGATCGCGGCTGGGCCGAACGGGCTGGCCTCGGGTGGATCGGGAAGAACGCGAACGTCATCCGCCAGGGCGCCGGCTCCTGGTTCTTCCTGGGGGAGATCGTCTGCGACGCGCCGCTCCCGCCCGCCGAGCCGGCGCGGAACCGCTGCGGGCGCTGCTCGCGCTGCATCCCCGCCTGCCCCACCGGGGCGATCGTCGCCCCGTACCAGGTCGACGCCAGGCGCTGCATCTCCTACCTCACGATCGAGCTGGCCGGGCCGATTCCGCGGGAGCTTCGCCCCCTCATCGGGGTACGAATCTTCGGGTGCGACGATTGCCAGGAAGCGTGTCCCTGGAACCGCTTCGCGACGCCGACCTACGACCCCGACTTCGCCGAGCGGCCGAGGCAGCAGACGCCGTGGCTCCTCCCGCTTCTCGCGATCGACGCCGAGGGCTTCGCGGCCCGATACGAAGGGACGCCGCTCATGCGCGCCGGCCGCGACCGCTTCGTCCGGAACGTGGCGGTCGCGCTCGGAAATCTGGGCGATCCGAGGGCGGTTCCGGCCCTCTCGCGCGCGCTTCACGACGAAGCGACGGACGTGGGGCGAGGTCACGCGGCCTGGGCGCTCGGCCGAATCGGGGGCGCGGCCGCGCTCCGCGCCCTTCGGAGAGCCCGCGAGGAGGAGCGGGAGAGCTCGGTCCTTGAGGAGATCGAGGCCGCGCTGGGGTAGAATTCTGTCTCGCGGCAGTCGCCGCCGGGCCCATGTTCCGGAGCCACGCTCTCAAGGGGGAAACCATCGCATGATTCGCCCGTTCCTTCGCGCCGCGCTCGTCCTGTCCGCCTTCCTTCTCGTTCCGTCCGCCCCCGCCGACGCGGGCATGGTTTCGATGACCGTGAACAAGGAGACCCTCTCGGGCTACCTCGCGCTCCCGAAGGGCGCCGGGACGCACCCCGCGGTGGTGGTGATCCACGAGTGGTGGGGCCTGAACGACTGGGTGAAGCAGCAGGCCGACAGCCTCGCGGCGCACGGCTACATCGCCTTCGCCGTCGATCTCTACAAGGGGAAGGTGGCGCGCGACCAGGAGACCGCCCACCAGTACATCAGCGGCCTCGCCGAGGACGAAGCCCTCGCCACGGTCCGCCGCGGAGCCGACTTCCTTCGCAGCCGCGACGACGTCCGCGCCCAGGCGATCGGCGTCATCGGCTGGTGCATGGGCGGCAAGTACTCGATCCGCCTCGCCGCGGCCGACCCCGGCATCCGCGCGTGCGTGATGTACTACGGGACCCCGATCACCGACGCCGCCACGATCAAGGGGATCCAGGCCGCCGTCCTCGGCAATTTCGGCGGCGACGACAAGGGGCCGACGGCCGAGCAGGCCCTGGCGTTCGAGAAGGCCCTGAAGGCGGCCGGAAAGAAGGCCGACTTCAAGATCTACCCGGGGGCGGGCCACGCCTTCGCCAACATCAATAATCCCTGGGGCGGCTATCGGGAGGATGCGGCCAAGGACGCCTGGGCCCGGACCCTCGCCTTCCTGGACCAGTACCTGACGAAGCCCTCGCTCCCCAAGAAGCGCGGCTAGAGCGGTATCGGCGGGGGTACCAAGGTACCATCGACCGCGGGGCGGCAAGTGACGTATTATTAATACGTTACGCTGCCCACCGGGGGCGGCGAAGGAGCCCCGTTCCGCATGACACCACGCCGCAACGCGTGCGAACTCGAGATCGATCTCTTCTGTAACGGGCTTCGCATCGACCCCTCCTGCCGCCTCGAAGAGGACGCCCGCACGGTCACGCGCACGCGCGCCGGACTCGGCTCGGGCCTCGAGCTGGTCATCCCGACGCCTCGCAAAGAGATCTGGCTGAACGTCCCCGTCGAGGAGGATTTCGCGCGCAGCTCGCCCTATCGGCTCGTGCGCGACGCCCGGGAATATCTCCTCTGCGACGAGCGCTCGGGCGAGCGCTACCGGGTTCGCATTCCGGAGGAGCCCGCCTGGTACACGCGCCGCACGTCGCGCGGCACCGAGATGGGCAAGGTCGGCGTCCTGCAGGGCACCTACCTCGGCATCTACATCTCCAACTCCTGCCTCTTCTGGTACTCCAATCCGCCGCAGAATTGCCGCTTCTGCACGACCGGCTCCAACGTCGGCGTGAACGAAGTCGCGCAGAAACATCTCCAGGACGTGATCGAGGTGGCCCGCGCCGCGAAGGCCGAATCGGGCGTCACCTTCGTCCACTTCAACAGCGGATACCAGTCGGGGCGCGATCTCGCGCTCGCCGCGCCCTACGTGAAGGCCATCAAGGAGGAGGTGGGGGCCCTCGTCGGCGTCCAGCTCTACCCCACGAGCGACCTGGAGCAGTACGACCGCCTGATCGAGATCGGCGTCGATCACTTCTCCTTCTGCTACGAGTTCCAGAATCCCGAGTACTTCGCGCGCTACCTCCCCGGCAAGGAGCGAACGGGAGGGCAGGAGCTCTTCTTCCGCGCGCTCGAATACACGTCTCGGAAGCTCGGGAAGGGCGCGGTGTCGGGCGAGATCATCGCCGGCGTGGAGCCGATCGAGGACACCATGCGCGCCATCGATTACATCACGTCGGTCGGCGCCTTCCCCACCGTCTGCATCTTCCGCCCCGTGATCGGCGCGGAGATGGAGCGCCACCCCGCGCCGCGCTACGAGGAGATGCGACGGGTCTTCGCCCATCTCTACGACGCGTGCCGCCGGCACGGCATTCCCATCGGCGCCGCGCCGAACATCGAGGTGAGCCTCATCGTGCAGCCCGACGACGCGCGCGAACTCGCCGAGCCCGGACTCGCCACCACGCTCTACGACGCGCGGCTCGCCCTGGTGCGAGCGCTGG
The DNA here is from genome assembly GCA_035716005.1 of Candidatus Eiseniibacteriota bacterium. Taxonomy (GTDB): domain Bacteria; phylum Eisenbacteria; class RBG-16-71-46; order SZUA-252; family SZUA-252; genus SZUA-252. The sequence continues at coordinate 39,685 of DASTKG010000097.1, forward strand.
CGCGTCCCCTCTTCGCCTGGAAGGCGCGCCGGCGTCGCGTGCCGCAGGGCGCGATCGACGCGCTCCTCGAACGCGCGAAGGTGGCCCCCGGCGCCGCCGGGACGCCCGAGCACGACGCCTGCGACGCGGCGGGGTCGCCGGCCGCGGGCGCCGCGGGGGCGTCCGCCGCGAGAGAAGCGTCGCTGCACGAGGTCTTCGAGGCGATCCGCTTCGTCGCGAAGCGCCGCGGCGACACCTTCTCCATCGAGGAGCGCGAAGGCGTCCTGGAAATCGCGCCGCGGGGCGGCGACGACGGCGTCCCGAATCGCTGCCGCTTGAAACTCTTCCGCCCTCGCGAGAACAGGGACCGCCTCTGCGCCTTCTTCTACAAGCGCTCGAACCTCGGCTGGAGCCGCGATCGCTTTTCGTACGGCGCCATCGAGTTCCTCCCGGAGAATCTCACGCGCGACGACGCGGCGGCCTGGCTCGCCTGGCTCCAGGGCGGGTTCGACCCGGAGAAACGCCCCGCGAAGCTGCGGCGCGCGTTTCTCTATTCCATTCCCGAGTAAGGCCGGGCCGGGGCGACGTCTCCCCGCCAAGACCCCGTTGACCTCGCCATCCCGGTTCCGTAACGTCATCCGCCAGATGCGACGATTCGACGTGGCCGCGGGGATCCTCTGGAACGGGAGCGAGGTTCTCATCGCGCGGCGTTACGACCACGATCACCAGGGCGGCCGTTGGGAATTCCCGGGCGGGAAGCGGAACGCCAACGAGACCATCGAGGACTGCCTCCGCCGCGAGTTCATGGAGGAACTCGGCATCGAGGTGGAAGTCGGGCGCCTCTGGCGGGCCCTCACGCACCGCTACCCCGATCGAACGGTCACGCTCAATTTCTTCTTCTGCCGCCATCTCTCCGGCGAACCGCGGGCGCTGGAAGTCTCCGAGTGGAGATGGGTGGCTCCGCGCGTCCTGGCGGAACTCGAATTCGTCGAAGGGGACGGCCCCGTCCTTCCCGACCTGATCGCCGATCTCCTCGCGGGGCGCACGTGAGCGCGCTCCCGGACGAGCCGCCTCCTCCGCCCCTCCGGACTCCCGAGCCGCACGAATTGACGGCGTCCGACGGCGGCCCGCTCCGCCTCGACTACTACGCGGCCGACGACGACGCCGCTCCGGGGTGCGGCGTCATCCTCTGCCACGGATTCCGCGGGTACAAGACGTGGGGCTTCCTCCCCTTCCTGGCGACGCGCCTCGCGGAGGAAGGAATTCCGGCGGCGGCGTTCGATTTCGCCTCCTCCGGAATCAGCGATCGCGACGGCACGTTCGGAGAGCCCGAGAGGTTCCGCCGCGGCACGTACGCCGGCGATCTGGCCGATCTCGCGCGCGTCTCGGATTGGATGGCGGCCCGGCTCGGCGGCGGCAAGGGGGTGAGACTCGGCCTCGCGGGACACAGCCGAGGGGGCGTGATCTCCATCCTCCACGCGGCGCGGGATCGCCGCGTCGGAGCGGTGGCCACGCTCGGCTCGCCGGCGCGAATCGGGGTCTGGCCCGACGCCTTCTGGGACGCGTGGCGGCGGGGCGAGTCGGCCGACGTCTACGACTTCAGGACGAAGCGGACGCTCCGGCTCGGACCGGAGCTCTTCCGGGACTGGAGCGAGAACGGGCCCCGCTACGGGACCGCGGCCGCACTGGCCACGCTGGCGGCGCCGCTCCTCGTGCTCCACGGCACGCGCGACGCGCTGGTTCCTCTCGCGGAGGCCAAGGAACTCGCCTCGTTCGGCCGCTCGACGTCGGTCGAGCTGAAGGTGATCGAGGGCGCCGGCCACTCGTTTCAGGCCGGAGACGAACTTCGCCGCACCCCGCCGGCCCTCCTCGACGCGATCGAGTCGGTGACGGCGTGGATGCGGCGATGGCTACAGCCGAATGAAATCGGGGACTACTTCTTCTCCGCCGGCGGGGGCGTGTAGGCCTCGATCCCGATGGTGATGTCGACGTCGTCGCCGAGCATCATCCCGTTGTCGACCGTCTTGTTCCAGCTCACGCCGAAGTCCTGCCGGTTGATCTTCGTCGTCGCCTCGAATCCCGCGCGCTGACCGCCGAGCGCGGGGCCGGCGCCGAGGAAGGTCACCGCCAGCGTGACCGGCTTCGTCACCCCGTGCATCGTGAGGTTCCCCTCCACCGAGAGCTTGTCTCCCTCGCCCTTCGTCACCTTCGTGCTCTGGAAGCTCATCGTCGGGAACTTGACCACGTCGAAGAAGTCGGCCGAGCGGAGATGATTGTCGCGCTTCTCCGTCTTCGTGTTGATCGAGGCGGGGTCGATGTCGACCTTCACGGACGCGGCCGTCGGATTGGCGGGATCGTATTCGATGGAGCCGGAGAACTTGTCGAAATTGCCGGGCACCTTGGAGAAGAAGTGGCGGACCGTGAACCCGATCGAGGAGTGATTGGGGTCGATCAGCCACGAGGTGGCGTGCGCGGCGCCGGCGAAGGCGAGAGCGGCGAAAACCAACGCGGCGGCGAGCAGCGACTTCGATCTCATCGGATGACCTCCTGGGGATGGCCTGCGGGCTCCGGCCCGCGGGCCGGATAGATGGCGAGCTAGTCGTTGATTTTCCAAGGGGTTGAACGCTCGCGCGCGATTCCCTAGTATCCTTGAACCTAGCTTGGCTTTCGATGCCGGACTCCCCCTCCGCGATTCGGGGGGACCGGGCCGAGCCTCCTAGGCATCAAAACCCGAACCAGGAGCCTCCTGTTCCATGTCCACCACCGATACACGTCAAGTGATTGTCCTCGGCTCGGGAGCCGCGGGCCTCACCGCCGCCATCTACGCGGCGCGGGCCAATCTCATGCCCCTCCTCTTCGAGGGGGTCCAGCCGGGCGGACAGCTCACCATCACGAGCGAGGTCGAAAACTACCCCGGCTTCCGCGACGCCATCACCGGCCCGGTACTCATGGCCGACATGCGCGCCCAGGCGGAGCGATTCGGAACCGAGTTCGTGCAGGCCCAGGTCGAGTCGGTGAATCTGGAGAAGCGCCCGTTCGAGCTGACGGCCGACGGCAAGATCTTCCGCGCGCACGCCCTCATCGTCGCCACGGGGGCGTCCGCGAAGCTCCTTGGAATCCCGAGCGAGACGAAGCTGATGGGGCACGGCGTCTCCGCGTGCGCCACCTGCGACGGCTTCTTCTTCCGCGGGAAGCGAGTCATGGTGGTCGGCGGCGGCGACACCGCGATGGAAGAGGCGACCTTCCTCACGAAGTTCGCGTCCCATGTCACCGTCGTCCACCGGCGTGGGGAACTCCGCGCGTCGAAGATCATGCAGGAGCGGGCGCGCGAGAACGCGAAGATCTCCTTCATCTGGAACGCCGAGATCGCGGAGATCCACGACGTCGCGAAGGGAACCGTGACGGGCGTCCGGCTTCGCGACACGACGAACGGGACCGAACGCGACGTGGAGATCGACGGCGTCTTCATGGGGATCGGCCACCAGCCGAACACGACGCTCTTCGAGGGGAAGCTGGAGCTCCATCCGAACGGCTACATCAAGACCCACGACGGCATGAAGACGAGCGTCGAGGGCGTCTTCGCCGCGGGCGACGTCCAGGACTTCGTCTACCGCCAGGCGATCACCGCCGCGGGGAGCGGCTGCATGGCCGCCATCGACGCCGAGCGGTGGCTGGAGGCCCGGGCGCACGCCGCCGCGGCCGAGAAGGCGGCGAGCGCATGAGCGATCAGCGCGACGTTCTCGAGGTCGACGTCCTCTTCGTCGGCGGCGGCCCCTCCGGGCTCGCCGGCGCGCTCCGCCTCACGCAGCTCATCGAGGCGCACAATCAGAAGGCGGCGTCCGGCGGCGGCGCGCCGCTCGGCGACGTGACGATCGCGGTTCTCGAGAAGGCCTCCGAGATCGGCGCGCACGGGATCTCCGGCTGCGTGATGGATCCGCGCGGACTGCGCGAGCTCCTGCCCGACTACCGCGAGAAGGGCGCCCCCATCGAGGCCGACGTCTCGAGCGACGATCTCTATCTCTTCTCCAAGGCGGGCCAGGTCCGCTTCCCCATCCTTCCGCCCCCGATGCAGAACCACGGCAACCACGTCATCTCGCTCGGCGCGCTGGAGAAGTGGCTCGGCGGCCTCGTCGAGGCGACGGGCGCGTACGTCCTCCCCAACATGGCCGCCGTCGACGCCCTCTTCGAGGGGGAGCAGATGGTCGGCGTGAGGACCGGCGACAAGGGAGTCGACCGGCACGGGAACCGGAAGCCGAACTTCGAGCCGGGCGCCGACGTCCGCGCCAAGGTCACGGTGCTGGCGGAGGGCGTGCGCGGCTCGCTCGCGAAGCGGCTGAACCCGAAGCTTCGCCTCGACGAGGGGCGCGCGCCGCAGATCTACGCGACCGGCGTGAAGGAAGTCTGGCAGATGCCCGCCGGGCGCGTCCCGAAGGGGCGCGTCGTCCACACGATGGGCTTCCCGCTCGACAGCGAGACGTTCGGCGGCGGCTTCATCTACGGCATGGACGGCGACAAGTGGACGATCGGCTTCGTGACCGGACTCGACTACAGGAATCCGACCACCGACCCGCACGGCCTCTTCCAGGCGTTCAAGCGGCATCCTTTCGTCGCCGCTCTCCTCGAGGGCGGCACGATCCTCTCCTACGGCGCGAAGGCGATCCCCGAGGGAGGCTTCTATTCGATGCCGCGCCTCTCCTGGAACGGCGGCCTCCAGGTCGGCGACAGCGCGGCCTTCCTGAACGGACAGCGCCTGAAGGGCGTCCACCTCGCGATCAAGTCGGGAATGCTCGCGGCCGAGACCGCCTTCGAAGCGCTCCTCGCCGGCAAGTTCGACGCGGCGACGCTCGGCTCCTACGACGCCAAGGTGCGCGCCTCGTGGGCGTGGCAGGAGCTTCATGGAGTTCGGAATTTCCATCAGGGTTTCGAGCACGGGATGTGGATGGGGATGGTGAACACCGGCCTCCAGCTCGTCACGGGCGGTCGCGGGCTGGGCGAGCGCCCGACCTGGCATGCCGGCCACGAGCGGATGCGAACGCTGAAGGCGGCGGGCGTCGCGCCGATCTCGCTGGAGGAGACGCAGCGCCGCTACGACAACGAGCGCACCTTCACGAAGGTGAACGACGTCTTCCATTCGGGCACGAAGCACGACGAGGACCAGCCGTCGCATCTCCTCGTCTCCGACACCTCGATCTGCGCCACGCGCTGCCGCGAGGAGTACGGGAATCCCTGCCAGCACTTCTGCCCCGCCAACGTCTACGAGATGGTTCCGGACGGCGACCGCGGCGCCGTGAAGCTGAAACTGAATCCGTCGAACTGCGTCCACTGCAAGACGTGCGACATCGCCGATCCGTACCAGATCATCACCTGGGTCCCGCCGGAGGGAGGCGGCGGCCCGAACTACGTCCATCTGTGAGCCCGGCCCGGGCCGGGGCGGTCGGGACGGGGGCCGGAGCCCGTCTCCGAGGCATTTCCAAGACCTATCCCGCCGCCGGCGAGGACGTCCACGCTCTCCGCGACATCGACCTCGACGTCGCCCCCGGTGAGATCGTCGCCCTCCTCGGGCGAAGCGGCTCCGGGAAGACGACGCTCCTCAACATCCTCGGCACCCTCGATCGCCCCACGTCGGGCTCGATCGAGATCGCCGGACGGAGGGTCGACGGACTCGACGAGAGCGAGCTCCTGCGCCTGAGGCGCGAGTCGCTCGGCTTCGTCTTCCAGTTCTTTCATCTCCTTCCCTATCTGAGCGCGCTCGAGAACGCGGTCCTTCCGCTCTGGCTGGCCGGCCATCACGGGCCCGAGGCCGCGCTGCGGGCCCGGGAGCTCCTCGCGCGGGTCGGACTCTCCGACAAGGCCGACCGCCCGGCCGGACGCCTCTCGGGGGGCGAGATGCAGCGAGTGGCCGTGGCCCGCGCGCTCGTGAACGAGCCGGCCCTGATCCTCGCGGACGAGCCGACGGGAAATCTCGACCAGGCGAACGCGGAGACGGTCCTCGACCTCCTCCGAGGGCTCGTGCGCGAGCAGGGGGTCACGCTCGTTCTCGCCACCCACAGCGAGGCCGCCGCCGCGAGCGCCGACCGCCGCGTCCGCCTCCTCGACGGCCGCATCGTGGGAATCGACTAGGCCGCCCGCCCCGTGACGGGAACGATCCGAGCCCTCGGCTTCCGGCCGCTCCGCCGGCACGTGGGGCGAACGCTCGTCACGCTCCTCGGCGTGGCCGCCGGCGTGGCGGTCTCGATCGGCATCGATCTCGCCGCGCAGGCCTCCATTCGCTCCTTCTCGGAGTCGGCTCGGGCCGTGGCCGGACGCGCCGCCCTGCGCGTCCATCACCGTCCCCTCCCGCTCCCCGAGTCGACCCTCGTGGCGCTCGCTCCCTTCCAGACGCGGGCGCTCCTCCTGCCGACGCTCGAGGCGGTGGCGCGTGCCCACGGCCCGACCGGACCGGCGTTCTCGATCCTGGGAGTCGATCTCCTCGGCGACCCGCGCTTCGCTCCCGAGCGGAGCGCGCCCCCCGACCTCGCGCGGGCGAGATCCCTCTTCGACGGCGGGACCCTCTTCATCCCCGAGGGGCTCGCCGCGCGATTGCGGGCGTCGGCGCCCGCGGGCGCGGCGTCGGGATCGTCCGACTCGATCGACGTCATCGTCGGAACGAGGCGCCATCGGTTTCGGATCGCCACGATCCCCGTCGCCCCCTCCGATCGGGCCCTCTCCGCCTCGGCGGGCGCCGCGTTCCTCGACATCGCGCCGTTCCAGGAGCGCTTCGGCCGCCGCGGCGAGCTCGACTGGATCGACATCGAAGCGCGAGCGGGCGTGGACCGGGCGAAGCTGCGCGCCGACATCGCGGCGCTCCTCGGCGCCGATCTCCGCGTGGAACCGCCCGAGGAGCGCGCGCTCCAGATGGAGCGGATGCTCGACTCCTACCGGCGGAACCTCCGCGCCCTCACGCTCGTCTCCCTCATCGTCGGCGTGCTTCTCGCGTACAACGCCCTCCTCTCCTCGGTCCTCCAGCGCCGCGGCGAGATCTCGCTCCTTCGCGCGCTCGGAATCCCGGGGCCGCTTCTCGCGATCGTCTTCGGGATCGAGGCCCTCGCGGTCGGGCTCGCCGGCGGCATCGGCGGCACGCTCCTCGGCCTCCTCCTCGCGCGGGGCTCGCTCGGCGTCGTGAGCCGGACGGTGAGCGAGCTCTACGGCCGCATCACGCCGGGGGCGGCGACCCTCACCGCCGAACACTGGATCGCCGGCATGTCGCTCGGACTCGGCGCCGCCCTTCTCGCCGCGGCCGGTCCTCTGCGCGAGGCGATGCGGATCCGCCCGCTCGAATTCCTGCGCGAGGAGCATCCCGGCGCGCCCCTCGCGCGCGTCTCGTCGCGCCGGCTCCTCGCCGCCGCGGCGGCGGTCGCGGTGGCCCTCTACGTCCTCTGGCGCCCCACGGGAATCGGCGCCGGCGTTCGCGGCTACGTCGGCGCGGGCGCCGCGCTCCTCGCGGGCTCTCTCCTCGCCGAGCCGTTCTTCACGTTCCTGACGCATCGCCTTCGCCCCCTCTTCCAGCGCCTCGCGCCCCCGGCGGGCCGGATCGCGTGGGCCACGGCGCTCGCCGCCCGCCGGCGACTCGGCGTTGCCGTGGCCGCGCTTCTCCTCGCCTACGCCATCGTCTGGGGGATGGCCTCGCTCGTGAAATCGTTCCGCGTCACCGTCGACACGTGGGCCGGCTCCACGCTCCGGGCCGATCTCTGGGTCACGCCGCAGAGCCGGGCGGGGAGCCCCACCGAGGGAACGATGCCGGCGGCCTGGCGGCCGCGCCTCGCCGCGCTGCCCGAGGTGGCCGACGTCGACGCCTTTCGCGTCCGCGAGACGCTCCTCGACGGCGAGATCGCCTTCCTCGGAGCGGGCGAGACGAGCGTCCTCGCGAAGCACGGCTATCTCCCGCTCGCCGACGGCTCCGATCCGAGGCCTCGTCTCGCCGCGATGCGGGGAGGGCGGCACGCCTTCGTCTCGGAGCCGCTCGCCCGCCGGCGCGGTCTCGCCGTGGGCGATTCCGTGGCGCTCGACTCGCCGACGGGACGGCATCGCTACGAGATCCTCGCCGTCTACCGCGACTACGCCTCCGACCGGGGCTACGTCGTGCTCGATCGCGAAACCTATCTCGCCGACTTCCGCGACTCGCTCGTCAGCACGTACGCCCTCTACCTCCACCCCGGCGTCACGCCCGAGCGCGGCGCGGCCGCCGTCTCCGCCCTCCTCGGCCCGGAGGAGTACGTCCGGCTCACCGACACGCGGACGATCCGGCGCGAGGTCCAGCGGGTGCTCCGCAACACCTTCGCCGTGACCGACGCGCTCGAGATCGTGGCGATGGTGGTGGCGCTCCTCTCGGTGCTCGGAACGCTGGCGGCCCTGGTCCTCGAGCGCACGAGGGAGATCGGCGTGCTCCGCGCGATCGGAGCGAGCCGCGGCCAGGTGACGGCGGCGCTCCTCCTCGAAGGGGCGCTCCTCGCCGCCGCGGGGCTCCTCCTCGGCGCCTTGACCGGGATTCTCCTGAGCGCCGTGCTCGTCTACGTCGTGAATCGCGAGTCGTTCGGCTGGACGCTCGCCCTCGCCACGCCGTGGCGGCACACGCTCTTCTTCGCCCTCGTCCTCTTCGCGGCCGCGCTCCTCGCGGCGGTGCCGCCCGCGCGCCGCGCGGCCTCGGTCCCGCCCCGGGAGGCGATGTCCCGTGCGTAGCCGCGTCGCCGCCCTCGGCGCGTGGCCGGCGCTTCGCGGCGCGCTCCTGATCGCCGCGCTCCTCGGCGCGGCGGGGGCCGGAGTTCCGCCGCGCCGCATCGATTCCGACCGCGATCCCGGCGTGATCTCCTTCCCTCGCGCCCTGGGGGCGCATCCCGACGCGGCGCTCGAATGGTGGTATGTCACGGCGATCCTCCGCGACGACGACGGGCGAACGCTCGGCGCGCAGTGGACTCTCTTCCGCGTCCGGCTCGACCGGCTCGGCGGCGGCGCGCCGGCGACCGGCGCCGCTCCCGCGGCGGGCGGCGCGCCCTCCGCCTGGCGGCCCGGCGATCTCTACTTCGCGCACGTCGCCATCGGCGATTCCGCGTCCCATTCCTTCGGCGTGGCGGAGCGCGTCGGCCGCACGGGGATCGCCATCGCCGGCGCGGACACGGCCGATCTCGACGTCCGGATTCGCGACTGGTTCCTCCGCCGCGGGAGCGACGGGCGTTTTCGCCTGCGCGGCGCGAACGACGAGAGAACGCTCGAACTCACCCTCACGCCGTCGCGGCCCCGCCCCGTGGCGTGGGGCCCGGCCTTCCGCAGCGCGAAGAGCCCCGACCCGCGCTACTTCTCTCGCTATCAGACCGACCCGTGGATGCGCGCCGAGGGGACGATCTCCCCCGGGCCGGGAGCGGGGCGGCCCGTTCGGGGGACGGCATGGTTCGACCACGAATGGAGCGACGGCGCCTTCGACAGCGCGGTCGTCGGGTGGGACTGGCTCGGCGCGCGGCTCGGGGACGGGCGCGCCGTGATGCTCTACCGGCTTCGGGACGCCCGCGGCGGCACGCGGCACTTCTTCGGCGGCATCGTGGAACGCGACGGCCGCGTCATCCCCGTCGGCCCGGGCCAGGCGCGATGGAGCCCTCTCCGCGAATGGCGGAGCCCCAGAACCGAGGCGCGCTATCCCGTGGCCTGGCGCATTCTCCTCGAGCCGCCCGGGGCGGCGCGCATGACGCTCGATTTCGGCGCCTCGTTCGACGCCCAGGAGCTCGTCACGGACAAGAGCACGCGCGTCACGTACTGGGAAGGGATGGTGAGCGGGACGGCGGAGGAAGAGGGAGCGCGGACGCCCCTCGAGGGCTACCTGGAATTGACGGGATACGCCGGAGGCGGCGTGCCGGGACGGATCAGTAGCGGGGAACCGACGGGTCGATGAGCTCGGACCAGGCGTCGATGCCGCCCGTGAGATTCCGCACCTTGCGGTAGCCGGCGTTCCAGAGAACGAGGCAGGCGTCGACGCTCCGCTCGCCGACGTGGCAGTAGACGATCACTTCCCTCGAAGGCTCGAGCTCGCCGAGGCGCGACTCCAGCTCGCCGAGCGGGATGTGGATGGCGCCGTCGAGATGGGCGCGCTCCCACTCCCAGTCCTCGCGCACGTCGAGGAGGACGAAGTCCTCCCCCGCGTCCGCCATCTCGCGCACCAGTTCGGGCGAAATTTCGAGCTCGTCGAGGTGATCGCGCACGGGCTTCCTACTCTCCGCTCAGGGAGCGCTCGCGCGAGGCGGTGGCGAGCGCCCAGAGGATCCAGATCACGACGGTGACGATGTAGGAGATGATGGCGTAGATCACGCCTGCCTCCTCCCTTCCGACGGGGCCGGAAGGGCCGGGTCGGCGAGGGCGCGCGCCTCCGCGCGCCACTCGAGGCGCAGCCGCTGGAGGAGCGCCGCCGCGTAGAAGACCATCCACGCCGCCATGCCCACGAGAAGCGTGATCCTCATCTCGGGGACCATGGTGACGTTCTTCGGGTGGAGCGATCCGCGCCACCATTCGATCGACTTCCAGACGATCGGCAGGTTCACGAAGAAGACGATCCCCATGACCGACGAGATCGTCCGCCGCGACTCGGAACGAAGCGACGCCCGCACCACGTGGTAGCCGGCGTAGAGAATCCAGAGGATGAGGAAGGTGGTGAGCCTCGGCTCCCACGTCCACCAGGTGTTCCAGGCCGAGCGGGCCCAGAGCGGCCCGGTGATCATCACGACGGTCGCGAAGACCATCCCGATCTCGCACGAGGCCGCGGCCAGCCCGTCCCAGCGCCAGTCCTTCGTCGCCAGGTAGGCGATGCTCGCCGCGAAGGTGACGCCGAAGGCGATGAGTGTGGCGATGGCGCTCGGCACGTGCACGTAGACGATCTTCTGGACCGGCCCCATCTGCACCTCGATCGGCGCGCGGCTCGCCATCCAGAACGAGATCGCCACCAGCGCGAGGGACGCGGCCCACAGCGCCTTGCCGACCCCGTTCCACCATCGCGGAATCGTCGGATTCACTCGGTCGCCTCCTGAATGAGTTCGTACAAGAACGCCGCCATCGCCAGGCCGAGCACGTCCATGACGGCGAGCACCTTGATCCAGTCCCGGACCGGGTCGATCGACCCGTCGCCCCAGAGCGCGTTCGTCAGCTTCACGGCGCCGATCCAGAGGGGCACGAGGGACGGAAAGAGCACCACCGAGAGGAGGAGCTCGCGCGCTCGGATTCCCCGCGCCAGCGCCGCGAAGAGGGTTCCCCACGCAGCATACCCGACGAGCCCCAGGGCGGCAACGCCGAGCACGCCCGGGAGGACGCGGAGGTTTCCCACGTCGAAGAAGATGGAGACGATCGGGAGGAGGAGGAGGAAGTCGGCGCTCACCAGGAGGAGGTTGGCGATCGTCTTCCCGAGGTAGAGGGCGTAGGGATCGGCGCCGGTGAGACGGAGCGCGTCGCCGCCGCCCGATTCGCTCTCGAGGTCGAGGGCCCGCGTCAGTCCCAGCACGCCGGCGAAGAAGAGGGCGCCCCAAAGGGTCGCGCTCGCCTCCTTGGCCGGATCGCCGAAGACGGGGCCGAACGCAACGCTCAGGATGAGGACGAGCGACGCGCTGAAGAGCGCGAGCGTGGCGAGGAAGCGGGCGTCCCGCGCGTGGAGGCGGAGGTCCTTCATCGTCACGGCCAGGATGGTCCTCACGCCGCCGCCTCCACGCGGCCCGCGTTCATGCGGAGGACTCGCGTGGCGAGCGGGCGGACCCGCTCGGGCTCGTGCGTGATGACGAGACTCCCCGCCCCGCGCTCGCGCGCGTCGCGAAGGACCTCGTTCACCACCGCGACGCCGGTCTCGTCGAGGCCGGTGTAGGGCTCGTCGAGGATGAGGATCTTAGGGTCGGCGAGGAGCGCGCGCGCCAGGACGATCCGCTGGAGCATCCCGCGCGAGAACCGCTCCACCGGCGAGCGCGCGAAGGGCGCCATGCCGAGCCGCTCCAGAAGCTCCATGGCGCGGCGCTCCGGAGACGGCACGCCCGCCAAGCCCCCGAAGAAGGAGAGGTTCTCGAGCGGGGTCAAGCCCAGGTAGAGGAGCGGCCGGTGGCTCGCGAAGCCGATGGAGCGGCGCGCGGCCGCCCGGCGTCGCGCGATCGGTTCGCCGTCCACGGTGAGAACGCCGCGATCGGGCGAGAGGAGGGTCGCCAGGATATTCGCGAGGGTCGTCTTTCCCGACCCGTTCGTGCCGAGGAGGAGGGTGATGCCGCCCGGAGCGATTTCGATGTCGGCGTCGCGAAGGACGATGCGCGTGTCGAATCGCTTTTGAATCCCCTCGGCCCGGAGAATCAATCGGAGACGATGACTTCGAGGCGGCGCTTCAAATTTCCGCGGAGGAGCTCGTGGCTCTCCTTGGAAATTTCCCCCTTCTCCCGGCCCTGGTCGAGTGCCGCGATGAGATACGCGTAGGCGGCGGCGAGGTCGTCGCCGTTCGCGGAGGGAGCCTTCGACGGGCGCCCGGCGACGGGCGCGCCCGGGACGGGAGCGGCCGCCGCGGGTTCGAACGCCACGGAGCCGCCCATGCCCGCGGCGACGGGCCGCGGCGCGCGCGTCGACATGCGCCGCGCGAAGATGAGGATGCCGGCGACCAGGAAGGGAATGGCGAGCCAGGGGTAGATCGCGGGGTTCGACCACCAGCTGGCGCCGATCACCCGGATCTCCACGTCGTCGCCGATGCCGAGGTTCGAGCCGCTGTACATCTCGTACTTCTTCCCGCCCTGCTCGCGGGAGCCCGCGTAGGTGAGCGACTTCGATTGGAGCTTCAGGCGGGGATCGTCCAGCATCACGACGAACGTGCCCGTCGGGAAGTAGAGCCGGTGCGAGAGGTCCATCCGCCCGGAGAGCGGAATGTGATAGCTGAACGAGAGGGGATGCTGCCCCGGCGGGATCGGCCGGAGGCTCATCATCTCGCGTCCCTGCGCCACCAGCGTGCCCTCGTCCGCCCCCATGCCGACCTGGAAGCCCTTGATCGAGGTCGGCAGCCCGAGGCGCATCCCCGCGTTCTCGGCGTGGTTCGCGCCGATGCCGAGGTAGGCGGTGGGGGCCGAGTTCTCGATGATCAGGATCTCGTTCACGTGGAGGCCGTCGTCCTTCCGCTCCACGATGATGTGGTGGTTGGAGACCTGGACTTTGTCGATCTCCTTGCCGACGTCGAAGACGGCGAGATCCTGGCGCCACGCGCCGTCGGGGCCCGGACGGAGCGGCCCCTCGGTGTAGACGGCGCCCTTGTATTCGGTCGAGACGTAGTAATCGAGATTGTTGCCGGCGGGGAGGTTCGTGAAGCGGACCGATCCGCTCTTGTCCGTCGTCCTCGTGGCGCCCGGCATCTCCTCGGTCCCGCGGACGACGTGGAGCGCCACGCTCTGCCCGGCGACGGGCTGCCGGTCGAAGCCTCGGACGACGTGGGCTTCGATGTCGAGGGCGCTGGCCCGGCCGGCCTGGAGCGCCGCCAGGAGGAGGGCCGGCGCGAGGAGCGTTCGTACGGTGACGCGAGCGCGAATCATGCCTGGGATCCCTCCACGGAAGCGGCGCGCCGCTTCTTCATCTCCTCGATCATCTTCTCCACCTGGTCGCTGAGCGCGGCCGCGCGGCCCGGGGCCGCCGCGGTTCCCATCGCCGCCGTGGCCGCCGCGGCGGGCGAGCCTTCGGCAGGCGCGAGGCCGAGACGCTCCTCCTCGGCCAAGACCCGCAGCACGTCCTCCATCGTCTCCTCCCGCATGCGGGCGTGGTCCTCGGCGGAGAGCTTTCCGGAATCGCGGTCGAAGTCGAGGTCGACGAGCTGCCTGTAGAGGCGCGTCTTCCGTTCGTCCACGTTCCGATGCTGATTCGCCGTCGCGGTCTCGCGGAGGAAGCGCTGGCCCCTCAGCTGGATCAGGGGCGCCAGGACGAAGGCGCCGACCAGGACGAGGAGGAGGAGCTGCAGGGCTACGATCATTCGGGGTTACTCCTTCAGTTCGCGTAGTTCGGCTTCGGCCCGCGCGCGGCGCTCCGCGAGCGAGGGATCCGAATCGGGGTGCGTATCCGCGCCGGCTCCGGCCGGCGCGAGAGCGAGGGTGTTCTTGCGGCGCACCCATCGCGTCAGGACCATCGTGGCGATTCCGAATCCGAGGAGGGTGGCGACGAACGGCGCGACCCAGACCACCAGGTTGAATCCCTTCGCCTTCGGCGCGCCGAGGATCACCTCCCCGTACTTCGCGACGAGCGACGCCTCGATCGCCTGGCGATCCTTCCCCGCCTTCAACTCACGGCCGACGTAGCCCTTGAGCGAGATGCCCGTTTCGCACGTGCAGCCGCTCAGCACTTCGCCGCACGAGCAGGGACAGATCAACTGGCTCGTGATCGCCCGAACGGGGTCGGACTTGCTCCCCGCGGCCGATTCGTTGGCCCGGGCCGCGAGCGGCAGCGCGAGGGCCGCCGCGACGGCCAGGACGAGAGCCGCGCGCGGCAGGGAGCCGAGGGCGGTCATGCCGCCTCCTTCTCCTCCCGGCGGAGGCGCATCCGGTCGGTGAGGGTGAAGATGGTGCCGAAGAGCATGACGAGGCCGCCGGCCCAGATGAGGCTCACGAGCGGGTTGATGTAGGCCTGGAGCGTCACGGTGCCGTCGTCGTTCACGCCGCCGAGGATGAGATAGAGGTCCTCGCCGGGCGTCTGGTGGAGCGCCACCTCGGTCATCGGCTGCTGCGACTTGAAGTACATCGCCTTCGAGGGGTGCGAATCCCCGAACGACTTGCCGTTCTGGGAGACGTCGACCACCGCACGCGTCACGGCGGCGCTTCGCTCCATCTTCTGCTCGGTCCCTTTCAAGGTCAGCGTGTAATCGCCGATCTTCATCGACTGGCCCGGGCGGAGCGGCTCGTGCGCTTCCTTCTGGAAGACGGTGGAGCCGAGGACGCCGATGAAGATCATGACGACGCCGACGTGGATGATGTAGCCGCCGTAGCGACGCTTGTTCTTCGTGACGAGGTCGACGATCGCCATGGCGCCTCGCGACGCCGCCACGTCCTTCCTCGCTTGGAGCCCGCGCGCGAACTCCATCACGACCGTCGTGACGACGAACGCCGATCCGAAGACCGTGATGATCGGGTAGATCCCGCGGATGCCGAGCGGGAGGCTGAGCAGCGTCGCCACGACTCCGGCCAAGGTCGGGAGGACGAAGTTTCGCTGCAGCACCGACGTCGTGGCCCGCTTCCACGAGAGGATGGGGCCCGCCCCCGTGAGGAGGAGGAGCGCCAGCCCGATCGGCACGTTCACGCGATTGAAGAAGGGCGCCGAGACGGAGATCTTCGAGCCGGTCACCGCCTCGCTCAGCACCGGGAACGTCGTTCCGAGGAACGTGGCGAACGTGAGGGCGACGAAGAGGACGTTGTTGAAGAGGAAGGAGCCTTCGCGGGAGACGATGGCGTCGAGCCGGTTCTCGCTCTCGAGGAGCGCCTTCCGGTAGAGGATGAGCGCGGTCGCCAGCGTGCCCGACCCGATGATGAAGGCCATGAACCAGGGCCCGATGCCCGATTCGGCGAACGAATGGACCGAGGTGAGGACGCCCGAGCGCGTGAGGAAGGTGCCGAACATCGACAGCTCGAACGTCAGCACGATGAGCGCGACGTTCCAGGTCTTCAGCATGCCACGGCGCTGCTCGATCATGACCGAATGGAGGAAAGCGGTCCCGACCAGCCACGGCATGAGCGAGGCGTTCTCCACCGGATCCCAGCCCCAGTAGCCGCCCCAGCCGAGCTCGATGTAGGCCCAGCGGGCGCCGAGAAGGATCCCGAAACCGAGGAACATCCAGGAGAAGAGCGTCCAGCGGCGGACCTCCTCGATCCAGCGCGTTCCCGTCCGGTTCATGAGGAGCACCGCGATCCCGAAGGCGAACGGGATGATGAAGCCGACGTACCCCGTGTAGAGGATGGGCGGGTGGATCATCATGCCGGGATCCTGGAGCAGCGGATTCAGCCCCTGCCCGTCGGCCGGCGGGTTCGCCAGGATTCGGAACGGCGAGCAGACGAAGGCGAGGAGATAGGTGAAGAAGACGGCCACGGAGGCGACCACCATCGCGACCGCGTCGTAGAAGGGATCGAGCCGCTTCCGGTAGAGCCAGAGGAACGCGGCGCCGTAGAGCGAGAGAATGAGGAGCCAGAGAAGAAGCGACCCCTCCTGCCCGGCCCAGAGCGCCGCCCCGGAATAGAAGGGCGAGAGGTCGAGGCTCGTGTGCTCGGCCACGTAGCGATAGCTGAAATCGTGGGCCATCATCGCGCGGACCAGGATGATGGTGGCCAGGAGCGTCAGGCCGCAGACGGCCCAGAGCGCGTTCCGTCCGCTCCGAAGCGGCCCGGCCAGACCGGCCCGGAGCCCCCACGCGATCGATCCGACCGACCAGACGGCGCAGAGAAACGCGATGAGAATCGCGAGGCGGCCGATTTCGCTCACGATTTGTCCTCCCCCAGGCCCTGGGACTCGTACTTCGAGGGGCACTTGGTGACGAGCTTCGTGGCGTGAAGGGTGCGATCGGTGTGCCGGAAGGTGCCCTCGACGACGACGTCGCGGCCGTCGGCGAATGCGTCCGGCATGAGGCCGTCGTAGACCACGTTGACCGCTTCCTTGCCGTCGGTCATGCGGAACCTGAGGCGCGGCTCCTTCTGGTCGTACTGGATGCTTCCGGCCGCGACGATGCCGTCGAGACGGAAGCCGCCCGCCTTGGGAGCCCTCTCCAACTGAGCCAGCTCGGTCACCGTCATGTACTGCATGCCGGTCTGCTTGACTCCGGAAAGGATGAGATAGGTCACCGAACCGATGACGATCAGAGACACGACGACGATCTTAAGAGTTGTATTCATAGGCGTTTGTGTGGGTTAGGCGCTCGGACGGGCGCCGGCTCCTTTCAGGGACGATTGTGGCAGACGGGGCCGGACAGTCAAGTTGTCAGGTCTGGTCCCAGGGTATCAGTTCGAGTGCCGCCTCGGGCGGTGCAAGAGTACGACCTACGCCATGACCCGCCGAGGCGTGACGAGGCGGACCAGGAGCGCGCCGGTCAGGAAGCCCCCCACGTGGGCCCACCACGCGACGCCGCCGCCCGTCCAGCCGAGCGTGAGCAGGCCGCTCACAACCTGGATCGCCAGCCAGAGCCCGATGAGGAGGAGCGCCGGGAGTTCCATGACGCGGAGAAAGAACCCGAGCGGGACGAGCGTCGTCACGCGCGCGCGGGGGAAGAGAACCATGTACCCCGCCAGCACGCCGGCAATCGCCCCGCTCGCTCCGATGGTCGGCACTGCCGAGGAAGGCTGGAGCAAATAATGCGCCGCCCCAGCACCCAGCCCCGACAGAAGATAGAAGATCAGAAATCGAGGAGCGCCGAGCGTGTCCTCGACGTTGTCTCCGAAGATCCAGAGGAACCACATGTTCCCGATCAAATGGAGCCAGCCGCCGTGCAGGAACATCGATGTGACGAAGGGCCGAAGCAGGCCGAAGACGTCGATCTGGCGGCTCTGGATTCCGTAGGTGACCTCCCCCGGCACGAGCCCGTAGGCGCCCACGAAGGCCTGCATGCCCGGTCCGAGGGAGACCTCGTAGAGGTAGGCCGCCGTGCAGAGCGCGATGAGGGCGAGGGTGACGACCGGAAAGCGGCTCGATGGGTTGGCGTCGCGGAGCGGGATCACGGCGTTGAAGCATAGGAATCACTCCCAAAAGGAGCGAGAGGATTCTTGGCGACAGGGCCACGGAGACCCCCCGCCAAAGCCCGGCGCTCCGAAAACGCCGCCGCCCTGGCAGGGGATGGGCCCCGTCAGGGCGTCGGCTCTAGGACTCCGGTCTCTACCCACCCGCGTCGGAGGGTGACGTCCCCAGATACACCGCTCCAATCGGAGAGGTCCCGGGAATTTTCGCGGCCGGCCGGGGGCCCTGCCGAATCTTTGCGGGTGCGCCGAAATGGCGTCGCCGCTTATCTTTGGCCGCATGCCCATGAGGAAGCGCCGCGCGGGGGCGCGCCCCGCGCGAAACCACTTCCGAGATCTCGACGAATTCCTGCGCCGCTCGGCGCGCGAGGGCGTCGTCCCCGGCGCGGTCGCGTACGTCGGCCGCGCCGGGGGCGTCGTTCACCGCGTCTCGGCCGGCTCGCGAGCCATCCTTCCCCGCCGCGAGCGAATGACCCTCGACACGATCTTCGACCTCGCCTCGCTCGCGAAGGTGATGGTCACCGCCCCGCTGGTCGTCGAGGCGGGAGTCCGGGGCGAACTCTCCCTCCTCGAGCCGGTGGAGCGCTGGATCGCCGAGACCCGCGGCAGCGAGGTCGGACGCCTTCCCCTCCACCTGCTCCTCACCCACACCGCGGGCTTCGTCCCCGACAACCCGATGGCGGACTACCGGGGCGGAAAGCGCGCGCTCTACGCCGCCATCGCGCGGGAGCCGCTCGCGTCGCCGCCGGGAGCGAAGTTCACCTACTCCGACGTCGGCTACGTCCTCCTGCAGGGAGTCCTGGAGCGCCGCTTCGCGAAGAAGCTCGACGCGCTCGCCGAGGAGCGGATCTTCGCCCCGCTCGGCTATCGCGACACGCGATTCGGAACGAAGGCGCGCGACCGCGCGCGGGTGGCGCCGACGGAACAGGTTCGCGGCCGATGGCTGCGCGGGCGCGTGCACGACCCCCGCACGCGCTCGAAGGCGCTCGACGGAATCGCGGGGCACGCCGGAATCTTCGGGACGGGAGAGGAAGTGGCCCGCTTCGCGTCGATGATCCTGGCGGGGGGCGTCGACCGCGGGCGCCGCGTTCTCGCCGAGGCGACGGTCCGCGCGATGACGACGAACCAGGCGCCGGGCGCCGCGGGGGTGAGGCGAGGGTTCGGCTTCGACATCGAGAGCCCCTATTCGGCGCCGCGGGGCGCGGGCTTTTCGCGCGACTCGTTCGGCCATACGGGCTGGACCGGCGTCTCGATCTGGATCGACCCGGCCTGCGACGGCTACCTGGTGCTCCTCACCAACTCGATCCATCCGAACGGCCACAAGGATCTGAAGCCGTTCCGCGCCGAGGCGGCCACGCTCGCGGCGCGGGGCCTCGGCGCGAACGGACGCCGCTAGTTCTTCATCCAGAGGTCGAAGCCCGCCGTGAACTGATAGACGTTCGCGGCGTCGATGACGACGTCTCCCCCGTCCTTCCCCTCGTTCAGGTGATCGAGCCGGAATTCGATCCGGAAGCGGCCGTGGTTCTCGCTGAGCGGAACGCCGAGGCCCACGCCGCCGCCGAAGGTCGGGCTCGTCGCGCTGACGCTCTCCCCGCCGACGTTGTAGATCCCGCCCC
Source organism: Candidatus Eiseniibacteriota bacterium (assembly GCA_035716005.1). Lineage (GTDB taxonomy): Bacteria > Eisenbacteria > RBG-16-71-46 > SZUA-252 > SZUA-252 > SZUA-252. The sequence goes on from DASTKG010000097.1 coordinate 58,988, forward strand.
CGAACGTGAGGTAGGGACGGGTGGAGGAGCCGCCGAAGTTGTACTGATAGTTCGCGCCGATCCGGAGGGCGTGGATGCCCGAGCCGTTCGAGCTGATGGCGTCGTAGCTGAGATCGACGTAGCCTTCGTGATCGCGCTTCTCGCCGGCGCCGCCGACACGGAGCCCGGGGCGGATCGTCCCGATGAGACCCGCCTGGGAGGGAACGCCGATGAGCGTCGAGTTGTCGCCGCCCTCCTCCGGGCTGTAGATCGCGACGCCGAAGTTCGTGCCGACCGAGATGTCGGCGAGGGCGGGCGTGGCCGTCGCGAGAAGCAGCGCGCTGCCCAGGATGAGAGTCGCCGTGGAATGGACTCGTCGCATGGGATTGCCTCCTTCGAAGCGGGGTGGAACGAACGTCCGGGAGGGAACTCTCCCCCCTCGATTCGTCCAACGGTCCGATCGCCCAAAAGCGAACGGGGCCCGGATGGGCCCCATCGTACGACGTTCCGCCGAATCGTCGAGGCCGAAGCGCCCCGCGGCGACCCGCGTCCCTTACTTCTTCTTGAACTGCGCCGCCTCCGTCGATCCCTCGAGGGCGGTCGTGGAGGAGGCTCCTCCCGAAATCACCTGAGCGACGTGGTCGAAGTAGCCCGTTCCCACCTCGCGCTGGTGGCGCGTCGCGGTGTAGCCGTGGGTCTCCGAGGCGAACTCGTCCTGCTGGAGCCGGCTGTAGGCCGTCATCCCGCGCTCCTTGTAGTCGCGCGCCAGCTCGAACATGCCGTGGTTGATGGCGTGGAAGCCGGCCAGCGTGACGAAGAGGAACTTGTAGCCCATGGCGCCCAGCTCGCGCTGGAATTTCGCGATGGTGGCGTCGTCGAGCTTCGCCTTCCAGTTGAAGGAGGGAGAGCAGTTGTAGGCGAGCATCTTCCCCGGGAACTCGGCGTGGATCCCTTCCGCGAACTCGCGCGCTTCCTTCAGGTCGGGCGTGGAGGTCTCGCACCAGAGGAGATCGGCGTAGGGAGCGTAGGCGCGTCCCCTCGCGATCGCCATGGTGACGCCGCCGGTGATCCGGAAGAAGCCCTCCGTCGTCCTCTCGCCGGTCAGGAACGGCCGGTCGCGCTCGTCGATGTCGCTGGTGATCAGCTTCGCGCTGTCGGCATCGGTCCGGGCGACGATGAGCGTCGGCACGCCCATCACGTCGGCCGCGAGGCGCGCCGCCACGAGCGTGCGGATGAATTGCCCCGTGGGCAGGAGAACCTTTCCGCCCAGGTGGCCGCACTTCTTCTCCGACGAGAGCTGATCCTCGAAATGGACGGCGGCGGCGCCCGCCTCGATCATCGCCTTCATCAGTTCGAACGCGTTGAGCGGCCCTCCGAAGCCGGCCTCGGCGTCGGCGACGATCGGCGCGAACCAGTCGCGCGACGGCGCGCCCTCGGCGTGCTCCACCTGGTCGGCCCGCTGGAGGGCCTGATTGAGGCGGCGCACCACGTGGGGAACGCTGTTGGCCGGGTAGAGGCTCTGATCGGGGTAGGTCTGCCCCGCGAGATTCGCGTCGGCCGCCACCTGCCAGCCGCTCAGGTAGACCGCCTGGAGCCCCGCGCGCACCTGCTGCACGGCCTGATTCCCCGTGACCGCCCCGAGCGCGTTCACGTAGTCGCGCGTGCGGAGGAGGTGCCAGAGGCGCCGGGCCCCCCGGTCCGCGAGCGTATGCTCGATCCGAATCGAGCCGCGGAGCCGCTCCACGTCCTCGGCCGTGTAGGGGCGCTCGATGCCGGCCCAGCGATCGGCGGCGACGGGTGGCGGCTCGTGCGGCGTGGATCCGGCGGGAGGCGGTGTCATGGCTTCTCCTCTTCGATTTCGGTCGTGACGATCTCGTAGGCCCGAAGAGTCAGGAACTCCTCGAGAACCTCGGACGTCGAGAGACGGACGAAGAGATCCTTCGCCTGCCGGTATCGGCCCTTCTCGAACCGCGCCATGCCGACCTCGCCTTCGATCGTTCGCATCTCCTCCTCCACGATCTCCCGGAACAGGGTCGCCGTCACCCTGCGTCCGTCGTCGAGGAGGGCCCCGTGGCGGATCCACTGCCAGAGTTCCGCTCGGGAAATTTCGGCAGTCGCGGCGTCTTCCATGAGGTGATAGAGAGGGACGCATCCGGTGCCCCGAAGCCAGGCTTCCAGGTACTGGACGGCGACCCGAACGTCGTGCCGCAGCCCCGCGTCGGTCCGGGCGCCTCGCGGGACTTCCAGGAGTTGATCGGCGGTGACCAACACGTCCTCCCGCAGCCGATCGAGCTGGTTCGCCCGCCCGCCGAGCGCCGCTTCGAAGACCTCGCGCGCCAGCGAAACGAGCCCCGGATGGGCGACCCAGGTGCCGTCGTGGCCGTCCCGCGCCTCGCGCTCCTTGTCGGCCCTCACCTTCTCGAGGGCGATCGCGCTCTCCGCCGCGTCGTTTCGGATGGGGATCTGGGCCGCCATGCCGCCCATGGCGTGCGCGCCGCGGCGATGGCACGTGCGGATGGAGAGGAGCGTGTAGGCCCGCATGCACGGCTGGTCCATGGTGATCCGGCTCCGGTCGGGCATGACGGCGGCGGGATCGTGGCGGCGCGCCTTGATGATCGAGAAGATGTAGTCCCACCGCCCGCAGTTGAGCCCCGCCGCGTGCTCGCCCAGTTCGTGGAGGATCTCGTCCATCTCGAACGCCGCGAAGAGGGTCTCGATGAGAACGGTCGCCCGGATCGAGCCGCGCGCGATTCCGAGCGTCTCCTGCGCGGCGACGAATACGTCGTTCCAGAGCCGGGCCTCGAGGTGGGACTCCAGCTTGGGGAGATAGAAATAGGGACCGGATCCCCGTCGCAGGAGCTCCCGGGCGTTGTGGAAGAGATAGAGCCCGAAATCGAAGAGCGCGCCCGGCACGGGCCGGCCGTCGACGAGAAGATGCCGCTCGGGGAGATGGAGGCCGCGAGGGCGTACGAGCAGGACCGCCGGCGTCTCGACCAGGCGGTACTCCTTCCCCGACGCGGGATCGTCGTGCGCGAGCGTCCGACGAACGGCGGCGTGGAGCGAGCGCTGCCCCTCGATGAGATTCGCCCATGTCGGCGTGGTCGAATCCTCGAAGTCGGCCATGAAGCAGTCCGCGCCCGAGTTGAGCGCGTTGATGACCATCTTGGGATCGACGGGCCCGGTGATCTCGACGATCCGCTTCCGGAGATCGGCGGGGGCGGGCGGGACGCGCCATCTCCCCTCGCGAACGTCGCGAGTTTCGGGAAGGAAGCCGAGCCGCTCCCCCGCGGCCAGCCGTTCGCGCCGCGCGGCGCGGCGGGCGAGGGCCTCGTCGATGCGGGGTGCGAAGGCGCGAGAGAGGTCCGCGATGAACGCGAGCGCGTCCTCTCCGACGACCTCGGCCGCCGCCTCCAGGCGAGGCGCGCGGAGTTCGACTCCTGCGAGGGAACGACCGGGTGCCGGCATGGGCGTCATCCTCTCACCCGGGAGAGAGGTCTGTCAGTACGAGTATTTCGGCTCCCAGCCCTTCTCGCCCTCCGCGAGAAGCGCGATGAGATGCCAGACGCCGCAGTAGAGGTCGTAGGGACCGAACTCGGCTCGGGCCACGCGCTCGATCGTGCCGTCGTCGGCCAGCCGAAACGTCGACACGCCCGGAAGCCACGATTTCTCGCCGCGGAATCCCATGTCCTGGATGAAGGTCGATCCCGCTCCCGACACCATCGGAAAGCCCCACTGCCGGCTCTGGGCGAACTCCTTCTGCGTCTCCACCGAGTCGGGCGAGCAGACCACGAATCCGGCGCGATTCGCGAGATGGCGCCAGACGCCGTTGAATCCGTCGGCCCAGAGCGTGCAGTAGCGGCATCCCTTCCCCATGTTGTGGACCACGATCAGATCCCGTTTCCCGCCGAAGAGCGACGAGAGCGTCGCCTCCCCGTCCCAGGCGGCGAGCCGGTAGTCCTGGACGCGTTCCCGGGGCGCCGCGCGCTTCAGCTCGGCCAGCCGCTGCGACTTTTCGAGAAGCTCCTGCTCGAGTGCCTGGATTTCCTGGAGCGGGTTCGGCGACGTGGGATTCATGCGGGCCTCCTTCTCCTGTTCGTCCGGTTCCGGTACGTGCCCGAAAGTCTACCCCTCCCGAACTCGGAGGCAACCGGCAACTCGGCGAAGGGCGCCGGGTCTATACTCGGCCGAACGTCCGCCGCGACGGCGGAACCGGTCTCGCGTCACCTCACCCGCGCCAAGGGGAAGAATCGATGATGCGCCACGAACGAATCGGGGCCGCGCCGGCCGCGCTCGCCGCGTTGGCCGCCGCCCTGCTCCTTCCGGCTTTCGCGCTCGGCTCGGGCGTTCGCGGGCCGACCTTCGAGTCGCACTGGCAGGACGGCCGCGCCGAGCTGTCGGGCTATCGCTATCACGTCCTCCGATACGGCGAGCCGCGGGCGGGACAGGCGGTCATGATCACCGTGACCGAGCCCTTCAGCGAATCGAAGCGCGTGAAGGCGGACGATCCCGCGAAGAACCCCGCCGACACGTTCGAGGCGCTGAAGATGAACCTCGTGCGCGATTTCCAGACCGGCATCTACGACTACAACACGATGACCTCGGTCTTCGTCCGCTCGCGCGACTTCTCCCCCGTGAAAGTCTCCTTCTCCGGCTCGGAGTGGTGCGGAAACGTCTACGAGGAGATTCTCTTCGACCGGGACGCGGCGCGGCAGTCGCTCCGCTCCTACTTCGAGGGAGAGAGCGGCGAGAGATCGCTTCGCCGGCCGCCCGGCGGAGTCTCGGAGGACCAGCTCTTCATCCTCGTCCGGGGGCTCCGCGGCGATTTCCTGCGCGCGGGGGAAAGGAGGACGGTGGCGCTCCTGCCCGGCTCCTTCGTGCGCCGTCTCGCCCACCGGCCGCTCTCCTGGGTGAACGCCACGATCGAGCGGTCGGCGAAGGCGGAGCGGGTGACGGTTCCGGCCGGGACGTTCCAGGCCGATCTCTATCGGGTGAGGACGGCCGACTCCCGCACCGGATCGTTCTGGGTGGAACGCCCCTATCCCCACCGGATCGTCCGCTGGTCGTGGTCCGCCGGCGCCGCGGGCGACCGAAAGGCGAGCGAGGCGACGGAGTCGGCCGAGCTGGCCGGATCCGCCCGGCTCCCGTACTGGCAGCTTCATGGAAACGGGCAGGAAACCTATCTGAAGCAGCTCGGCCTCGAGCCGCTTCCGACGCCCGGCCCCGGGCGATAGCCGCCCCCGATTCCGAGCGAGCCGCTCCGTCGCCGCCCCCCCGGCGGGGGGGATCGCGCCCCGGTCCCGCCGATCTCGCTCACTAATTACTCAGAATCTATTCAATATCGGTGCATCTGAAGGGGTACGGCGACTCCGGAGCCTCCCCGAAGCGCCGAGCCCGGACCCATCGGGCCGCGGGGCGCCGGCGCGAGCCGGCGCCGCCGCCGAACCGGGAGGCGAGAATCGAATCGACGACACCACAACCTCTTCGGGAGATCGACCACCATGCGTTCCATCGTCACTCGCTTCAGCGCCCCCACCGCGATCGCGGTCGCGGCGGCCCTCGTTCTCGGCTCTCTCTTCGTCGCCCCGGCGTTCGCCGCCGGAAAGCCGGACAAGAACATCGTCCAGGTCGCCCGCGAGGCGGGCCAGTTCAGCACGCTCCTCGCGGCGCTCGAGGCCGCGGATCTCGTCGGCACGCTCTCGGGCCAGGGGAAGGGACCCTTCACGGTCTTCGCCCCGACCGACGCGGCCTTCGCGAAGCTCCCTCCGGGCACGGTGGAGTCGCTCCTCAAGGATCCCGTCGCCCTGAAGAACGTGCTCCTCTATCACGTCGCGGCGGGCGACCTGCGCGCCACGGACGTCCTGAGCCGCAGCTCGATCACGATGGCGAACGGCCAGACGACCACGATCAGCGGCGCGAAGATCAACGACTCGAGCATCACGGCGACCGACATCGCGGCCCGGAACGGCGTCATCCACGTGATCGACACCGTCCTCATCCCCCGCTAAGGAAGCCCGAGACGGCCGGCGCCGGGGTGACGACCATCCCCGGCGCCGGTTCGTCTTTGCGGGCCGGAAGGGGCGCGCTACCATGTCCACGGTCATGAGCGCATCGAAGGTCCATCGTCGCGCGGAACCGGGGTGGCTCACCATCGGCACCCTCGCGCGGGCGACCGGCATCCCCCCGTCCACGCTTCGCACCTGGGAACGCCGCTATCGCGTCCCCGTCCCCTCCCGAAAGCCCTCCGGCCATCGCCTCTATCCGGTCGAGACGGTGCGCCACCTGCGCGCGCTTCGCCGCGCGCTCGATCTCGGACGAACGCCGGCGGAGGTCATGCGGCTCCCTTTGAGCGAACTCGAGGAGCTTCTCGGAGAGGCGAGGCGGCCGGGGGAGCGCCCGCGGGCGGGCGAGCGACGCGGCCGGCGCGAAGGAGCGGCCCCGACGACGCTCGCCGGCGGGGCCCCCCTCATCGCATCGCTCCTCGCCGCGGCGCGCTCGCTCGATCGGAGGAGTCTGCGCCGCGCCCTCGTCGACGCCTGGGCGGGACTCGGACCGATCGAGTGCCTCGGCGGGGTGGTGGCGCCGTTCCTTCACGAGATCGGAGCGGCCTGGGCGGAGGGGACCCTCTCGGTGCGGCACGAGCACTTCGCGTCGGGAGTCGTGGCCGATTTCCTGCGCGAGGCGCGGCGCCCCTTCGAGGAGCGCGCGGAGGGGCCCGTCGCCGTGGCGGCCACGCTCCCCGGCGACCTGCACGAGATCGGACTCTTGAGCGTGGCGCTGCTTCTCTCGATGAGCGGCTGGCGCGTCGCCTACCTCGGCCCGGACACGCCCGTTCGGGAGATCGCCGCCTTCGCGAAAGACGCCGGCGCCAGGGCCGTCGCCGTGAGCGTGTCGCCCAGCCGCCGCCGGGGAGCGGCCTCGGCGATTCGCGCGCTGCGGGCGGCCCTTCCGCGCGGGGTCGAACTCTGGCTGGGGGGCGAAGGGGCGCCGCCCGACCTCCCCGGATCGACGCGATTCGAGAATCTCTCGCAGCTCGCCTCGCGCCTGGAGGTCTGAGGGCGGCGAGGACGCCCCGCGTTCCTACCCTTCCTTGTCCTCGTACATCGTCTTCAGCCGGGCGATCACGCCCGGATCGGCGAGGGTCGTGATGTCGCCCACCGCCTTCCCCTCGGCGATGTCGCGCAGGAGCCGGCGCATGATCTTCCCCGACCGCGTCTTCGGAAGATCGGCCGTGAGGATGATCTCGTCCGGCCGCGCGATCTTCCCGATCTTCTTCACCACGTGGTCTTTCAAATCGTCGATGGCGGCGGGTCCGCGATCCTCCCCTTCCCGGATCGTGACGAAGGCCACGACGGCGGTCCCCTTGATCTCGTGCGCCCGCCCGACCACCGCGGCCTCGGCGACGGACGGGTGGTCGACGAGCGCGCTCTCCACCTCCATCGTCGAAAGGCGGTGCCCGGCCACGTTCATCACGTCGTCGACGCGGCCGAGGAGCCAGAAGTAGCCGTCCTTGTCGCGCTTCGCGCCGTCGCCCGTGAAATAGAGGCCCGGATATCGCGACCAGTAGTTCTGCCGGAACCGCTCGGGATCGCCGTAGATGCCGCGCAGCATCGCGGGCCACGGCTTCCGGAGGATGAGGTAGCCGCCCCCCTCCTTCACCGTCTCGCCCTTCTCGTTCACGATGTCGGCGTCGATGCCGGGAAGAGGGCGCGTGGCCGAGCCCGGCCTCGTCGCCGTCACGCCGGGGAGAGGCGAGATGAGGATCATCCCGGTCTCGGTCTGCCACCACGTGTCGACGATGGGGCAGATCTCTCCCCCGATGTGCTTGTGGTACCAGACCCACGCCTCGGGATTGATCGGCTCGCCCACGGAGCCGAGGAGCCGGAGCGAGGTGAGCCGATGTCTCGCCGGCCACTCGGGTCCCCACTTCATGAACGCGCGAATGGCGGTCGGCGCCGTGTAGAACACGCTGACGCCCAATTCCTCGACGATCTGCCAGAAGCGGTCCTTGTCGGGCCAGTCGGGCGAGCCCTCGTACATGACGACCGTGGCGCCGTTCGCGAGGGGGCCGTAGACGACGTACGAGTGCCCCGTGATCCAGCCGCAGTCGGCCGTGCACCAGAAGACGTCCTCCTCCTTCAGATCGAAGACCCACTTCGTCGTCGCGGCGGTCCCGGTCAGGTAGCCGCCCGTGGTGTGGACGATCCCCTTCGGCTTCCCCGTCGTGCCCGACGTGTAGAGCGTGTAGAGGAGGTCCTCGCTGTCCATCGGCTCGGGCCAGCAGTCGTCGGAAACCCCGTCGACCAGGCGATGCCACCAGTGGTCGCGCCCCTCCTTCATGTGCACCTGGAATTCGCCCCGCTTGAAGACGACCACGTGCTCGATGCTCGGGCAACCCTCGACCGCGGCGTCGGCGTCGTGCTTCAACGGGAGAATCGCGCCGCGGCGAAAGCCGCCGTCGGCGGTGACGAGAACTTTCGCGGTCGCGTCGTTGATGCGATCGCGGAGCGCGTCGGCGGAGAAGCCGCCGAAGACGACGCTATGGACCGCGCCGATGCGCGCGCAGGCGAGCATGGCGATCGGGAGTTCGGGAACCATCGGCATGTAGATGGCGACGCGATCGCCCTTCTGCACGCCCAGCTTCTTCAGCCCGTTCGCGAAGCGCCCCACCTCGCGATAGAGATCCCAGTAGGTGAGCGTCCGCCGTTCGCCCGGCTCGCCGACCCAGACGAGCGCGGCCTTGTTGCGTCGCGGCCCGCGCAGATGGCGGTCGACGCAGTTGTAGGCGACGTTCAGCTTCCCGCCGACGAACCACTTCGCGTCGGGACCGTTCCAGTCGAGCACGGTGTGCCAGCGCACGAACCAATCGAGATCCGCCGCGCGCGCGGCCCAGAAACCCTCCAGGTCGGCGGCGGCCTGCTGGTAAAGCGAATCGTCCTTCACGTGCGCGGCCTTCGTGAAGTCGGCGGCCGGCGGGTAGGTGCGGTTCTCGTCGAGCAGCGCCGCGATGGCGGCGGTCGAGTTCGGCGGCGCCGGCGAGGCGTTCTTCTCCCCGCCGGAGGGGCGTTTCTCCTTGGCCATGAACTTCCCCCGGTCTGGAACGATGCGTCGTGGAATCTAGCGGTCGGCCCGGCTCCGTTCGCGCGTCCACGCCTCGGCGGACGCGAGCGGAATGCCCAGCGCGGCGGCGGCGGCGTCCCAGCTTCGGTAGACCTCGACCTTCGCGCCGCCGTAGATCACTTCCATGAGCGCGTACATGCGCGCGAGCCCGTAGAAGAACTCGCCCGGCGTGACGAACGCGGTGGGGATCTTCGGCGGCGCGAACGCGGGCCGGAGACGCTCGAGTTGCTCGCGCACCTGCGACGTCGGCGCCTCGGCCCAAGTCGCGAGGGACATGTCGACGATGTGCGCTTTCGCGGCGCGGAGATCGGAATCGTGCGCGCGCTTGAGGATCGTCTCGAGGATATCGACGATGGAGACCGACCCCCAATAGACGGTCACGTAGACGTCGGTATCGTCGCGATAGCAGAAGTCGCTCGGCATGATCCCCCCTTTCCGGACC